>NC_021505.1:3977289-4288634 GCF_000412675.1 Pseudomonas putida NBRC 14164 | reverse complement strand
TTCCGTACCGAAGTACTGGGCCTGGTAAAAGCCCAGCAGGTAAAAAACTCGGTCATCGTGCCGGTTGGCGCCAAGGGCGGCTTCCTGCCGCGCCGCCTGCCACTGGGTGGCGGCCGTGATGAGATCGCCGCCGAGGGCGTGGCGTGCTACCGAATCTTCATTTCCGGCCTGCTCGACATCACCGACAACCTCAAGGACGGCGGCGTGGTGCCACCGGCCAACGTGGTGCGCCATGACGATGACGACCCGTACCTGGTGGTGGCGGCCGACAAAGGCACGGCAACCTTCTCCGACATCGCCAACGGCATCGCCATCGACTACGGCTTCTGGCTGGGCGACGCCTTTGCCTCGGGCGGTTCGGCCGGTTACGACCACAAGAAGATGGGCATTACCGCACGCGGCGCCTGGGTGGGCGTGCAGCGCCACTTCCGCGAGCGCGGCATCAACGTGCAGGAAGACCCGATCACCGTGATCGGCGTGGGCGACATGGCCGGCGACGTATTCGGCAACGGCCTGCTGATGTCCGACAAGCTGCAACTGGTGGCAGCCTTCAACCATCTGCACATCTTCATTGACCCGAACCCGGAGCCTGCGTCCAGCTTTGCCGAGCGCAAGCGCCTGTTCGACCTGCCGCGTTCGGCCTGGAGCGACTACGACACCAGCATCATGTCCGAAGGCGGCGGGATCTTCCCCCGCAGCGCCAAAAGCATCGCCATCAGCCCGCAGATGAAAGAGCGCTTCGCCATCGAAGCCGACCGCCTCACCCCGACCGAGCTGCTCAACGCGCTGCTCAAGGCACCGGTCGACCTGCTGTGGAACGGCGGCATTGGTACCTACGTGAAGGCCAGCACCGAAAGCCACGCCGATGTCGGCGACAAGGCCAACGACGCGCTGCGGGTCAACGGCAACGAACTGCGCTGCAAGGTGGTGGGCGAGGGCGGCAACCTGGGCATGACCCAGCTTGGCCGGGTCGAGTTCGGCCTGAACGGCGGCGCCACCAACACCGACTTTATCGACAACGCCGGCGGCGTGGACTGCTCCGACCACGAGGTCAACATCAAGATCCTGCTCAACGAAGTGGTGCAGGGTGGCGACATGACCGAGAAGCAGCGCAACCAGCTGCTCGGCAGCATGACCGACGAAGTGGCCGGCCTGGTGCTGGGCAACAACTACAAGCAGACCCAGGCGCTGTCGCTGGCGGCTCGCCGTGCCCGTGAGCGGATTGCCGAGTACAAGCGCCTGATGGCCGACCTGGAAGCCCGTGGCAAGCTGGACCGCGCCATCGAGTTCCTGCCGTCCGAAGAGCAACTGGCCGAACGCCTGGCTGCTGGCCATGGGCTGACCCGCGCCGAGCTGTCGGTGCTGATTTCGTACAGCAAGATCGACCTCAAGGAACAGCTGCTGAAATCGCTGGTGCCGGACGACGACTACCTGACCCGCGACATGGAAACCGCCTTCCCGCCGTCGCTGGTGAGCAAGTTTGCCCACTCCATGCGCCGCCACCGCCTGAAGCGCGAAATTGTCAGCACCCAGATTGCCAACGACCTGGTCAACAACATGGGCATCACTTTCGTCCAGCGCCTGAAGGAGTCGACTGGCATGAGCCCGGCCAACGTGGCCGGGGCCTATGTGATCGTGCGCGACATCTTCCACCTGCCGCACTGGTTCCGCCAGATCGAGGCACTGGACTACCAGGTGCCGGCAGAAATCCAGCTCACCCTGATGGACGAACTGATGCGCCTGGGCCGCCGTGCCACGCGCTGGTTCCTGCGCAGCCGCCGCAACGAGCAGGACGCCGGGCGTGATACCGCGCACTTTGGGCCGAAGATCGCGCAACTCGGGCTCAAGCTCGATGAGCTGCTCGAAGGCCCGACCCGCGAACGCTGGATGGTGCGCTACCAGGGCTTTGTCGACGCGGGTGTGCCAGAACTGCTGGCGCGCATGGTGGCGGGTACCAGCCACCTGTACACCCTGCTGCCGATCATCGAAGCGGCCGACGTCACCGGTCACGACCCCGCCCAGGTGGCCAAGGCGTTCTTCGCCGTGGGCAGCTCGCTGGACCTGACCTGGTACTTGCAGGAAATCAGCAACTTGCCGGTGGAGAACAACTGGCAGGCGCTGGCCCGCGAAGCCTTCCGCGACGACATCGACCTGCAGCAGCGGGCGATCACCATTTCGGTGCTGCAGATGGCCGATGCGCCGGATGACATGGACGCCCGCGTGGCACTGTGGGCCGAGCAGCATCGGGTGATGGTAGAGCGCTGGCGTGCCATGCTGGACGACCTGCGCAATGCCACCGGCACCGACTATGCGATGTACGCGGTGGCCAACCGCGAGCTGGTCGACCTGGCCATGAGCGGGCAGGCGACGGTGGTGCCGTCCTGAGCTTGAGCTGAAATGAAAAGCCCGGCAGAGATGCCGGGTTTTTTTATCCCTGAGCTGGCCTCTTCGCGGGCATGCCCGCTCCCACAGGTATCACACCGGGTTCGAGATTGGCGCAAGACCTGTGGGAGCGGGCGAGCCCGCGAAAGGGCCGGTACAGGCTTACTTGAACCTGCGCTCCACCCCTTTTTCCACCAGGATCTTCGCCGAAATCTCTTCCACCGAAAAATGCGTGGAATTGATGTTGGGTATGTTCTCCCGGCGGAACAGGCTCTCTACCTCACGCACTTCGAACTCGCACTGGGCAAAGCTGGAATAGCGGCTGTTGGGCTTGCGTTCATGGCGGATGGCGGTGAGGCGGTCTGGGTCGATGGTCAGGCCGAACAGCTTGCTGTGGTGCTTTTTCAGCACAGCCGGCAGTTGCAGGCGCTCCATGTCGTCTTCGGTCAGCGGATAGTTGGCGGCGCGGATGCCAAACTGCATGGCCATGTACAGGCAGGTGGGGGTCTTGCCGCAGCGTGACACACCTACCAGAATCAGGTCGGCCTTGTCGTAGTAGTGGGTGCGCGCACCGTCGTCGTTGTCCAGGGCGAAATTCACCGCCTCGATGCGTTCCATGTAGTTGGAATTGCCGCCGATCGAGTGCGATTTGCCCACGGAATACGACGAATGGGCGGTCAATTCCTGCTCTAGCGGGGATAAAAACGAAGAAAAGATGTCGATCATGAAGCCGTTCGACGTCGCCAGGATCTCCCGGATGTCCTGGTTGACGATGGTGTCGAAGATGATCGGCCGCACCCCGTCACGCTCGGCCGCAGCGTTGATTTGCTGGACCATGGTCCGCGCTTTGTCTGGCGAATCGATGTACGGACGGGTGAATTTGTTGAACGGAATGCTCTCGAATTGCGCGAGCAAACTCTGGCCCAGGGTTTCGGCAGTGATACCGGTGCCGTCGGAGATGAAGAACGCGGTTCGTTTCATTTGCGATCTGGGCCTTAAGCTGATGACGATTCTTGGATATGATAAGTTCGGTTTGCCGAATGCGGCTGTCGGCATTCTCACTTATTTTCCAGGTACAGGCCACAAACGCCCGGCCAAGTCACCGAAGACAGGCGGGCGCCTTTTTGAGCTTTTCCAACACAGTTAGTGGAGAGATCACCTTGGTAGAGTACGTAGTTTCCCTCGATAAGCTCGGCGTCCATGATGTAGAGCATGTGGGGGGCAAGAACGCATCCCTGGGCGAGATGATCAGCAACCTTGCCGGTGCTGGTGTATCGGTGCCGGGCGGCTTTGCCACTACGGCGCAGGCGTACCGCGATTTTCTCGAACAGAGTGGTCTGAACGACAAGATTCACGCCGCGCTCGACGCGCTGGATGTGGATGACATCAATGCCCTGACCAAAACCGGCGCCCAGATCCGCCAGTGGGTCATGGAAGCCGAGTTCCCTGCGCGTCTGGATTCGGAAATCCGAACCGCCTTCGCCGAAATGGCCGCTGGCAACGACAACATGGCCGTTGCCGTGCGTTCCTCGGCCACCGCCGAAGACTTGCCGGACGCCTCGTTCGCCGGCCAGCAGGAAACCTTCCTCAACATCCGTGGCGTCGACAACGTGATCCGCGCGGCCAAGGAAGTGTTCGCCTCGCTGTTCAACGACCGCGCCATCGCCTACCGCGTGCACCAGGGCTTCGACCACAAGCTGGTGGCCTTGTCGGCCGGCGTGCAGCGCATGGTCCGCTCCGAAACCGGCACTGCAGGCGTGATGTTCACCCTCGACACCGAGTCGGGCTTCCGCGACGTGGTGTTCATCACCGGCGCCTACGGCCTGGGCGAAACCGTGGTGCAGGGTGCGGTCAACCCTGACGAATTCTACGTGCACAAGCAAACCTTGCAGGCCGGCCGCCCGGCCATCCTGCGTCGCAACCTGGGCAGCAAGGCCATCAAGATGGTCTATGGCGAAGAAGCCAAGGCCGGCCGTTCGGTCAAGACAGTCGAAGTCGACCGTGCCGAGCGTGCGCGCTTCTGCCTGAGCGACGACGAAGTCAATGAACTGGCCAAGCAGGCTATGATCATCGAGCAGCACTACCAGCGCCCGATGGACATCGAGTGGGCCAAAGACGGTGACGACGGCAAGCTGTACATCGTGCAGGCACGCCCGGAAACGGTGAAGAGCCGTTCCAGCGCCAACGTCATGGAACGCTATCTGCTGAAAGAAAAAGGCACCGTACTGGTCGAAGGCCGCGCCATCGGCCAGCGCATCGGCGCCGGCAAGGTGCGCGTGATCAACGACGTCTCGGAAATGGACAAGGTCCAGCCGGGCGACGTGCTGGTCTCCGACATGACCGACCCTGACTGGGAACCGGTGATGAAGCGCGCCAGTGCCATCGTTACCAACCGCGGCGGCCGTACCTGCCACGCGGCGATCATCGCCCGTGAGCTGGGTATTCCGGCCGTGGTCGGTTGCGGCAACGCCACCCAGCTGCTGAAAGACGGCCAGGGTGTGACCGTGTCCTGCGCCGAAGGCGACACCGGTTTCATCTTCGAGGGCGAGCTGGGCTTCGACATCAAGCAGAACTCGGTTGATGCCATGCCGGAGCTGCCATTCAAGATCATGATGAACGTCGGCAACCCCGACCGTGCGTTTGACTTTGCCCAGCTGCCCAACGCCGGTGTCGGCCTGGCGCGCCTGGAATTCATCATCAACCGCATGATCGGTGTGCACCCCAAGGCGCTGCTCAACTACGCAGGCCTGCCGCCAGAGCTCAAGGACAGCGTCGACAAGCGTATTGCCGGCTACAGCGACCCGGTCGGCTTCTATGTCGAGAAGCTGGTCGAAGGCATCAGCACCCTGGCTGCGGCCTTCTACCCGAAAAAGGTCATCGTGCGCCTGTCGGACTTCAAGTCCAACGAGTACGCCAACCTGATCGGCGGCAAACTGTACGAGCCGGAAGAAGAAAACCCGATGCTGGGCTTCCGCGGTGCTTCGCGTTACATCAGCGAGTCGTTCCGTGACTGCTTCGAGCTCGAGTGCCGTGCACTGAAACGTGTACGCAACGAGATGGGCCTGACCAACGTCGAGATCATGGTACCGTTCGTGCGTACCCTGGGCGAAGCCAGCCAGGTCGTCGACCTGCTCGCCGAAAACGGCTTGTCCCGTGGCGACAACGGCCTGCGCGTGATCATGATGTGCGAACTGCCGTCCAACGCCATTCTGGCTGAGGAGTTCCTTGAGTACTTCGACGGCTTCTCGATCGGCTCCAACGACCTGACCCAGCTGACCCTGGGCCTGGACCGTGACTCGGGCATCATCGCCCACCTGTTCGACGAGCGTAACCCTGCGGTGAAGAAGCTGCTGGCCAACGCCATTGCCGCGTGCAACAAGGCCGGCAAGTACATCGGCATCTGCGGTCAGGGTCCATCGGACCACCCGGACCTGGCCAAGTGGCTGATGGAGCAGGGCATCGAGAGCGTGTCGCTGAACCCGGACTCGGTACTCGAGACCTGGTTCTTCCTGGCCGAGGGCCAGGGCGCAGCCTGACGAGGTAAAACGCGGGGGGACGTCTGGCGTACCCCCGCCTGGTTTTTTCCAGGGCGTGTTCCAGTAATGGTTCCCGCCCTTTTTTGTGCACCAAGCAACCTTATGCAAAGCAGCAGCACTCTATTTCCCGTGGCCCTGCTCAGTGCCGAGCGGCGCGGCGACCTCAGCGAAGACGTGTACCGGATCAAGGCCGGCAATGGCCCTGACCCTAGCGTCGAGCTTGCCCTTACCCGTCTGGGGCTGGCCGATCAGGGCCAGCCTCTGGGTGTGCCGGTCATTCTTCTGCACGGCAGTTTTTCCAATCGGCGTTTCTGGTACTCGCCCAAAGGAGTTGGCCTGGGTGCGTATCTCGCCCGTGCCGGTTTCGATGTGTGGATCCCGGAAATGCGCGGCCACGGCCTGTCGCCACGTAACCACGCCTGGCAGCACAAC
The DNA here is from genome assembly GCF_000412675.1 of Pseudomonas putida NBRC 14164. Classification (NCBI taxonomy): domain Bacteria; kingdom Pseudomonadati; phylum Pseudomonadota; class Gammaproteobacteria; order Pseudomonadales; family Pseudomonadaceae; genus Pseudomonas; species Pseudomonas putida. Next base: position 4,282,284 of record NC_021505.1, on the reverse strand, counting down.
AACGTAGCCGCCTATGCCCGTGATGACCTGCCGCTGATTGCCGCGTTCGTGCGCGAGCAGTCGGGCCAGGCGCCACACTGGATTGGCCATTCCCTGGGCGGCACTACTCTGGCGGCAGCCTTGGGTGGTGGCTTTCTTGCTGCCGGGGAGGTGGCCAGCGTTGCGCTGTTCGGTACCCAGATCAGCCGCGTCTACTGGCCGCTGAAAGTGCCACCGCTGGCCTGGGGCGCGAAGCTGGTGCTCAAGCGCTGGGGGCAGATTTCCGGGCCACGTTTCAAGCGTGGACCAGAGGACGAGCCCATCGGCCTGGCGCTGGAGAGCATGCGCTGGCACGGCCTGTTCGGGCGCTTTGGCGACAAGCAGAGCGACTGGTGGGCGGGGCTGGCAGAGGTGGATGTGCCGCTGCTGGCGGTGGCCGGCGCGGGGGACTTCCAGGACCCGGTGTGGGCCTGCCGAAAGCTGTTCGAGCAGTTGGGGGGGGAGCGCAAGCAGTTCCTGCGGCTGGGGCGTGAAGAAGGCTTCGACGCCTTCGGGCACGTCGACATGCTGGTGAGCAAGGCCGCGCAGGTGCAGGTGTGGCCGCTGGTGGAGCGCTGGTTGCGCAACCCGCTGTTGCCGGTGCATGCGTCCGCTGTGGCGGTAGAGCCTTTGCCAGCCAGCTGATCCTGCATTAGCTGTGCCGGCCTCTTCGCGGGCACGCCCGCTCCCACAGGGATCTCGAAGCACTCAAGCCTTGCGATATCCCTGTGGGAGCGGGCGTGCCCGAGAAGGGGCCGGTACAGGATGAATACAAATGACTCCCACAGGGATCTCGAAGCACTCAAGCCTTGCGATATCCCTGTGGGAGCGGGCGTGCCCGCGAAAGGGCCGGTACAGGATGAATACAAATGACTCCCACAGGGATCTCGAAGCACTCAAGCCTTGCGATATCTCTGTGGGAGCGGGCGTGCCCGCGAAAGGGCCGGTACAGGATGAATACAAATGACTGCCCGGTCCCGGATGACTGCGACAGCCTCCAAGGTGTAGCCTTGGCCGATACCCGCTTTCGTTGTGACTGACAGGAGCCTCCCATGCAGCATTACGTAACGCCCGACCTGTGTGACGCCTACCCGGACCTGGTACAAGTGCTGGAACCGATGTTCAGCAATTTCGGCGGCCGCGACTCGTTCGGTGGCCAGATCGTCACCATCAAGTGCTTCGAAGACAACTCGCTGGTCAAGGAGCAGGTCGAACTCGACGGCAAGGGCAAGGTGCTGGTAGTGGACGGCGGTGGCTCGCTGCGCCGCGCGCTGCTGGGCGACATGCTCGCTGAAAAGGCCGCCAGAAATGGTTGGGAAGGCCTGGTGATCTACGGCTGCGTGCGTGATGTAGACGTATTGATCCAGACCGACGTCGGCGTACAGGCCCTGGCCAGCCACCCGATGAAAACCGACAAGCGCGGCATCGGCGACCTCAACGTGGCGGTGACATTCGCCGGTGTGACCTTCCGCCCGGGCGAGTACGTATATGCCGACAACAATGGCGTGCTGGTCTCGCCAAGCCCGCTGAAAATGCCGGAGTGATGCGCCGCACGCGCTGATGGAGCTTTGATGTTCGAGGAAGACAACGCGCAGTGGGGGCTGGTGCATGCCCTGGTGCTCGATGGTAAAGGCGGCGCGCGCTCGATTGCCCGTACTGAACTGGACGACCTGCAGCTGCAACCGGAGCAGAGCCTGTGGCTGCACTGGGACCGCAGCCATCCACAAACCCGCACCTGGCTGCTGCATGACAGCGGCCTGAGCGAGTTCGCCTGCGAGCTGCTGCTGGAAGAAAACACCCGGCCGCGCCTGCTGCCCATGGCTGACGAACAGCTGTTGCTGTTTTTGCGTGGGGTCAACCTCAACCCGGGCGCAGAGCCCGAAGACATGGTCTCGGTGCGCATCTTCGCACAGGCGCAGCGGGTCATCTCGCTGCGCTTGCGGCCATTGCGCGCCAGTGACGAGATGCTTCAGTTGCTGGAGCAGGGCAGGGGGCCGAAGTCGGCGTCCGAGCTGTTGCTGCTGATGGGCGAACTGCTGACTGAAAAGGTCCAGGGCCTGGTCAGCGACCTGTCCGAACTGGTCGACCTGGAAGAAGAAAAGGTCGAATCCGACGAACGGTACACTCCGGAGAACGGCAGCCTGCAGCAGATCCGCCGGCGTGCAGCGGGCCTGAGGCGTTTCCTGGCCCCGCAGCGGGAGATCTACGCCCAGCTGTCACGCAGCAAATGGAGCTGGTTTGCCGATGCCGATGCCGATTACTGGAACGAGCTGAACAACAGCCTGATCCGCTACCTCGAAGAGCTGGAACTGACCCGCGAGCGTGCCGCACTGGTGCTGGAAAGCGAAGACCGCCGGCGAAGCGAGCGGATGAACCGCACCATGTACCGCTTTGGCATCATCACCTGCATCTTCTTGCCCATGAGTTTCGTTACCGGGTTGCTGGGCATCAATGTCGGCGGTATCCCGGGGGCAGAAAACCCCTATGGCTTCCTGTTCGCCTGCATCGTCGTGCTTGGGCTGGCGGTGGGGCAGTGGTGGATGTTCCGGCGGTTGCGATGGGTCTAGGTGTTCATTTTGAAACATTCGTCCCAATCGGATGTGTGACCCATTGCCCGGCCATCTCGTCTCTTGCTGACACTGCGCGAGGTGCCCATGCACGATCCGTTTGAAGAATCCCTGCGTGACCTGCTCAAGGCGTCACCCTCCGGCAATGACCGCGATGACCGGGATGACGCTGCCTGCCTGGGTCGCGTGCTGAAAACCGCCAACCGCCAGGTTGGCGCGGGCGATCTGTTCAGCCTGCTTGGCCGCTGGAGCCAGGCGCTGCTGATTGCCGTCAATAATGGCTCGGCGCATGTCGCGCCGGTGCGTCGACACTCTTCCCGCAACGCTGCCACCGGCAGCAAAGCAGATAAGGCCGATTGAATATGGAACTCGATCTCTGGACCCAGAGCCTGGTCGCCGCGATGACTGCACTTTGGACCAAGGTAGCGAACTTCATCCCCAACCTGTTCGGCGCGCTGGTCGTGGTGCTGCTCGGTTTCGTGGTGGCCAAGCTGCTCGACACGCTATTGTCCAAACTGCTGGCCAAGCTTGGCCTTGACCGCCTGATGGCCGGCACCGGCCTCACCAAGATGCTCGGCCGGGTTGGCATCCAGGTGCCGATCTCGACCTTGATCGGCAAGATTGTCTACTGGTTCGTGCTGCTCATCTTCCTCGTCTCGGCCGCTGAGTCGCTAGGCCTGGAGCGGGTTTCCGCGACCCTCGACATGCTCGCCCTGTACCTGCCAAAAGTGTTCGGCGCCGCCTTGGTGTTGCTGGCCGGCGTGCTGCTGGCGCAGGTGGCCAACGGGCTGGTGCGCGGCGCCGCCGAAGGCATCGGCCTGGAATATTCGGCAGGCCTTGGGCGTATTACCCAGGGCCTGGTGATCATCATCAGCATCTCGGTTGCCATCAGCCAGCTGGAGGTGAAAACCGACCTGCTGAACCACGTGATCGTCATCGGGCTGATTACCGTTGGTCTGGCGGTAGCCCTGGCAATGGGCCTTGGCAGCCGCGAAATTGCCGGGCAGATTCTGGCCGGCATTTACGTGCGTGAACTCTACCAGGTCGGCCAGCAGGTGCGAATTGGAGAGGTCGAAGGGCATATCGAGGAAATCGGCACGGTCAAGACAACGCTGCTGACCGATGATGGCGAACTGGTGTCGCTGGCCAATCGCGAGCTGCTTGAGCAGCGCGTCAATAGCCGCTAACCGCACAAAAGCTGTTAATGTATGCCGCCGCGAAATTCGACCCATGGGGTCGCGCGGCGACATTGACCTGACTGTCGGCCAGATCCGTTTTGAATAAAGTTCATTCGCCGCCCATGCGTTATGACCCCCGCGAGCTCACCGATGAAGAGTTGGTGGCGCGTTCGCATGAGGAGCTGTACCACGTTACCCGCGCCTATGAGGAGCTCATGCGGCGCTACCAGCGGACCCTGTTCAACGTCTGTGCGCGTTATCTGGGGAACGACCGTGACGCGGACGATGTCTGTCAGGAAGTGATGCTCAAGGTGCTGTACGGGCTGAAGAACTTCGAGGGTAAATCCAAGTTCAAGACCTGGCTGTACAGCATCACCTACAACGAGTGCATCACCCAGTACCGCAAGGAGCGCCGTAAACGCCGGCTGATGGATGCCTTGAGTCTGGACCCTATCGAAGAGGCGTCCGAAGACAAGGCCCCGAAGCCGGAAGAAAAAGGCGGGCTGGACAAGTGGCTGGTGCATGTGAACCCGATTGACCGGGAAATTCTGGTGCTGCGTTTTGTCGCAGAGCTTGAATTTCAGGAAATTGCAGACATCATGCACATGGGCCTGAGCGCAACGAAAATGCGCTACAAGCGTGCGCTAGACAAGCTTCGTGAGAAATTTGCCGGCCTTGATGAAACTTAGTGGCGTGCAAATATCTCTAACGAATCGGCGAGTTCTGCTAGACTTGCCGTCGAGTTGTCCCCCTTGTTTGTGGTGGGACTGCTTAACTATCACCAGATGGGGATTTAACGGATGAAATTGAAAAACACCTTGGGCTTGGCCATTGGTTCGCTCGTAGCCGCCACCTCGATTGGCGCTATGGCACAAGGCACAGGCGCTGTGGAAGTCGAAGGCTTCTACAAGAAAGAATTCTTCGACAGCCAGCGTGACTTCAAGAACGACGGCAATCTGTTCGGCGGCTCGATCGGTTACTTCCTGACCGACGACGTTGAACTGCGCCTGGGTTACGACGAAGTTCACAACGCTCGTGGCGAAGACGGCAAGAACATCAAGGGCTCGAACACCGCCCTGGACGCCGTTTACCACTTCAACAACCCGTATGACGCCATCCGTCCGTACGTTTCCGCTGGTTTCTCGCACCAGTCGCTGGGCCAGACCGGCCGTGGCGGTCGTGACCACTCCACCTTCGCCAACGTTGGCGCTGGCGCCAAGTGGTACATCACCGACATGTTCTACGCCCGTGCCGGCGTAGAAGCTCAGTACAACATCGACCAGGGCGACACCGAGTGGGCCCCAAGCGTTGGTGTTGGTCTGAACTTCGGCGGTAGCCCGAAGCAAGCCGAAGCCGCTCCAGCTCCAGTTGCTGAAGTTTGCTCCGACTCCGACAACGACGGCGTTTGCGACAACGTCGACAAGTGCCCAGACACCCCGGCCAACGTTACCGTTGACGCCGACGGCTGCCCGGCTGTTGCCGAAGTCGTTCGTGTTGAGCTGGACGTCAAGTTCGACTTCGACAAGTCGGTCGTCAAGCCTAACAGCTACGGCGACATCAAGAACCTGGCTGACTTCATGAAGCAGTACCCACAAACCACCACCGTGGTTGAAGGTCACACTGACTCCGTGGGTCCAGACGCTTACAACCAGAAGCTGTCCGAGCGTCGTGCCAACGCTGTCAAGCAAGTCCTGACCCAGCAGTACGGCGTAGAATCTACCCGTGTTGACTCGGTAGGCTACGGCGAAACCCGTCCGGTTGCTGACAACGCCACCGAAGAAGGCCGTGCTGTCAACCGTCGCGTTGAAGCTCAGGTAGAAGCTCAGTCCAAGTAATTGGCCTGATGCTTCATGAAAAACCCGGCCTCGGCCGGGTTTTTCTTTGCCTGGGTTTTAACCGGCCTCACAGCCTGCACAGCGCTTGTAGGAGCAGCCTTGTGCTGCGAAGAGGCCGGTAAGGGCAAAGGTATCCTGTCGCTGTAATGGCCTCTTTGCAGGACGAAGCTGCTCCTGCAGTGACGGGTATTCAGCCCGCGATTGAAACAAGCTCCAGAGCCTGCTGTTCCCCAACCACTTCCCCAATCACCAGAATCGCCGGGCTACGCAAGCCAAACATTCGCGCATCTTCAACCATGCCCAGCACATCGCTCCTGCACTCACGCTGCTGCGGCATCGAGGCATTTTCGATCATCGCCACCGGCAAGCCCGGTGCCATGCCCCCCGCCAGCAAGCCCTGGCGTACCTGCTCCAGCCGCGCCACCCCCATGTAAACCACCAGCGTCGTCCCGCCCTGTGCCAGAGCGGTCCAGTTCAGCTCGCTGTCGTCCTGGGTGTGCGCCGTCACCAGCGTCACCCCGCGGCTGACGCCGCGTGAAGTCAGCGAAATGCCGCATTGCGTGGCGCCTGCCAGGCCCGCCGTGATGCCGTTGACCAGCTCCACCTCGATGCCATGTCCCTGCAGCCATAGCGCCTCCTCACCTCCGCGACCAAAAATACACGGGTCGCCACCCTTGAGCCGTACCACGCAACGCCCTTGTCGAGCATGGCGCAACATCAGGCGCTGGATGAACGCCTGTGGTGTGGAGCGGCAGCCGCCGCGCTTGCCCACTGCGATCACCCGGGCCTGGGGGCAATGTTCCAGTACTGCCGGGTTGACCAGGTCGTCGATCATCACCACGGCGGCTTGCTGCAGGGCACGTACCGCCTTGAGGGTGAGCAGTTCAGGGTCGCCAGGGCCGGCACCCACCAGCCAGACTTTTGCATTCATCGGGGTACTCCTCATCGGCAGGGTGCGCTCAGCCTTTTAGCAGGCTGAGCAGCAAAATCAGGTTGAACAGCAGGGACAGCAGCGCCAGCGTGCGCCACACCTTCAGCGGCTCGCGCTCCAGCAATGGCCTTGGCCGGTTGGGCAGCTCCTGGCGGTCGCCGCGTTCAAGCAGCAGCAGCCAGTGTTCGGCCGTTTCGAAGCGTTGCGCCGGGTCGGTGGCTACCGCCTGTTGCAGGTTGTGCTGCAGCCATTCCGGTAGGTCGGGGCGATAGCGAGCGGCGTTGACTGGCTGGCCGAAACGCGGGCGCTGGAAGGCTTCAACCTCGCCATACGGGTAGTGCCCGGTCAGCAGGTGGTACAGCGTCACGCCCACGGCATACAGGTCTTGGCGTGGGCTGGGCGGTTGGCCGTCCAACGCTTCCGGGGCGAGGTACGAGGGTGTGCCGGGCACGTCGTGCAGCGGGTCTTCGGACAGGCCTGGGCAGTAGGCCAGGCCGAAGTCCAGCAGGCGTAGCTGGCCATCGCTGCCCAGGTGCAGGTTGTCTGGCTTGATATCGCGGTGCAGCAGGTTGCGCCGGTGCAGCACGCCGACCGCCTGCAGCAGTTGCCGGGCCATTTCCAGCCACTGTGGCAAGGGCAGCGGGCCGTGTTCGGCCAGCAGCGTTGCAAGGGTCTGGCCGGGGTATTCGCGCATCACGTAGTACAGGTGTTGCCGCTGGCTGGCTGCATGCAGCTCGGGGAAATGTCGGCCAGCGACCCGGCGCAGGAACCATTCTTCCAGCAACAGCCCTTGCGCCGCCTTCGGCTCCTGCTCGCGTGCGCCAGGCAGGGTCTTGAGCAGCCAGGTTTGACCTTGGCCGTCGCGCACCCGGTACAGCAGCGACTGGCGGCTGTGCGACAGCAGCTGTTCGGTAAGCCAGCCATCGATCACCTGGCCTTCGCGCAGGGGGCCGGGTAACGGCCATTGCTGCAGCTGTGCCAGGGTGTCACCGAGGTTGGCCGTGCCCAGTTGCTCGACCTTCACCAGCAAGGCGCTGGCGTTGTCCTGGCTGCCATTGAGGTGCGCGCTGGCAACCAGCGTGTCGACGGCCAGTTGCAGGTCGGGCTGTTCACGCAGCACCGCCTGGATGTGCTGGTCGCCCAGGCTGGCCCAGACTCCGTCGCTGAGTAGCAAGAAGCACTCACCCGGCTGCAGCTCGCCCTCCAGGTAATCCACCAGCAGATGTTGGTCCAGGCCCAGCGCGCGTTTCAGCACATGCTGCATGCCCGGCTGGTCCCACACATGGTCTTCGCTCAGGCACTGCAGGTGCCCGGCGTGCCAGCGGTAAACACGACAGTCGCCGACATGGGCCAGGGTGAATCGTCGGCCCCGCAGTACCAGTGCGCTGAGGGTGGTCAACAATGGCTGGCCGCTGCCTTGAGCGCGCAGCCAGCGGTTCTGTGCCAGCAGCAGGCGGTCGAGTGCCTGGGCCACGCTCCAGGTGGCGGGGGTGGCGTAGTAGTCCAGGGCCAGCGCCTGCAAACTGGCGCGTGCTGCCAGGCCACCATCGGCGCATTGGCTGACGCCGTCGGCAAGCGCGAACAGGTAGCCCTTGCTGGCGGCCAGCTCTGGCGCTGGGGTCACCAGGCGCAGGGCGTCCTGGTTTTCCGCGCGCGGCCCGGTGGCGCTGGCCTGGGCAAAGCTCAGTTGCAGGCTCATCGGCGTGCCTCAGACCCGCGCTGCAGTGATTGCAGCCGAGCCCCAGGTGGTGCGCCAGCGCTGTTTCACGCCATGCAGGCCGAACCACGCCAGCAGGCCCAGGCTGGCGAACAGCCACAGCCCCAGCTGGTAATCGCCGGTGTGCTGCTTGATGGTGCCGAGCCCTGCCGCCAGCAGGAAGCCCCCAATACCGCCGGCCATGCCGATCAGCCCGGTCATTACGCCGATTTCCTGGCGGAAGCGTTGTGGCACCAGTTGGAATACCGCGCCATTACCAGCGCCCAAGCCCAGCATGGCGCTGATGAACAGTGCCAGTGCGGCGGCGGCAGACGGCAGGTTGAAACCGACTGCGGCAATGCAGATGGCGGCCACGCTGTACATGCCCAGCAGGGTGCGGATGCCGCCGAAGCGGTCGGCCAGGGCGCCGCCGAGTGGGCGCATCAGGCTGCCGGCGAACACGCAGGCAGCGGTGTAGTAGCCGGCAGTGACCGGGTTCAGCCCGTACTGGTCGCTGAAGTAGCCGGGCAGGGCGCTGGCCAGGCCAATGAAGCCGCCGAAGGTGACACTGTAGAAGAACATGAACCACCAGCTGTCACGGTCGCCGAGGGCCTTGAGGTAGTCCGCCATTGCTTTGGGCTTGGGGCGCTCTGGGGCGTTGCGTGCCAGCAGGGCGAACACCACCAGCGCCAGCGTCAACGGAATCAGTGCAAAGCCGAACACATTGTTCCAGCCAAAGCCGGCGGCCAGCGCCGGGGCCAGCAGGGCGGCGAACACCGTGCCGGAATTGCCGGCGCCAGCAATGCCCATGGCCTTGCCCTGGTGTTGTGGCGGGTACCACTGCGATGCCAGCGGCAGCGACACGGCGAACGAAGCGCCGGCAAAGCCGAGGAACAAGCCCAGCAGCAGCACCTGTTCATAGCTGTGTACGCCGAAGTGCCAGGCCGCCGCCAGCGCGACGATGACCACCACCTGGCCGATCAGCCCTGCGGTCTTGGGTGACAGGCGGTCGACCAGCACGCCCATGGCAAAGCGCAGGATCGCCCCGGAGAGGATCGGCATGGCTACCATCAGGCCCCGTTGTTGTGCACTGAGTTGCAAGTCACCGGCAATCTGCACCGCCATCGGGCCCAGCAGGTACCAGACCATGAAGCTCAGGTCGAAGTACAGGAACGCAGCGAACAACGTGGGCACATGCCCGGATTTCCAGAAGCTGGTACTCATCGAACACCTCACTCGGCAATGCAACGGAACGAAAAAGACGCCGCTACCCACTCCAGGAAGGTGGAGGGGAGAGCGACGTCTTTGTCGGGATTTAAGTGGGGCAACCGCCGTTGGCTACCGGTGTAAATACATCAGCAAGAGCCGGGCCAATTCGGAATATCGAGCAGAGCGGACTTTGTGGGAGCGGCCTGCGCTGCTAGCCGAGCATCTCGTGCATGGCAATGATCTGCTCTGCCACCTGGATCAGCTTCTGCTGTCGGCTCATGGCCTGGCGGCGCATCAGGGTGTAGGCCTGTTCTTCGTTGCAGTCTTTCATTTTCATCAGTAAACCTTTGGCCTGCTCGATGCGTTTGCGTTCGGCCAGTTGCTGGTCGCGTGCCACCAACTGCGCCTTCAGTGCCTGGTCGCTTTCGAAACGGGCCATGGCCACATCCAGAATCGGCTGCAGCCGGGCAGCATGGATGCCTTCGACAATGTAGGCACTGACCCCCGCCTGGATCGCCTGGCGCATCACCCCAGGGTCATGCTCGTCAGTGAACAGCACGATGGGGCGCGGCTGGTCACGGCTGACCAACACCACCTGTTCCATCACATCACGGTCAGGTGAGTCGGTGTCGATCAGCACTACATCCGGGCGCACCGTTTCGACGCAGGCGGGCAGGTCGATGGTCAAGCCCGGGGCTTCGGTGACCTCGAAGCCCGCCTCTATCAACGCCGCCTTGAGGCGGCCGAGTTTGTGCTGGGTGTCGTCAATCAGCAGGATGCGCAACATGTTGGTCCCCTCACGCGCCGACACGGGCACCGGGCAATTCGCCCAGTGCATGCAGGCTGAAACTGCGGGCGTATCCGTAGGGGTCGCTGCCGTCCCAGCAGCTGCCGTCAATCAGCAGGCTGCTGCGCATCGGCAGCGAAGGGCACGCTACGCCAAGGCTTTGCGCCGCCTCGCTATACAGTGCCAGTTGTTGTACCTGGCGGGCCACGCCGAGGTATTCGGGGTCTTCGCGCAGCAGGCCCCAGCGGCGGAACTGGGTCATGAACCACATGCCGTCAGACAGATACGGCAGGTTGGCCCGGCCATGGTCGAACAGGCGCAGGGCATGCCGGTCTTGCCAGTGGTTGCCCAGGCCATCCTGGTAGTGGCCGAGCAGGCGTGGCTCGATACTCTCCAGCGGCGTGTCCAGGTAGGCGCTGCCGCTGAGCAGTTGCGCGGTGCTGCGGCGGTTTTCCGGGCTTTGCTCGATGAACCGGCTGGCGGCGAGGATTGCCTTGATCAAGGCGCGGGCGCTGTTGGGGTACTGCTCGGAAAAGGCGCGGGCACAGGCCAGGACTTTTTCCGGGTGGTCCGGCCAGATCGACTGGCTGGTGGCGAGGGTGAAGCCTTGGCCCTTGGCAACCGCATCGGCGGCCCAGGGCTCGCCCACGCAAAAGCCGTCGATGCGCCCGGCCTGGATATGTGCGGCCATTTGTGCCGGCGGCACCACCACGCTGTCGACGTCGCGCAGTGGGTGGATGCCCTGGCTGGCCAGCCAGTAATACAGCCACATAGCGTGGGTGCCGGTGGGGAATGTCTGGGCGAAGGTAAGGCGCGCGCCATGCTGGTGCACCAATCGCGCCAGTGCTTCAGGGTTGGTCACGCCTTTGCGCTGCAGGGCCGGGGACAGGTTGATGGCCTGGGCGTTCTGGTTCAGCCCCATGAGCACCGCCATGTCACTGGCCGGTACGCCGCCAATACCAAGATGCACGGCGTAGACCAGGCCATACAGGCAGTGCGCGGCGTCCAGTTCGCCGCTGACCAGCTTGTCGCGCAGCCCCGCCCAAGAGCCCTGGCGCTTGAGGTTGAGGGTAAGGCCGTGTTGCTGGGCGAAGCCCTGGGTGGCCGCGACCACCACCGAGGCGCAGTCGGTCAGGGCCATGTAGCCGATGTTCAGGCTAGGCTTCTCGGGCGCATCGCTGCCGTTGACCCAGGCCAGGGGCGTTGCTCGGGGTGCAGTGTTCACAAGGTTCCTCGCCTGTACTGGTTAGGCTGTGGGCCAAACCGGTGCAACCGATGTGCCAGGCCTGCAGTGGCCCCATGATTTACTGTCCTGTCAGCGCCACGGTGGCTATAATCGCCCCCTCACTCACCCCGAGTCTTGCCCGCCCATGTATACCCTGGCCCGCCAGCTGCTGTTCAAGCTTTCTCCGGAAACTTCCCACGACCTGTCCCTGGACCTGATCGGTGCCGGTGGCCGCCTTGGCCTCAACGGCATGCTGTGCAAGCAGCCTGCGGCCTTGCCGGTTTCGGTCATGGGCTTGAACTTCGCCAACCCGGTGGGCCTGGCTGCCGGCCTGGACAAGAACGGCGCGGCCATCGACGGTTTTGCCCAGCTGGGCTTCGGCTTTGTCGAGATTGGCACCGTCACCCCGCGCCCGCAGCCGGGCAACCCCAAGCCACGGCTGTTCCGCCTGCCGGAGGCCACGGCCATCATCAACCGCATGGGCTTCAACAACCTGGGTGTCGATAACCTGCTCGACCGGGTACGAGCCTCGCGCTACAGCGGTGTGCTGGGCATCAACATCGGCAAGAACTTCGACACCCCGGTCGAGCGTGCCGTCGATGACTACCTGATCTGCCTGGACAAGGTGTACACCGCCGCCAGCTACATCACCGTCAACGTCAGTTCGCCGAACACCCCGGGCCTGCGCAGCCTGCAGTTTGGTGATTCGCTGAAGCAGCTGCTCGATGCCCTGGCCGTGCGCCGTGAGCAACTGGCCGCTACCCATGGCAAGCGCGTGCCGCTGGCCATCAAGATTGCCCCGGACATGAGCGACGAAGAAACCGCACTGGTCGCAGCCGCGCTGATGGAATCGGGTATGGATGCGGTAATTGCCACCAACACCACGCTGGGTCGTGAAGGTGTCGAGGGGCTGCCGTACGGTGGCGAGGCGGGCGGCCTGTCGGGCGCGCCGGTGCTGGAAAAGAGCACCCACATCGTCAAGGTGCTGGCAGGCGAGCTGGGCGGCAAGCTGCCGATCATTGCTGCCGGTGGCATTACCGAAGGCCGCCACGCTGCCGAGAAAATCGCCGCCGGGGCGAGCCTGGTGCAGATCTACTCGGGCTTCATTTATAAAGGCCCGGCACTGATCCGCGAGGCGGTGGACGCTATCGCGGCAATGCCACGGGTTTGATCGACAGGCAAAAAAAGGGCCCCTTCAAGGGGCCCCTGGGCCTTCGCCCGCCGCCCGGATGGGGCGTGCATGGTAAATCGAATTCAGTGTCCTCGATCAGCCAACGGCGTGATTTTCGTTGAGTCTATGGATGCCAGCGGTGCCAGTCATTCCGTCCCAGTTATCACCGCGACCTTCGCGCCAGCCGTTGATCCAGGCTTGGCGAACAGAAGGAAGATTGAAGGGGCAAAGTTCGCGGGATTTGCCGGTGACCCCGTATTGGTAGCCACGTGAATATGCTCTTTCCAACGGATCACGCTTAAGTCTTCTCATAGGGTGTTGCCCTCACTTGTTGACTGTAATGTCCCGTCGGCCTCTCTGAGGCCGGGCAGAGTCTTTCTGCCGGTTTGCGCTCGCTGCCGGCGTGGCGAGCTGAAAGTGCCGCCTCGTTGCGAAGCGGCCTGAGACCAGTTCTAACGAATGCGAGTCACGGTGTGAATGATCGATTTGTCATAAGCACGTAACCTTTCATAGGGTCAGGGGATAAGTAAATAAATGCGACTTAACCTTATTTGAGGTTTAGCCCGCTATGATCAGGGTTTGCTGATCATTGACGTCATTTCGCCAGCGTTGCTCGCGGGTGACAGAAATAATTTGAAATGCGACGAAGGGTCACACAGGCCCCTCCATCGCCAGAATTTTTTGTACTGCCTGATGATCTAAGCTGTCTTTGCCACTTGGCCGAGCGCAGATCGGTCAGGCGGCCCGGCCCTTCGCGGCACGCTTATGTGCCAGAAACGGCCACCCGCACGCCTGCTGGAAAGGCATGCGGGCAAACATCGCGTGGCGATGCGTCGCCTCGTCAGTCAAATAGCCCAAGGCTCTGGAATACTCATGTCGGACCGTTTCGAACTCTACCTCACCTGCCCCAAAGGCCTCGAAAGCCTGCTTGCCGAAGAGGCCAAGGGCCTTGGCCTTGACGAGGTGCGTGAGCACACCTCGGCCATTCGCGGCGCCGCCGACATGGAAACCGCCTACCGCCTGTGCGTATGGTCGCGCCTGGCCAACCGGGTGCTGCTGGTGCTCAAGCGCTTCTCCATGAAGAACGCCGACGACCTGTATGACGGCGTCAACGCGGTTGACTGGGCCGACCACCTGGCAGCCGACGGCACCCTCGCGGTGGAGTTCAGCGGCCATGGCTCGGGCATCGACAACACCCACTTCGGTGCGCTGAAGGTCAAGGATGCGATCGTCGACAAGCTGCGCAACCGCGAAGGCCTGCGCCCGTCGGTGGAAAAGATCGACCCTGACGTGCGTGTGCACCTGCGCCTGGACCGTGGCGAGGCCATTCTTTCCCTCGACCTGTCCGGCCACAGCCTGCACCAGCGCGGCTATCGCCTGCAGCAAGGTGCTGCGCCGCTGAAGGAAAACCTGGCGGCAGCAGTGCTGATCCGCTCGGGCTGGCCGCGCATTGCCGCCGAAGGTGGCGCACTCGCCGACCCGATGTGTGGTGTGGGTACCTTCCTGGTCGAAGCGGCGATGATCGCTGCCGATATCGCGCCCAACCTCAAGCGTGAACGTTGGGGTTTCAGTGCCTGGCTCGGCCACGTGCCGGCGCTGTGGCGCAAGGTACACGATGAGGCGCAGGCCCGGGCGCAGGCCGGCCTGGCCAAGCCACCGCTGTGGATCCGCGGTTACGAAGCCGACCCGCGGCTGATCCAGCCGGGCCGCAACAACGTCGAGCGCGCCGGTCTGGGCGACTGGGTGAAAATCTATCAGGGCGAGGTCAGTACCTTCGAGCCACGCCCGGACCAGAACCAGAAAGGCCTGGTCATCAGCAACCCGCCCTATGGCGAGCGCCTGGGTGACGAAGCCAGCCTGCTGTACCTCTACCAGAACCTGGGCGAGCGCCTGCGCCAGGCCTGCATGGGCTGGGAGGCGGCGGTGTTCACCGGCGCGCCGCAGCTGGGCAAGCGCATGGGTATTCGCAGCCACAAGCAGTACGCGTTCTGGAACGGCGCCTTGCCGTGCAAGCTGCTGCTGTTCAAGGTGCAGCCCGACCAGTTCGTGACCGGTGAGCGCCGCGAAGCGCAGGCTGACAACGCCGAAATCCGTGAGCAAGCGCCGGTAGCCAGTGAGCCGGCGCGCCTGTCGGAAGGCGCGCAGATGTTTGCCAACCGCCTGCAGAAGAACCTCAAGCAACTGGGCAAGTGGGCCCGCCGCGAGCAGGTTGACTGCTACCGCCTGTACGATGCCGACATGCCCGAGTACGCCCTGGCGGTCGACCTGTACCACGACTGGGTGCATGTGCAGGAGTACGCCGCGCCACGTTCGATCGACCCGGAGAAGGCTCAATCGCGCCTGCTCGATGCCCTGGCAGCCATCCCCCAGGCACTGGGTATTTCGCCGCAGCGTGTAGTGCTCAAGCGCCGCGAGCGGCAGAGCGGCACCCGGCAGTACGAGCGCCAGGCCACCGAGGGCCGCTTCCAGGAGGTGAACGAAGGTGGCGTCAAGCTGCTGGTCAACCTCACCGACTACCTCGACACCGGGCTGTTCCTTGACCACCGCCCGATGCGCATGCGTATCCAGCGCGAGGCTGCCGGCAAGCGCTTCCTCAACCTGTTCTGCTACACCGCCACGGCTTCCGTGCATGCGGCCAAGGGCGGCGCACGCAGCACCACCAGCGTCGATTTGTCGAAAACCTACCTCGACTGGGCGCGGCGCAACCTGGCGCTCAATGGCTTTTCCGAGCGCAACCGCCTGGAGCAGGGTGATGTGATGGCATGGCTGGAAGCTAACCGCGACAGCTACGACCTGATCTTCATCGACCCGCCAACCTTCTCCAACTCCAAGCGCATGGAAGGCGTGTTCGATGTGCAGCGTGACCACGTACAGCTGCTGGACCTGGCCATGGCTCGCCTGGCCCCGGATGGCGTGTTGTATTTCTCCAACAACTTCCGCAAGTTCCAGCTCGACGAACACCTGATGGCGCGCTATGCCGTGGAAGAAATCACTGCCCAGACGCTGGACCCGGACTTTGCCCGAAACAACCGGATCCACCGCGCCTGGCGCCTGCAATTGCGTTGAGCCGACGAGGTACATTGCGCGGCTAATGGCCAATAGCTATAAATGTGAGGAGGGCGAGATAATCCGCAGGACGCTGACGTGACGAGATGGGTGTATGTCAAAGTGTGGCGTGCGTGCGCGGTTATTTGGCCTGTGCACAGAAGCGGTGTCCGCCTGGGCGGTGGCGCTGGTGGCTTTGGTGGCGGGCGGCCTGTTGACGGCCGCCTTGGCGCTTGCCGCGCAGACGTTCTACAAGCAGCAGTTGCGCCAGCGTTTCGAGTTGCTGGCCAGCGAGCGCTTCAGCCGCATTGCCGAGCGTTTTGATGAACAGCAGCAGCGCCTGGACGGCCTGCGGCGGTTCTTCAGCTTTTCCAACGAAGTCACCCCGCTCGAATTTGACGGTTACGCCCGGCCATTGCTGCAGCGCACCCTGGCCTACGCTTGGGCGCCGCGTATCGAAGCCGCGCAACGCACCGAGTTCGAGCGCCATGCCAGTGAGCATTCAGGCACGGGCTATGTGATCCGTGACCAGGACGCGCAAGGCCAATGGCGCCCTGCGCCGCTGCGCGACCATTACTTCCCTGTGCTGTATACCCAATCTGGTGAAATGCCAGGGTTGCCCTATGGGCTGGACCTTGCCGGCCAGGCTGCATCCCAGGCTGCCCTGGCACGGGCACTCGGGCCTGGCAGCATGGCGGTGTCCGAACCCCTGGCCATGTACGAGATCCCATCGTACGCGCGTGGCTTGCTGCTGGTGGCGCCGGTGTTTTCCGACGCTAATCCGCATGGCGCAGCAGTAGGTTATGTGACGGCCTTGCTGAGCATGCGCGAGCTGGTCAGTGATGGGCGGCCAGTGGCGGCGGATGACAACCTGGTGGTGCGCATCGTTGATCCGTCCGGGTTGCAGGGGCCGGAAGTGATGTTCGATTCGCTGAACCAGGTCGCCCCCTTGTCGCTGGCCAGCAATCAGCAGTTGCACCTGGCCGATCACCACTTCCAGTTGAGCATCCTGCCGAGCCTGGCGTTCGTGCAGGCCAATCGTTCGTCGGCAGTGCTGGCGGTGGTCCTGCTGGGTGGGTTGTTGAGCCTGCTGCTCAGTGCCTTGCTCTACAGCCTGTTCAGCCAGCGCCAACGCGCCTTGGCCCTGGTCGAGCAGCGCACCGCCGAACTGCGGGTCAGCGAGCAGTCGCTGCGCGGCACTCACAACCAGCTGCGCAGCGTGCTGGATGCGGCGACCCAGGTGGCAATCATCGCTACCAACCTCAAAGGTGTGGTCGGTACCTTCAATGCCGGCGCAGAGCGTATGTTCGGCTACCCGGCCAGCGAGGCGATCGGCCAGTTGCGCCTTGAGAACCTGGTGCTGCCCGAGGAACTGAGCCAGCGCGGCCATGCCCTGAGCCTGCGCTATGGTCGCCCGATTGCCGGTGGCCAGGCCATGTTCGCCGAAACGGTGCAAGCGCATGGCGCTGAACCCGGAGAATGGACCTTGTTGCGCGCCGATGGCAGCCAGTTGGTGGCCAACATGCTGGTTACCGCCATGCTGGATGAACAGGGTTTGTGGGTTGGCTACCTGGCCATCTGCATTGATGTCACCGAGCGGCGTCGGGTACACGAGGCGCTGGCGGCCCGCGACCGGCTGCTGGAAAAGCTCAGTGCCGAGGTGCCGGGGGGCATTTACCAGTATCGCCTGGATGCCAACGGCCATTCGTGCTTTCCCTATGCCAGCCAAGGCCTGTACGACATCTACGAAGTGGACCTGCAGCAATTGCGCGAGGATGCCACGCTGGTGTTCGAGCGCATCCACCCCGATGACCTGGACCGCGTGCGCCGCTCGGTGCGTTACTCGGCCGAGCACCTGGCGCCGTGGCGCGAGGAATACCGGGTGTGCCTGCCGCGTGCCGGCCTGCGCTGGGTCCGTGGCGAAGCGACGCCAGAGGTGGGGGAGCAAGGCTGCACCCTGTGGCATGGCTACCTGACGGATATCTCCGACCTCAAGGGTGTGGAGGAGGAATTGCGTGCGTTGTCGGTCACCGACTCGCTGACTGGCATCCATAACCGCCGCTACTTCCAGGACCGGCTCAAGGCCGAACTGGAGCGCGCCCAGCGCGACGGCCTGGCGTTGGCCGTGATCATGCTCGACATCGATCACTTCAAATGCATCAACGACCGCTTCGGCCATGCCATGGGTGACCGGGTGTTGCGCAGCTTGTGCCAGCGTATTGGCCAGCGCTTGCGGCGTACTGATGTGTTCTGCCGGCTGGGTGGGGAAGAATTCATGGTGTTGTGCCCGGGCAGCGATGCCGAGCAGGCGCGGCTGCTGGCGCTTGAGTTGTGGCAAGGGGTGCGCACGGTGCCGGTGGACGGCGTGGGCCAGGTGACCGCAAGTTTTGGAGTGGCGGGCTGGCGGCCGGGGGAGGGCGCCGATGCCTTGCTGTTGCGGGCTGATGCGGGTGTCTATACAGCCAAGCAGGCCGGGCGGGACCGGGTGGAAGGGGAATCCGCCTGATAGGTGCCAGTTGTGAGTACTGGCCCTTTCGCGGCTAAAGCCGCTCCCACAGGATCTTCACAGCGCTTGAGGCCTGTGCAGTACCTGTGGGAGCGGCTTTTGCCGCGAAAGGGCCGGTACTGGCTGACCAATCAGTTGGCCGCGGTGCTGCCTGCCAGCTTCGGCTGGCGATACAGGTCGAGCAGCACCTGGTCGAGCACCTGCGAGGCACCCCACGGTTTCGGGTCGTTGAGAATCGCTGCCACCGCCCAGGTATGGCCGTTGCTGTCGCGGCTGAAGCCGGCAATCGCCCGCACGGTGTTCAGCGTGCCGGTCTTGATGTGCCCCTCACCGGTCATGGCGGTGCGCTTCAGGCGCTTGCGCATGGTGCCGTCCATGCCTACCAGCGGCATCGAACTCATGAACTCGGCAGCGTAGGGGCTCTTCCAGGCAGCCTGCAGCATCTGGGCCATTTCCCGGGTGCTGACCCGCTCGGCACGCGACAAGCCAGAGCCGTTCTCCATCACCAGGTGCGGCGCGGTAATGCCCTTTTTCGCCAGCCATTGGCGCACTACGCGCTGGGCGGCGCGGGCATCGTCGCCATCGGCATCGGTGCGGAACTGCGCGCCAAGGCTCAGGAACAGCTGCTGGGCCATGGTGTTGTTACTGTATTTGTTGATGTCGCGGATCACTTCCACCAGGTCTGGCGAGAAGGCGCGGGCCAGCAGGCGAGCACTCTTGGGCACGTTCTCGATGCGGTCGCCACCCTGGATGCTGCCGCCCAGCTCGTTCCAGATCGCGCGCACGGCACCGGCGGCGTAGGTTGCGTGGTCGAGCAGCGACAGGTAGGTCTGCGAGTTGCAGCCGTCACCCAGCTGGCCACTGACGGTTACGCTGATGCCATCGGCCTGGGGTACCGGGTTGTAGCGCACATCGCCAGTGCACTGCTTCGAAGCCACCGCCTTGACCTGGTTGTCGATACGGATGCTGGCAATCGGTGGCTCGACCGCGACGGTGACTTTGCCCCCATCGTTGCGGGCAACGAAGCGCAGGGCCTTGAGGTTGACCAGCAGCGAATCGGGCTTGACCAGGAACGGCTTGTTTTCATCGCCGCCGTCATCATTGAACTGCGGCAGGTTGGGTTGCACGAAGTGGCTGCGGTCCAGCACCAGATCACCGGTGATGGTGCGCACGCCATTGGCGCGCAGGTCACGCATCAGCAGCCACAGCTTTTCCATGTTCAGCTTCGGGTCGCCGCCCCCTTTGAGGTACAGGTTGCCATTGAGCACGCCGTTGCTCAGGGTGCCATCGGTATAGAACTCGGTTTTCCACTGGAAGGTGGGGCCAAGCAGTTCGAGGGCAGCGTAGGTAGTGACCAGTTTCATGGTCGAGGCCGGGTTTACCGAAACATCGGCATTGAACACGGTCGGCGTGCCGGGGCCGTCCAGCGGCAGCATTACCAGCGACAGGGCTGTGTCCTGCAGCTTGTTGGCCTTGAGCGCCTGCTGCACTTTGGCGGGCAGGGTGGTATTGACGGCGGCGGCCTGGCTGGGCAATGCGAGTGGCAACAGCAGGCTTGCAAGAATGAAGGGACGAAGCGTTTTGATCATAATGGATAAATACCCTGCGGCGAGGGAAAAGGGCATTGGGGCTGTAAGGGATGATGGCCCCACGACGAAAGAGTACGCATTATGCCCCAAGCGTAGCGACGATGCGCCACGTTCGACGGAAAAGCACCGCCAATAAAAAAGGCCACCCGCAAGGGCAGCCTTTTCAGCGATCAAGCCAGGCAGGTATCACTCAGCCTTGTTGATCGGCTTTTCCGGGTACCAGGCGTCCAGCAGCGGGCTGACTTCGATCTTGGTCAGTTCGCTACGGCCCTTCAGCCAGGTTTCAACGGCAGCGCGCTGTTCTTCGCTGGCCGAGCCGCGTTTGACCGAGCACACCAGGCCGTAATCGTCACCGCCTACATAGTCCAGGCCGTTGGCGTCCATCGCTTCTTCCAGGAACGCATCGAGGAAAGCATCGATTGCCTGGTCATCCAGATCTTCCTTGAATTCCAGGTTCAGCTCGAAGCCCAATTCCTGAAACTCGTCGACACACAGCTTTTTGCGCAGACGACGGGAGCGGTTTGTGGCCATGAAACAATCCTCTTAGGTAATAACGCCGCGCAGTCTACCAGTTAACACGTCTGGCTGCCTGCCTGAGTGCACGCGCCGGTGGCCAGTTCCTTGGCCAGAGCCCGTTCTACACGGCACATGTGCCGCGCCAGTGCCTGGCGCCGCAGGCGCAACAGGTGCGTGGGCAGGCCGCGGGCCTCCAGCGCCTCGCAGGCCTGCATCAGGTCGGGGGCTTCCAGCATGCGGGCCGCACTCAGCACCTTGTGGGCCTGCTCGGCAATGGCGTCGCTGTCATGCTCCGGATGCAGCGCCATCAAGCTGGCCAGGTCGGCCTGCAGGCTTTGCTGCAAGGCCAGCAGGAAGCGCTGGCGGTCGGCGGGGTCATGCCCGACCACTGCAGCCAGGCCGTCCAGATGGTAAAGCTTGCGCCGGGGCTTTTGCTGGCGGCGTGGACGAATGCCCGCCAGGTGCTGGCTGAGGGTGCCCAGGCTGATCGGCTTGAGCAGGCAGTCGTCCATACCGGCGCTCAGGCACCGGCGGCGCACCTCTGGCTGCGCGTTGGCGGTATAGCCGAGAATGGTGCAGCGCAGCCGCTTGCCATGGCGTTCTTCGGCACGGACGGCGGTCGCCAGTTGGTATCCGTT
Source organism: Pseudomonas putida NBRC 14164 (assembly GCF_000412675.1). Classification (NCBI taxonomy): domain Bacteria; kingdom Pseudomonadati; phylum Pseudomonadota; class Gammaproteobacteria; order Pseudomonadales; family Pseudomonadaceae; genus Pseudomonas; species Pseudomonas putida. The sequence goes on along the minus strand of NC_021505.1, from coordinate 4,261,373 downwards.
CATGTGCGGCATGTTGCAGTCGAGCACCAGCACATCGAAGTCGCCTGCGCGCCAGGCCGCCAGGCCTTCGCGGCCATCTCGGGCGCTGGCGTGCGGCAGGCCCAGGTAGCCGAGCTGCTGCGCCATCAGTTGCAGATTGGCCGGGTGGTCGTCGATCACCAGTACGTTCAGCCGCGGGTCAGGCACATCGAGGTGCTCGAGGAGCGGCGCTGGGGGTGGGGCGGCGTCAATCCGCTGCAGCGGCATCTTCAGGCGCACCTGGGTGCCAACATCTTCCAGGCTCTTGATGGTCAGGCTGCCGCCCATCATTTCGCACAGGCTGCGGCAGATGGCCAGGCCTAGCCCGGTACCGGCACGGGCGCCCTGGCTGTGCGGGTTGGCCTGGATGAATGGGTTGAACAGGCGTTGCAGGTCGTCGGCGTGGATGCCGATGCCACTGTCGCGTACTTCCAGTTCCAGCACTGCGGGCGTGGTGTTGCCGTCATCCTGCAGACTGACGCCGATACGGACCTGGCCATGCTCGGTGAACTTGATGGCATTGCTCACCAGGTTGGACAACACCTGTTTGAAACGCAGGGGATCGAGCAGTGCGTGGCAGCGTGCGGCGGGTGCAATCCTTACCTCCAGAGCAAGGCCTTTCTGGCGCGCCTGCCCCTCGAAAATACGCCCTACCGATTCGACCAGTGCTGCAAGGTCGACGACCTCCGGTGCCAGGGACAAGTGGCCAGACTCGATGCGCGCGATGTCCAGAATATCGCCGATCAGGCCCAGCAGGTCCTTGGCTGAATGGTGGGCCAGCTGCAGTGCGCTGCGGTCTACCCGGCCCTGGTCGGCGCGCTTGACTGCCAGTTCGAGCATGCCGATGACGGCATTCATCGGGGTGCGGATTTCATGGCTGATGGTGGCCAGGAAGGTGCTCTTGGCGCGGTTGGCATCGTCGGCCTGCTGCTTGGCCTGACGCAGTTCCATGACCAACTGGCGGCGCTCGCTGATGTCGATCCAGCCGCCGATGATGCCCTGCACCTCTCCCAGCGAGTCGCGGTACGGCAGTATCCAGTGATAGATGGTCATTTCGCGGCCCTTGATCCGCAGTGGCCGGTCCATGATCAACGGCGAGCCTGCGGCCATGACTTTCAGGTAGTCGGCCTGGATCTGCCGGGTTTGCTCTTCGTCGGCAAAGAGGCTGCCGTCCAGCTGTTTGCCGATGACTTCATCGGAGCGGGCCTGCACGGCTTCCAGATAGCTGTAATTGCAGCTTTGCAGGCAGGCCTCGCGGTCACGTACGTACATGGGGTGAGGGGTACCGTTGAGCAGGGCGCGCATGAACGCCAGTTGGTCGTTCAGTGCTCGTTCGGCGCGTTGGCGCTGGCGAATCTGCAGGCGCAGGCGGGCGTTCCAGAGCAAGGCCAGCAACAGCAGCGCGACCATGCCCAGCACCACCTGCAGCGCAAGCTGGCTGTAGCCTTTGCCGTTACCATCGTCGTGCTGGCCGAAGCCGCGCCAGCGGTTGTTGATTACCCCCAGCTCTTCTGGCGAAATGCTCAGCAACGCCTTGTCGAGGATCGACATCATCGCCTGTGACGGAGTGCTGGTGGCCATGGCGAAGTTGGCGGGCTCGCTGCCTACCGTGGTGTGGATGACCAGCCCAGGGTTGTTGGCCAAGGCATGGTTTGCGTCGAGCAACGTGGTAATCACTGCGTCCACCGCCCCGCTGTTGAGCAATGCCATGGAATAGAACCCGCTTTCGGTCTCGACCCAGCCGATTGCCGGATAGTGCCGCGAGAGCTTCGCGTTCATGGCGCTATAGCGGGTAATGGCCACGCGATGCCCCTGCAACTGATCGAGGGTGTTCAGGGCCATATCGTCCTTGCGGCCTACCAGCACGAAGGCGCTCTCCAGGTAGGGCCGACTGACTTGCAGGTCATCGTCGGTCACCGCGCCGGTGGCCAGTGCGGCAATCACATCAGCGCGGCCATCCTTGAGGCGGGCGATCATGTCGGCGATGCCGCTGGTACGCTGCACTTCAAAACGCAAGCCGGTGCGCAAGCTGATGAACTCCAGCAGGTCGGCGGTGATGCCGCGAAAATGCCCCGAGCCATCGAAATACGATAGCGGCGCAGCCGTATCATCGATCGTCACGCGCATCACCGGGTGATCTTGCAGCCATTGTTCCTCGGCGTCGGTCAGTTGCAGCTTGCGCTCGGTCAGCAGCAGGTCGCTGCCGGCGCTCCAGCGCTTGAAGATGCTGGCGCGCAGGGCGGGGGGCTGGCTGTCCAGTGTGGCGTTCACCACCTCCAGCAGCAGCGTGTCCTGCTGGCGCAAGGCAAAGCCGAAGCCGATGGCCTCGTGCTTGCCGAAATTGGCCATGCGCAGACGCGGCAGGTGGCCGCGGTTAAGCAGATAGTGGGTGGAGATGGTATCGCCGATGTATACGTCGGCCTGCCCGAACGCCACGGCGTTCAAGGCCTGGCTGGAGGAGCCAAAGGCCAGCAGCTCGGCCATGGGGTAGGTGCTGCGTACCTCCTGCTTGGGCAGGTAATGGTAAAGCATGCCCAGGCGCAGGCCGGCCAGGTCCATGTCGAGCGCCCGGCTTTCGTCTTCGCGTGTTACCAGCACCGGCTGGTCAACGGCATACGGTTGCGACAGCGCCAGGCCGTCGCTGGCCGCTTCGTAGCCATTGGCGCTGCCAAGCAGGTCGATATCACCATGCCTGAGCGCCTCCACCGCCGCCTGCCGACTGGGGAAGCGCAGCACCCGTATGGGTAACTGCAGGGCTGTGCCGATCAGGCTCGCGTACTCGGCGGTGAGGCCCTGGTAGTCGCGGCCGCCACTGGTGATGTCGAACGGCGGGTAGTCTGGCGCCGACGTGCCCAGTACCAGTTCCTGACGGCCTTCGAGCCATTGCCGTTGTTCGGCCGTGAGCATGGGTTGGGTCGGCTTGGCCGATGACCGAGCCAGTAACGTATAGGACGAGGCCCCTTGATAGGTGGCCTGCGCTACGCCGCTGAACAGGAGCAGGGCGAGCAGCAGGCGAGCAATAGGGTGCGGCATGACCACCCTCAGACCAGCGCGTTGCGTTTGGCTATTTCGATCAGGTCAACCAGTGTACTGACCTGAAGTTTGTGCATGAGGCGCTTCTTGTAGGTGCTGACAGTCTTGCTGCTGAGGAACATGCCCTTGGCAATTTCCTTGTTGCTGCGGCCTTGGGCGAAGAGTTGCAGTACCATCAGTTCGCGGTCATTTACCTGGCGGAAAAGTTGCAGCTCGGTATCGGTTGTCTGGTTGTGTTTTATTGCCTGGCTGGGGAAGTAGTTGTAGCCGGCCAGTACCGCCTTGATAGCACTGAGCAGTTCGCTCAGGTCTTCCTGCTTGCACACATAGCCTGCGGCGCCGGAGTGCATGCAACGCACGGCAAACAATGCCGGAGACTGGGCGGTCAATACCAGAACCTTCAATGGCAGGGCCATGGCCTGGAAGCGGGAAAGTACCTCCAGGCCGTCTAGCTTGGGGATGCTGATGTCGAGGATGACCAGGTCGGGCGCGGCTTCACGAATCATCTGCATGGCGTCCACGCCGTTGTCCGACTCGCCGACGATCTTGTAATTCTGGTTTTCCAGCAACATACGGACGGCCAGGCGGATGACAGGATGATCGTCGACAATAAATATGGAATGCATGTTCAACTTCCCTGCGGGCGATTGAGGGGGACAACCGGCACCTTATCGCAGTTGGAAGTCATCGGGCATGCGGGGGAGGGCGATTCGCTCCTTATGGGAAATGGCTTACAAGATAAAACAAAACGGGCTACGAATTTTTTGTGTTTGACCCAATGTCAAAGCGTCTTTGGTAACTTTTCATGGGCTTTTATTCGTACTGTTTAACTTGCTGCCAGTATATGTAGGAAGTTTCCTGCAATACGCGGTGCAGCACCGGCTGAGGGGCCGTGGCTGCACCGGCGTGATTCAGGTGGGGCTGGAGCGCCCGGTCATTTCGCGGGCCATTTCGCTGGCATAGCTGTCGGTCATCCCGGCGATGAAGTCGATCATGCGCAGGAACGCGCTGTGCAGCGAGGCATGCGGGTCCGGGGCATTGTTGCCGATCAGGTCCAGTACCCGGCGGCTCTTGAACGAGGGGGTGCGCCCGCCGTGCTGTTCGAGCGCTGCGCCACAAAAGGTGTTGAGCAGAATCTCCAGGGTGGTGTAGGCGCCGATTTCGTGCAGGGTCTTGCGCTTGTCCTGGAAGATCTTGTTGCGCGCCATGTCCTTGGCCTGCAGCACGCAGCGCTTGGCCGGGCCGTGCATGTGCTCGACCAGGTCGCCTGCCAGGTGTCCGGCCAGCAATGCCTGCTGCTGCTCGACGAACGCATGGGCGGCGGCGTTGGTCAGGTGCTCGATAGCCTTGCCACGCAGAATCGCCAGCTTGCGCCGGCGGGAATCGCGTGGGCCTAGCTGGCGGTAAGTTTCTGGCAGGTCTTCGCCGACCAGGTCAAGCAGCAGCGTTTCGACTTCGGCGTATTCCAGCAACTCCATTTCCAGGCCGTCTTCCAGGTCGATCAGCGCATAGCAGATGTCATCGGCGGCCTCCATCAGGTACACCAGCGGGTGGCGCGCCCAGCGTTGCTCTTCCAGTTGCGGCATGCCGAGCTTGCGGGCGATCTGCTCAAGCAGGGGCAGCTCGCTCTGGTAGCTGCCGAACTTGTGCTTCTTGTAGCCCAGCGCGTCGGCGTGGCGCGCGCTCCAGGGGTACTTCAGGTAAGTGCCGAGGGTGGCGTAGGTCAGCCGCGTACCGCCGTCGAACTGGTGGTACTCCAGCTGGGTGAGTACGCGAAAGCCTTGGGCATTGCCCTCGAAATTCAGGAAATCAGCCCGCTCGTCGTCGCTCATGTCATCCAGCCACCCACGCCCGGCGGCCTGCTGGAACCAGTGGCGGATGGCGTCCTCGCCGGAGTGGCCGAATGGCGGGTTGCCGATGTCGTGGGCCAGGCAGGCTGACTGCACGATCATCCCCAGGTCGCTGGGGGCGCACCAGTCGGGCAGGTTGTCGCGCAGGGTTTCCCCGACGCGCATGCCGAGCGATCGACCTACGCAGCTGACTTCCAGCGAGTGGGTGAGACGCGTGTGGATATGGTCGTTGCTGGTAACCGGGTGCACCTGGGTCTTGCGCCCGAGGCGGCGAAAGGCGCCGGAGAAGATGATGCGGTCATGGTCTTTGTGGAAAGGGCTGCGCCCGAGTTCATCGGCGCTGTAGAGAGCTTTGCCCAGGCGTTCACGGGTGAGCAGGGTGTGCCAGTCCAAGGCGCATTCTCCTGTGGATCGAAGGAAGCAGCATATCCTGTAGGAGCAGCCTTGTGCTGCGAAGAGGCCCGTTTGATCGATACACGTGTGTTACCGGGCCGGCCTCTTCGCAGCACAAGGCCGCTCCTGCAAAGGAATGTGCAGGGCTCAGGGGCGGCGGTTGCCTTGCAGGTACAGGCGCACCAGCGGCAGCAGGCTGCTGCCCAGGCGCACCAGCCGCGCCAGGTTACCGCTGCGCACGCCCTTGCCGGTGAGGAAACCCAGCGCCACCACGGCGCCAATCCCCCACAAAGGCGCATGCTTGATCCCCAGCCCTTCATGCAGCGAGCTGCCCATGCCGCGCACGCGGCGCAGCGGTTCCATCAGTTGGCCGGACTCATGGCGAATTTCCTGGCGGTGCATCTCCATGCGCAGGCGCAGCAGTGCTTTGCGCAGTTCGCGCGGGTTACGGGTGTTTGGCAGTTGTGGCAGGCTCATGGCAACAGGCGCTCCCGGTCCTTGGCGAGTTCGTCGAGGGTGGCCCCGAAGGGCGACGATTCGTCGAACACCGCAGCCTTCAGGCGCAAGCCGCAGTACAGCGCGGCAAGGCCATAGAACACGCACAGGCCGATGATGCCGGCCAGGCGATAACTGTCCCACAGCAGCACCAGCAACAACCCGGACAGGGCCGTCAGCAGCAACAGGGCAAACACCAGGGCCAGGCCTGCGAACAGCAGCAGGCTCAAGGTGCGGCCCTTTTGCTCCTGCAACTCGATGCCGAACAGTTCGATATGGCTGTGCAGCAGCCCCAGCGCTGCGGCGCCCAGGCGCTTGCCCGAGGCGCTGGCGCCGTTGGCGTCATTCTCCATGGGAACCCCTTAGCGCCGGTTGGCCAGCAGGCCGATCAACAGGCCGACACCGGCCGCGATGCCGATTGCCTGCCACGGGTTTTCCTGCACGTACTGCTCGGCGCTGCCCAGCGCGGCTTGGCCGCGTTCGCGGACAGAGTCCTGGGTCAGTTGCAGGGTTTCGCGAGCCTGGGTCAGGCGGTCGTGAATCTGTTCGCGCAATTCGTCGGCCTGGTCGCCGGCCAGGTTGGCAGTGTCGGCCAGCAGCCGCTCGGTGTCGCGTACCAAAGCCTGGAAGTCAGCCATCAGAATTTCTTGTGCAGTCTTTGCCGATTTGCTGGCCATGGGCCTCTCCCTGTCGATGAGTGATGGTAATTCGAGTAATAGCACGCGCGGAAGGTTCAAGTGCCGGTGCTGGTATGGGCCTTGCTAAGGCATTGCCACGTTGCGGGGCGTCGCTGGCAGCTATTGCGCCGATTCAGGGCGCTAGCGCAGCGGGTACCGATAAACCTTAACCCAATCCTCGACAAACCCAAGAAAAAACCACGCAGGCTCCGACCCGGTCACCGAAACAGGGCAGGGGGCTGGCACCGATTCGGTGCAGGGATGCAGGTTCTTGAACTGTCCTGGTGCCTTTTTCAGCAGGTCTGCCTATTTCATGGAAAACATGCACAGCGCGATGGACTCCCTGGTCCACGGTTCCAATACCCTGTTCATTCTCATGGGCGCCATTCTGGTGCTGGCCATGCATGCCGGCTTCGCGTTCCTCGAAGTGGGCACGGTGCGCCACAAGAACCAGGTCAACGCCTTGTCGAAGATCCTCAGCGACTTTGCCATTTCGGCACTGGTGTATTTCTTCATCGGTTACTGGATAGCCTATGGCGTCAATTTCTTCCAGCCGGCAGCGGCGCTGGCGGTCGACCATGGCTATGCGCTGGTCAAGTGCTTCTTTCTGCTGACCTTCGCTGCGGCGATCCCGGCGATCATCTCCGGGGGCATCGCCGAGCGGGCGCGCTTTGTGCCGCAACTGTGTGCCACGGCGTTGATCGTGGCGTTTGTCTACCCCTTCTTCGAGGGCGTGGTATGGAATGGCAACCTGGGGCTGCAAACCTGGTTGCAGGCCCGTTTCGGCGCGCCTTTCCACGATTTTGCAGGGTCGGTGGTGGTGCATGCCATGGGCGGCTGGCTGGCCCTTGCGGCGGTGCTGCTACTGGGCGCGCGCCGTGGGCGCTACCGCGAGGGCCGGTTGGTGGCGTTTGCGCCGTCGAGCATTCCCTTCCTGGCGTTGGGCTCGTGGATTCTGATCATCGGCTGGTTCGGCTTCAACGTGATGAGTGCCCAGACGTTGCAGGGGGTGAGCGGGCTGGTAGCGATCAACTCGCTCATGGCCATGGTCGGTGGCACCCTGTCGGCCTTGCTGGCCGGGCGCAACGACCCAGGCTTTCTGCACAACGGGCCGTTGGCCGGCCTGGTGGCGATTTGCGCCGGCTCCGACCTGATGCACCCGATTGGCGCACTAGCCACCGGCCTGGTGGCCGGCGCGTTGTTCGTCTGGTCCTTCACCGCAGCGCAAAACCGCTGGAAGATCGACGACGTGCTGGGCGTGTGGCCACTGCATGGCCTGTGCGGCGTGTGGGGTGGCATTGCCTGCGGCGTCTTTGGCCAGGCGGCACTGGGTGGCATGGGCGGTGTCAGCCTGATCAGCCAGTTGCTGGGCAGCCTGATGGGCGTTGTGGTGGCATTGGTCGGCGGCTTTGGCGTCTATGGCGCAATCCGCGCGCTGCATGGGCTGCGCTTGAGCCATGAGCAGGAGTTTCAGGGTGCGGACTTGTCGCTGCACCGTATCGGCGCCACCAGCCAGGATTGAGCCAGGTCAGGTGCATGACGGGCGCGACAGACCTAGAATAGGTTTCTCTGCATGTCAAACCGGGACCTGCCCATGCTGCCTGAATGCCAACTGTTCGGCACCCTCGGCTGCCACCTGTGTGAAGTGGCCGAAGCTGTGCTGATGCCTTTCGTCGATCATGGCCTGCTGGTGGAGCTGGTCGACATTGCCGAGAGCGAGCCCTTGTTCGAGCGTTACGGCCTGATCATTCCAGTGTTGCGACGCTGCGACAATGCCGCCGAGCTGCACTGGCCGTTCGATGCCGAACAGGTGGTGGCGTTCCTTGGGCAATGAAGGCCGCAGAGGAGTCGCAACCCTGCTCCATGATCTGTGACGCGAGCTGATGATCAGGTGCCGGCGCACTCTGGCGCCGCTACCTCCCTCATCATCGGAATAGTTCGCCATGTTGATCACCCCACATTTCACGTTCGATGAAATGACCGTATCCCAGCTCGCCGCCAGGGACGGATTCGATAACACCCCGCCCCCTGAAGCCAGGGCCAACCTGCAATTGCTGTGCGGTGCGCTGGAGCAGGTGCGCGCACTGTTCGGCGCGCCGATCATCGTCAGCAGCGGTTTTCGCAGCGAGAAGGTCAACCGGTTGATCGGCGGTGCCACGAACAGCCAGCATGTACAAGGCCTGGCGGCGGACTTCACGGTAATTGAAGTCAGCCCTCGGGAAACCGTGCGCAGGATCAGCGAAAGCGCCGTGCCGTTCGATCAACTCATCCTGGAGTTCGACAGGTGGGTGCATCTGTCGGTGGCCCCGGGCACGCCGCGTCGGCAGGTCTTGACCATGCGCAAAGGCAGTGGCTACCTGGCGGGGCTGCAATGAAGCGCATTGACGGCGGCAAGGGGATGTTCGTATGCTGTATATAAATACAGTATCGAGGTAAAGCCATGCTCAACGTCGAGCAACTCAAGTACAGCGTCAACCGCATGCCCGTGGATCGGGTGGCTGACGCCGTTCTGGAACTGCGCCTCGAAGGCCTGGTGACCGACGACCGCACGCCGTTCGGTAAAGTGCACTTCAATACCTGCTTCGCCGAAATCGAGGCCTTGTTCCAGCGTGCCGGTTACCACCGCGGGCTGGATGTGGTGGGTTACCAAGGGTTGCTCTATGCCCTTTACGACCCAGGCCGTTGGGAACCGGTGCAGGTGCTGCGCTGGCTGAAGGAACGCAGCGAGGCGATAGTCCAGGCTGGTTGAGGGCGCGGGCTTGGGCGATAATGCGCGGCCGTGAACGTTCCGAGCCCTGCCATGACCGCGCCCTTCGACCCCGCCCGCCAGCAAGCCAGCACGGTGTGCCTGCCCCCCGGTAACTGGGCGACGGTGCTTGATTGCCTGTGCGACCATTTCAAGGCCATCGACCGCGCCCAGTGGCTCGACCGTTTTGCCCGTGGCAGGGTGCTGGATGCCGAGGGCCGGGCGGTTGCCGCCGAGTTACCCTACAAGCGTGGCATGCGTTTGCACTACTTCCGCGAAGTGCCGAACGAGCGGCCGATCCCGGTGCAGGAGGTGGTACTGCACGCGGATGAACACCTGGTGGTGGCAGACAAACCGCATTTCCTGCCGGTGACGCCAACCGGTGAATACGTCGAGCAGACCTTGCTGCGCCGCCTGATCCGTCGCCTGGATAACCCGCACCTGGTGCCGCTGCACCGCATTGACCGGCACACCGCCGGGCTTGTGCTGTTTTCTGCCAACCCGCACAGCCGCAGCGCCTACCAGCGGCTGTTCCCTGAACGGCGCATCGACAAGCGCTACCAGGCCATTGCGGCGGCTTTGCCGCAGCATGCATTTCCACTGGTGCACAAAAGCCGCCTGGTGCATGGCGAGCCGTTTTTCCGTATGCACGAAGTGGAAGGGGAGGCCAACAGCGAAACTCTGGCCGAGGTGCTGGAGAAGAACGGTGAGCTGTGGCGCTATGGGCTGTCGCCAGTGACCGGCAAGACCCACCAGTTGCGCGTGCACATGGCAGCCTTGGGGGCGGGAATCTGCAATGACCCGTTCTATCCGCAGCTGCTTGATGCAGCTGATGACTACCAGCGGCCGCTGAAACTGCTGGCGCAGAGCTTGCGTTTCGAGGACCCGTTGAGCGGCGAAGAGCGCTATTTCGAGAGCCGCCTGCGTCTGGACTGGTAACACAGACCGCAGGCATACGCGGCCCTTGTGGGAGCGGGCATGCCCGCGAACACCGGCAGGGCCGGTGCCATCTACCGCGTTGGTTTCTTCGCGGGCATGCCCGCTCCCACAGGTACGTTGCAGGCTTCAAGGGCACTCGGTTGCTGTGGGAGCGGCTTTAGCCGCGAACACCGGCAGGGCCGGTGCCATCTACCGCGTTGGTTTCTTCGCGGGCATGCCCGCTCCCACAGGTACGTCGCAGGCTTCAAGGGCACTCGGTTGCTGTGGGAGCGGCTTTAGCCGCGAACACCGGCAGGGCCGGTGCCATCCACAGCGGTGGAGTGCTTAAGTCGCGAGCATTAGCGGTTGAACCGCTCCACCAGTGAATACTGGCTGCCCGCCGTGCTGGTCAGCTCCTCGCTCAGCAGTGCCGAATGCTGCGCCTGTTCGGCGGTCTGGTCGGCCAGTTCGGCAATGGTGCTGATGTTGCGGCTGATTTCGTCGGCCACTGCAGTCTGCTCTTCGGTAGCGGCGGCAATCTGGGTGGCCATGTCGGTGATGTTGGCCACCGCTTCGCTGATCCCCACCAGTGCCTCGTCAGCCTGCATCACACGGTCGACGCCTTCCTGCGCCTGGCGGTGGCCGGTTTCCATGGTCAGCACGGCGTTGCTGGCGGTTTGTTGCAGCTTGGCAATCAGGCCGTGGATCTGCCCGGTGGATTCGGCAGTGCGCTGGGCCAACTGGCGCACTTCGTCGGCCACCACAGCAAAGCCACGGCCCATTTCACCGGCACGCGCCGCTTCGATGGCCGCATTCAGTGCCAGCAGGTTGGTCTGGTCGGCAATGCCCTTGATCACATCGACGACGCCACCAATCTCGTCGCTGTCCTTGGCCAGTTGGGTGACCGTCTGACCGGTTTCGCCCACCGCTGCCGACAGGCGCTCAATGGCCTCGCGGGTCTCCCCGGCAATCTGCCTGCCCTGGCTGGTCAGGCGGTTGGCTTCTTGGGTGGCATCGGCGGTGCGCTGAACGTGGTTGGCCACTTCCTGTGTGGTGGCGGCCATCTGGTTGACGGCGGCGGCGACCTGCTCGGTCTCCACCCGCTGGCGCTCCAGCCCCGAAGAACTCTTGTGCGCCAGGGCGTCGGACTGGCGCGCCTGGTCGCTGAGGTGTTCGGCACTGTCCTGCAGGCGGGTCAGGCAGGTTTTCATGCGGGCATCCTGGCTGAGCATGGCCATTTCCAGACGCGCCTGTACGCCACGGCTGTCGGTAAACATCTGCGCGATCAGCGGATCGGAGGTGGTCTGCTCGGCCAGGCGCAACAGGCGCTTGAGGCCGCGCTGCTGCCAGCTCAAGCCCAGCAGGCCCAGGGGTACGGATAGCCCGGCAGCCAGGGCAAAGCCCCAGGAATGGCCCAGCCAGTTGCCGATCAGGAAGCCCACCTGGCTGATCAGGATGAAAGGCAACCAGTCCTGCAGCACCGGCAGCCACTTGTCCCTGCGAGGTACAGCTGGCTTGCCCTGGTTGATGCGCTGGTACAGTGCTTCGGCGCGGCGAATCTGCTCAGCGGTTGGCTTGACCCGCACCGACTCGAAACCGACAACCTGGTTGTTGTCGTAAATCGGTGTTACGTAGGCGTTGACCCAGTAGTGGTCGCCGGACTTGCAGCGGTTCTTGACGATGCCCATCCACGGCTGGCCCTGCTTCAGGGTTTGCCACATATGGGCAAACACGGCAGGCGGCACGTCGGGGGAGCGTACCAGGTTATGCGGCGCGCCGGTCAACTCTTCGCGGGTGAAACCACTGATTTCGATGAAGGCATCGTTACAGTACGTGATCACGCCCTTGGCGTTGGTGGTGGAGATCAACCGCTGCTGGGCAGGGAAAGTCCGTTCTCTCTGGGTAATCGGCTGGTTGTTACGCATGGGGTGATAGTCCGCAGGGCTTTGGACAGGTATCGGCAAGCCACTGGTTTTATTGAATGATTATTTAACGTGGCTGCGTTTGGTCCGGCGTTGGAGCTGTGGCGCCTGTGAAATCGAGCGCCGCCCGCGCGGCGCATCGCGGGCGGCGCTCGGTCTCGAGAGCGCCGCAAGTTCGCAGCCGTACCTCCCAGCCTCAGCCGGCGATCATCTGTCGCAACACGTAGTGCAGAATTCCTCCGGCTTTGAAGTACTCCACCTCGTTCAAGGTATCGATACGGCACAGCACCTCGATCTGTTCCTGCTGCCCATCTTCGCGGGTGATGCGCAACGGCAGGCTCATGCCAGGGCGGATCTGTGCACCGCTCAAGCCCAGCACGTCGATCCGCTCCTTGCCGGTCAGCACCAGCTGCTTGCGGTCGTGGCCGGCCTTGAACTGCAGCGGCAGCACGCCCATGCCCACCAGGTTGGAGCGGTGAATGCGCTCGAAGCTTTCCGCCAGCACCGCCTTGACCCCCAGCAGGTTAGTGCCCTTGGCCGCCCAGTCGCGGCTCGAACCGGTGCCATATTCCTGGCCGGCGATCACCACCAGCGGGGTGCCTTCCTGCTGGTAGCGCATGGCCGCATCGTAGATCGACATCTTCTCGCCGCTTGGCACGTGAAGGGTATTGCCACCTTCTTCACCCCCCAGCATTTCGTTGCGGATACGGATGTTGGCGAAGGTGCCGCGCATCATCACTTCATGGTTGCCACGCCGCGAGCCGTAGGAGTTGAAATCGCGTGGCTCCACGCCCTTCTCGCGCAGATAGCGCCCGGCAGGGCTGTCGGCCTTGATGTTGCCGGCAGGGGAGATATGGTCGGTGGTCACCGAGTCGCCCAACAGCGCCAGTACCCGCGCACCGTGGATGTCGGCAATGCGTGGCGGCGGTCCGCCGATGTCGTCGAAGAACGGCGGATGCTGGATATAGGTAGAATCGGCCTGCCACACGTAGGTGGCAGCCTGTGGTACCTCGATGGCCTGCCACTGCGCATCGCCGGTAAACACTTCGGCGTATTCCTTGTGGAACATAGCGGTATTGACCTTGGCCACGGCCGCCGCAATTTCCTGCTGGCTTGGCCAGATATCCTTCAGGTACACCGGTTGGCCGTCGTTGCCCGTACCCAGCGGGTCGCGGGTCAGGTCCAGGCGCACGCTGCCGGCCAGCGCGTAAGCCACTACCAGCGGTGGCGAAGCCAGCCAGTTGGTCTTGACCAGCGGGTGCACGCGGCCTTCGAAGTTGCGGTTGCCCGACAGCACCGAGGCGACGGTGAGGTCGGCGCTGCCGATGGCTTTCTCGATCGCTTCGTCCAGCGGGCCGGAGTTGCCGATGCAGGTGGTGCAGCCATAGCCGACCAGGTCGAAGCCCAGTTGATCGAGGTAAGGGGTGAGCCCCGCTGCCTTGAAGTAGTCGGTGACGACCTTGGAGCCCGGCGCCAGCGAGCTCTTGACCCAGGGTTTGCGTTGCAAGCCTTTTTCCAGGGCCTTTTTCGCCACCAGCCCGGCCGCCATCATCACACTGGGGTTGGAAGTGTTGGTGCAGGAGGTGATCGCGGCAATCACCACGGCGCCATCGCGCAGGGTGTGAGTCTGGCCTCCATGGCTGTAGTCGATCTCGCCAGCCTGGTCGGCGTTGCCCACCGCTACACCGCCGCCACCCTCGCTTTCCAGGCGGCCGACTTCCTTGGCCAGCGGCTTGGGCTGCAGTTCGATGAAATGGTCAAAGGCCTGGCTGACCTGGCCCAGCGCCACGCGGTCCTGCGGCCGCTTGGGCCCGGCCAGGCTTGCTTCGACCTCGTGCATGTCCAGTTCCAGGCTGTCGCTGAACAACGGCTCCTGCCCCGGCAGGCGCCACAGGCCCTGGGCCTTGCAGTACTGCTCGACCAGTTGCACAGTCGCGTCTGGTCGGCCCGACAGGCGCAGGTAGTCCAGGGTCACCTCGTCAACCGGGAAGAAACCGCAGGTGGCGCCATACTCTGGTGCCATGTTGGCGATGGTCGCACGGTCTGCCAGCGGCAGCTCGGCCAGGCCGTCGCCATAGAACTCGACGAACTTGCCCACCACACCTTTCTTGCGCAGCATCTGCGTTACCGTCAGCACCAGGTCGGTGGCGGTGATGCCCTCGCGCAGCTTGCCGGTCAGTTTGAAGCCGATCACCTCGGGGATCAGCATCGACACGGGTTGGCCGAGCATGGCCGCCTCTGCCTCGATGCCACCGACACCCCAGCCGAGCACGCCCAGGCCATTGATCATGGTGGTGTGCGAGTCGGTACCGACCAGGGTGTCGGGGAAGGCGTAGGTGCGGCCATCGGCTTCACGGGTCCACACCGTGCGGCCCAGGTATTCCAGGTTGACCTGGTGGCAGATGCCGGTGCCCGGCGGCACTACGCGGAAGTTGTCGAAGGCGCTCTGGCCCCAGCGCAGGAAGGCATAGCGCTCGCCATTGCGCTGCATTTCGATATCCACGTTCTCGCCGAAGGCCTGCGGCGTGCCGTAATGGTCGACCATTACCGAGTGGTCGATCACCAGGTCCACCGGTGACAAGGGGTTGATCCGCTGCGGGTCGCCGCCGGCCTTGGCCATGGCTGCGCGCATGGCGGCCAGGTCGACCACGGCCGGCACGCCGGTGAAGTCCTGCATCAGCACGCGCGCCGGGCGGTATTGGATCTCGCGGTCGGAGCGCCGCTCGCTTAACCATTGGGCAATGGCGCGCAAGTCATCGCCGGTGACGGTTTGGCCGTCCTCCCAGCGCAGCAGGTTTTCCAGCAGCACCTTCAGCGACATGGGTAGGCGTTGCAGGTCGCCCAACTGGCGGGCGGCCTCGGTAAGGCTGAAGTAGTGATAGGTCTGGTTGCCGACCTTGAGGGTGTTGAGGGTGTTCAGGCTGTCGAGCGAGGGCATTGCCAACTCCTTCTGCGCCGGTGCCCGGCAAATACTCAAGGTCTGCCGGTGTCACCGCTCTGTTTCGATCCGCACGGTACGGACCTGGCTGAGTGGTCAGGTTAGACCGGTTTGCGGCCCCTGACCCTTTTCTGGACCGGCGGGGCGTGTCGCAGGTTCCGAACTTCCTTTATTATCGCCGCCCTGCCGGCGCCTGTTGCGCGCCAGCCGTAGTGGAGTGAGAGATGAATACCCTGTTCATGCATTGCCGGCCCGGTTTCGAGGGCGAGGTGTGCGCCGAAATCAGCGAACATGCCGCCCGTCTGGGTATTGCTGGCTATGCCAAAGGCAAGCCGCACAGTGCCAGCGCCGAGTTTGTCTGTACCGAAGAAGGCGGCGCCGAGCGGCTGATGGGGGCGCTGCGTTTCAACGAGCTGATTTTCCCGCGCCAGTGGGCCCGGGGCGGTTATGTCGAACTGCCGGAAACTGACCGCATCAGTGTGCTGCTGGCGGAGCTGGCCGACTTGCCTGTGTTCGGCAGCCTGTGGCTGGAAGTGCTGGACAGTAACGAAGGCAAGGAATTGTCTACCTTTTGCCGCAAGTTCGAAGTGCCGCTGCGCAAGGCGCTGGAGAAGGCCGGCCGCCTGGTTGACGACGCCAGCCGCCCACGCCTGCTGCTCACCTTCATCAGCGGCCGGCGGGTGTTCGCCGGTGTTGCGCCGGCCAACAACAGTGCCCTGTGGCCCATGGGCATCCCGCGCCTGAAATTCCCCCGCGAGGCACCCAGCCGCTCGACCCTCAAGCTGGAAGAAGCGTGGCATCAGTTCATCCCGCGCGAGCAGTGGGAGCAGCGCCTGGGCGATGACATGACCGGCGTTGATCTGGGCGCTTCGCCGGGTGGCTGGACTTACCAGCTAGTGCGCCGGGGCATGCTGGTGACCGCCATCGACAACGGCCCGATGGCCGAAAGCCTGATGGACACCGGCCTGGTTCAGCACCTGATGGCTGATGGTTTTACCTGGCAGCCGAAGCAGCCGGTGGACTGGATGGTGTGCGACATCGTCGAGAAGCCGGCGCGCACCACCTCGCTGATCGAAACCTGGCTGGGCGAGGGACTGTGCCGCGAGGCAGTGGTCAACCTGAAGCTGCCGATGAAGCAGCGCTATGCCGAAGTACGCCGGCTGCTCGATCGCATGGAGGCGACGTTCAAGGCGCGCAAGATCAGGGTATCGATTGCCTGCAAGCAGCTGTACCACGACCGCGAGGAAGTGACTTGCCACCTGCGCCGGCTCGATCTGAAGCCGCGCTGAGCCCAGCGCGCTGTTCGCGCTCCGCCTGTAGCTCTTGCTTCGGTTTTTGCTTCTAAGCGCGCGGTAGCTCAGGCGACGCAGATTGCGACTTCAGGAGGCCGAGCGCAGGGGCCGGATGATGGGAGCGGACGGCTTTGGTTACTTTGGCCAAGACCGAAGTAACCCGCCGGAAGGGCGCAAAGGTGACTCAGCGCCACCTGCGCGAACGAATGTCTACACTGTGTTGAGGCCCATCTCGCAAGAAGCTAAAAAGCGGATCTGGCTGTTTTGGTTCAGCGAACAGTCCATTTGTGATGGCGACGCTTACTCACCTTTTCGACCTTAGGGCGAGTCACTTTTTGTCAAACGCGACAAAAAAGTAACCAAAAAACGCTGCGCTCCGATCATCCGGCCCCTGCGCTTCGCTCCGGGGTTCCCTCACTCCGGCCTCGCTCCCGGGAGGACCGCGCTGCAGGCCCCATCCTGGGGCCCAGCGCTTGACGGGCATCCATGCCCGTCACCTCCCTCCGCAAGGCCTGCGTTCGGCCTCCTGAAGTCGCGAAGATCAAAAGCAAGATCAAGAGCAAGAGCTGGGCTGGCGGGCAGCTGCGCATTTCTCAAGCGGTGCTTGGACCGCGTCGCGCTATGCGCGACAATGGCGATCATTTTCGGAGCCCCCCATGACCGATTTCACCCCTGACGCCATCCTCGATGCCACCGGCCTGAACTGCCCGGAGCCGGTGATGATGCTGCACCAGCACGTGCGCGACCTGGCCGCCGGCGGCCTGCTCAAGGTGATCGCCACCGACCCGTCGACCCGCCGCGACATCCCCAAGTTCTGCAACTTCCTCGGCCACGAACTGCTGCAGCAGCAAGAAGACGCCGGTACCTTCCTGTACTGGATTCGCAAGAAAGCCGACTGAAGCGCTCTGGAACACGCCCGACGTTGCGCCTACACTGCGTTCCCCAGACAGGAGAGCGCCATGCTGATAGTTGCCGACGAGAACATTCCGCTGCTCGATGCCTTTTTCCAGGGTTTCGGTGAAATCCGCCGTTACCCCGGCCGAAGTCTCGATGCCGCCAGCGTCAAGGACGCCGATATCCTGCTGGTGCGCTCGGTAACCAAAGTCGACCGCCAGTTGCTCGAAGGCAGCCGCGTACGCTTTGTCGGCACCTGCACCATCGGTACCGATCACCTGGACCTGGACTACTTTGCCGAAGCCGGCATTCGCTGGAGCAGTGCGCCGGGCTGCAATGCCCGCGGTGTGGTCGACTACGTGCTGGGCAGCCTGTTGACCCTGGCCGAGCTGGATGGCGCGGTACTGCCCGAGCGGGTGTATGGCGTGGTGGGCGCGGGTGAAGTGGGTGGCCGCCTGGTGCGGGTGCTGCACGGCCTGGGCTGGAAGGTGCTGGTGTGCGATCCGCTACGCCAGGCCGCCGAGGGCGGCAACTACGTCAGCCTGGAAACCATCGTGCAACAGTGCGATGTGATCAGCCTGCATACCCCGTTGCAGCGCGATGGCGAGCACCCGACCTGGCACCTGTTCGGCCAGGCGCAGCTGGCGCAGTTGCGTCCGGGTGCCTGGCTGATCAACGCCAGCCGTGGTCCGGTGGTGGACAACGCCGCCCTGCGCGAGCTGCTGCTGGACCGTGAAGACGTGCATGCAGTGCTGGACGTGTGGGAGGGCGAGCCACAGGTCGACCTGCAACTGGCCGACCTGTGCACATTGGCCTCACCGCACATTGCCGGCTACAGCCTCGACGGCCGCCAGCGTGGCACGGCGCAGATCTACCAGGCGCTGTGCCGGTTCCTGGGTGTGGACGAGCAGGTGCAACTGGCCGACTTGCTGCCCCGACCGCCGCTGGCGCAAATCGAACTGGATGCCAGCACCGACCCGGCCTGGGCCTTGGCGACCCTGTGCCGCGCCGTGTACGACCCACGCCGCGACGATGCCGACTTCCGCCGCAGCCTGAGTGACGACCCGCAGCAGCAGCGTGCGGCGTTCGACCAGTTGCGCAAGCAATACCCGCCGCGGCGCGAGATTGAAGGGTTGGCGGTGCGCTTGCGTGGGGAGTCGCCGCAGTTGGCGCAGCTGGTGAGTGCCTTGGGGGCGGAGTTGGTCTAAGCAAGTTTTGGAGTTATCTGCGGTTGTGGGAGCGGCCTTGTGTCGCGAAAGGGCCGCAAAGCGGCCCCAGGATTTCAGCAGCGCGGCACGGGTTGCCGGGGCTGCTTTGCAGCCCTCTCGCGACGCAAGGCCGCTCCCACAAGGGCCCAAGCAAACCTGCGGGCAATAAAAACCCGGCGCAGGCGCCGGGTTGCAAAAAATTCGCCGATCAACCTTTGTGTACGCGCTCGACCCTGCTTTCTTCCAGGGCCTTGCAGGCCTGCTGGATCATCTGCTCGGTAATTGGCACTTCGCGCCCCTTGCCGTCGATGATCGAACCGCATGCCTCGGGTGGCGGGGTGGTCTGAGGCTTCTGGTGGTCACTGCCATGCTGCAAGCTCATGCACTGTCTCCTCTTCAGGTTCAAGTTCAGGGTAGCCCTGCGCCGTGACTGGCCTGTGACAGCTTCTGTGTCACGGCAGCAACAGTCCAACAGAAACCCTGTGAAAGCTCCATCATCTGTTTAGACCGATGCGTTATAGCAACCTGCATGCATTCCCCCTGCCGGATGAGTGGTAGTCTGCGGTTTCCCCGCCATCGTAGCCGCCGCCATGCCCGATTCGGTTTCCCCTCGCCAACGCCGAGCCTTGCGCCTGGCTTGGCAGTTCGTTCGTCCGTACCGTCGACAGGTGCTGCTGGCCTTGTTGGCCCTGGTGGTTACTGCCGGCATCACGCTGTCCATGGGGCAGGGCATCCGCCTGCTGGTAGACCAGGGCTTCATGACCCGTTCGGCGCACCAGCTCAACCAGACCATCGGCCTGTTCCTGCTGCTGGTGCTGGCCCTGGCGGTGGGCACCTTCAGCCGTTTCTACCTGGTGTCGTGGATCGGCGAGCGTTGCGTGGCCGATATCCGCCGTGCCGTGTTCGACCACCTGATCGGGCTGCACCCCGGCTTTTTCGAAGACAACCGCAGTTCCGAGATCCAGTCGCGGCTGACCGCCGACACCACCTTGCTGCAATCGGTCATCGGCTCATCGCTGTCGATGTTCCTGCGCAACGCGCTGATGGTCATTGGTGGTGTGGTGCTGTTGTTCATCACCAACCCCAAGCTCACCAGCATCGTGGCGGTCGCCTTGCCGCTGGTGCTGGCACCGATCCTGCTGTTTGGTCGCAGGGTGCGCAGCCTGTCGCGCCAGAGCCTGGATCGGGTGGCCGATGTGGGCAGCTACGTGGCCGAGACCCTGGGGCAGATCAAGACGGTACAGGCCTACAACCACCAGGCGCATGACCGCGAACGGTTCGCCGACACGGTCGAAGCCGCCTTTGGCGTGGCCCGCAAGCGGATTGCCCAGCGTGCCTGGCTGATTACCCTGGTGATCGTGCTGGTGCTGGGGGCAGTGGGGGTGATGCTGTGGGTCGGCGGCATGGATGTGATCGCCGGGCGTATCTCCGCAGGCGAACTGGCGGCGTTCGTGTTCTACAGCCTGATCGTCGGTAGCGCGTTCGGCACCCTCAGTGAGGTGATCGGCGAGCTGCAACGTGCAGCGGGTGCGGCCGAGCGCATTGCCGAGCTTTTGGCGGCGCGCAGTGCGATCCTGCCACCCACCGTGGCGCAGGCGCTACCGCAGCAGCGGGCCAGTGGACGTATCGAGTTGCAGCAATTGGTGTTCGCCTACCCGTCACGGCCCTCGGTGGCAGCGGTCGATGGCCTGAGCCTGGTTATCGAGCCCGGGCAGACCGTGGCCTTGGTGGGCCCCTCGGGGGCGGGCAAGTCGACCCTGTTCGATTTGTTGCTGCGCTTTTACGACCCACAGCAAGGGCGCATCCTGCTCGATGGCCTGCCGGTGACTGAGCTGGACCCCGACCAGTTGCGCCGCCAGTTCGCCCTGGTGGCGCAAAACCCCTCACTGTTTCGCGGAACGGTGGAGGCCAATATCCGTTATGGCCGGCCCGATGCGACCCTGGCCGAAGTCGAAGCAGCGGCGCACGGTGCCCATGCCGACGAATTCATCCGGCAGCTACCGCAAGGCTACCAGACGCCCTTGGGCGAGGGTGGCATCGGCCTTTCTGGCGGGCAACGCCAGCGCCTGGCGATTGCCCGGGCGTTGCTGGTGGATGCACCGATCCTGCTGCTGGACGAGGCCACCAGCGCGCTCGACGCGCAGAGCGAACACTTGATCCAGCAGGCGTTGCCCAGCCTGATGGCCGGGCGTACCACGCTGGTGATCGCCCATCGGCTGGCCACGGTGCAGCATGCCGAGCGCATTGCGGTCATCGACAAGGGCCGGGTGGTGGCGGTGGGTACCCACCGCCAGCTGGTCGAGGAAAGCCCGCTGTATGCGCGGCTGGCGGCCTTGCAATTCACCAGCGGCTAATGCGTCGCGAGTTTGTAACAATTTTGTAGCAATTGCCTGAGAGTATCTGGCTCAACTGTTGCGTAAGTGCTCGACCTGGCTGCCATTGCTTGATGGCAGCTTTTTTTTGGCCTGCCAACAAGGACATGGAATGTCTTACCTGGTGTTGCGGATGCGCGCCATTCCTTTCCTTCCGGTTTCGAGATCCACGATGTTGCGTAAATCCCTCAGAGTGCAAATTCTCTCGCTGCTCGGCGGCAGCCTGGTGGCGATGCTGTTGATCGCCCTGGTGTGTTTCCAGTTTTTGTCGTCCAGCGTGCGCGGTTATGCCGAGTTGGTGGACGGGCCGCTGCGGGCTTCGCAATTGATTGATGAAGCTAACCTGCAGTTCAAGATCCAGGTGCAGGAATGGAAGAACGTGCTGCTGCGCGGGCGCCAGCCGGCTGAGATGGAGAAGTACTGGCAGCAGTTTCAGGCCCGCGAACAGCAGGTGCAACAATTGCTCGGGCAACTGATCGACAGCAGCGACGACAGGCTCAAGCCGCCGTTGCAGCAACTGCGTGACAGCCACCAGCAGCTGGGCCAGGCCTATGCGCAGGGCCGTCAGGCCTTCCTCGCCGCCGGTGGCGACCCGGTAGCCGGCGACCTGGCGGTGAAGGGTGTAGACCGCGCCGCCAGTGAGCAGATGAGCGAACTGGTGGAGCAACTGCGTGCCGATGCCCGCCAGCGTGCGGCCAGCATCAACGCCAGTGCCGAACGCACGGTATGGCTGGGCTTGCTGGTGATGCTGGCCTCGGCGGTACTGGTGGGGCTGCTCAGCCTGTGGCTGGTCAACCGCAGCCTGATCGAGCCGATCCGCCAGTTGATCGAGTACGTCGCGCAGCTTAGCCAGGGCCGTTTTGCCGCCCGCGTGGACAGCCGCCGCGAGGACGAGCTGGGGCGCCTGGCGCGGGCGGCCAACACCTTGCGCGACTTTCTCGCCGACACCGTCGGCCGGCTGAAGGACAATGCCCAGGAGCTGGAAGGTGCCAGTGGCCAGTTGCGCAGCATTGCCGGCGACATGGCCCGCGGCACCCATGACCAGTTCCAGCGCACCGACCAGGTGGCCACGGCCATGCACGAGATGTCCGCCACCGCCCAGGAAGTGGCCCGCCATGCCGCTGAAGCTGCCCGCGCAGCGGATGACGCCGACCACAGTGCCCAGGCGGGTGAGCAGGTGATGCAGCAGACCATCGATATCATTGGCGTGGTCAACCGCGAAATCGCCGGCACGGCGGCGGTAATCCGCGACCTGGAACACGACAGCACGCGCATCGGCAAAGTGCTCGAAGTGATCCGCGGTATTGCCGAGCAAACCAACCTGCTGGCGCTGAACGCGGCCATCGAAGCGGCCCGTGCCGGCGAGGCCGGGCGTGGCTTTGCGGTGGTGGCCGATGAGGTGCGCAGCCTGGCCCAGCGCACGGCAGCCTCGATTGCCGAGATTCACCAGATCATCGAAGCGGTGCAGTCAGGTGCGGTTGAAGCGGTCAAGGCCATCGAAAGCGGCCAGCAGCGAAGCGAAGAGGGGGCCGAGCAGGTGCAGCAGGCCGGGCAGATGCTGCAGCGCATCACCCAGGCGGTAGAGGCGATCCGCGACATGAACCGGCAGATCGCCACGGCGGCAGAAGAACAGACCAGCGTGGCCGAAGACATCTCGCGCAACCTGATCGAAATCACCCGCATTGCCACGGCCAACCAGGAGTCGGTGCAGCACACCGAGCAGGCGGGCCACCGCCTGCATGGGTTGTCCGGGCAGCTGGGCGAAGTAACCTCGCGCCTGAGCGCCTGACACTTTTTCAGGGGCAACAAAAAGCCCGCGCAAGGCGGGCTTTTTGAAGGATCTGGTCGGAGAGACAGGATTCGAACCTGCGGCCTTCTCGTCCCGAACGAGACGCGCTACCTGGCTGCGCTACACTCCGATGAACAAAATCCTACTGCATCCCGTTTTTGCCCACAAGCCCTTGTTGTTGTAAGGGCCTTTGCCAAAACAGGTGCTTGATCAGAGCTCTTTGACGGTGCGGATCTGGTCTTTGTTCAGGCGCGTGCGCTTACCGTCGAGTTGCTCGAATTCGTAGAAACCGGAGTCTTCGTCGAAGGAGGGTTTATCCGTTGCCTGGATCTCCCGGCCATCGTTCAGGGTGATGACGGTAGGGGTCGAGCAGCCAGCGAGGGCGCCCAGGCCCAAGGCGAGCAGGAAGGCGGGTAGGGTCCGTTTGATCATCGTGTTTCTCCAAGTGCGATGGTGCTAGATGACATTTATGACGCAGGACATTAGTGCAAGTTCACTCCAAGTGCAGCATAGCGACAAATCTGTCTTCTTGATCCAGGGCAAGGCTGATGGCGCAACGCCGGGCAAAGGTACGCTGTGATATAACTGCGGCCATCTCATCCTGTTGTGACGGACACCCATGAAAGCCAAGGCAGATACCCCCTTCGTGGCGCTGAACATCGCCGTGCTGACGGTCAGCGACACCCGCACCTTCGACACCGACACCTCTGGCCAGCTGTTCGTCGACCGCCTGAGCGCAGCGGGCCACCGCCTGGCCGAGCGCGTGCTGCTGAAAGACGACCTGTACAAGATCCGCGCCCAGGTCGCCACCTGGATCGCCGATGACAGCGTGCAAGTGGTGCTGATTACTGGTGGTACCGGTTTTACCGGCCGCGACAGCACGCCCGAAGCGGTGGCCTGCCTGCTGGACAAGCAGGTAGACGGTTTTGGTGAGCTGTTCCGGCAGATTTCCGTGGCCGACATCGGCACCTCCACCGTGCAGTCACGCGCCCTGGCCGGGCTGGCCAACGGCACCTTGGTGTGCTGCCTGCCGGGCTCGACCAATGCGGTGCGCACCGGCTGGGACGGCATCCTGGCCGAGCAGCTCGATGCACGCCATCGCCCCTGCAACTTCGTTGCGCACCTGAAGCAGGCAGCGGCCTGTGACAGCCGTGGCTGAAGCTAGCCAGGCCCGGCCACTGATGCCGGTGGAGCAAGCCCTGGAGCAACTGCTGGCGCTGGCCGAAGCGGCGCCGATCCGTGACACCGAGAACCTGCCGTTGGCCGAGGCCGAGGGCCGCGTGCTGGCCACCGATCTGGTGGCCTCGCTCGACCTGCCGCCCTGGCCGAACAGTGCCATGGACGGCTATGCCTTGCGCAAGGCCGACTGGCAGGGGGAGCCACTGCCGGTCAGCCAGCGGATCTTCGCCGGCCATGCGCCGCAGCCCCTGCAGCCGGGCACCTGCGCGCGCATCTTCACCGGGGCGCCAGTGCCTGAAGGCGCCGATTGCGTCGAGATGCAGGAAAACACCGAAGTGGCCGAAGACGGTCGGGTGCGCTTTCTCGAACCCTTGCATGCCGATCAGAACATCCGCCCTCAAGGCCAGGAGACCCGCAAGGGCGAGCAGGTGATGAGCGCCGGCACCCGGCTGGGGCCGATCGAACTGGGCCTGGCGGCGACCCTGGGCCACGGCCGACTGGACGTGGTGCGCAAAGTGCGGGTGGCGGTGCTGTCCACGGGTGACGAACTGGTCGAGCCCGGCCTGCCGCTGGGGCCTGGGCAAATCTACAACAGCAACCGCCGGCTGCTGGTCAGCTGGTTGCAGCGGCTGGGCTGCGACGTGGTCGATGCAGGCATCCTGCCGGATGATTTGGCGCTTACGCGCGCCTGTTTGGCCTCGCTGGGCGACGTTGATCTGATCTTGTCTACCGGTGGTGTCTCGGTGGGCGAGGCCGATTACCTGGGGGCGGCCCTACGCGAGGCGGGCGAGCTGGCCTTGTGGAAGCTGGCGATCAAGCCGGGCAAGCCACTCACCTTCGGCCACTTCCAGGGCGTACCAGTGATCGGCCTGCCGGGTAACCCGGCCTCTACCTTGGTTACCTTTGGCCTGCTGACCCGGCCCTATCTGTTACGTCGCCAGGGCGTGGGCGATGTCACGCCGCTGCGCTTCGACATGCCGGCAGGCTTTGACTGGCCCAAGGCCGGCACGCGGCGCGAGTACCTGCGTGCACGCATCGAGCAGGGCCAGGTGCGTATCTACAAGAACCAGAGCTCCGGCGTGCTGCGCAGCGCGGCGTGGGCCGAGGGTTTGGTGGAAGTGCGAGAGGGCAGCACGCCGAAACAGGGTGACAGCGTGCCGTTCATCCCCTTCAGCGAGCTACTTGGCTGAGCGGCCCAGCCAGGCACTGCCCAGCGGCGCGGCCTCGGCCGGCGCTGCCTGGGCCAGGCGCATGTGCACGTTCTCCAGTTGCTGGGCGGCCACGCTCCAGTCGTGGCGCTGGCGGGCGAACTGGCGGCCGGCAGCGCTCAACTGGCTCATGCGCCAGGGCTGGTTGAGCAGTTGGGTGATCAACAGGGCCAGCTGGTCGCCGTCATCGCTGCCCAGATAGTGCTCGCCGTTGTTTGCGGTCAGGCCCGATACGCCTTTGCCGGTGGTGATCACCGGTAGGCCGGCGGCCATTGCCTCCAGGATTTTTACCTTGGAGCCCCCGGCATAGCGCAGCGGCGCGAAGAACAGCGCCGAACGCTTTTGCAGTTCACGCAGGTCCGGGCGGTAGCCGAACCATTCGATGCGCGGGTCGTTCCAGTGCAGTTTCCAGCTGGCCGGCAGGGCATGCCCGGCTATTGCCAGGCGCACAGCCGGGTTGCTCATCCACACCTGCGGCATGATGTCTTCCAGCGCCCACTCGATGGCCTCAAGGTTGGCGCCATATTCGAAGTTGCCGACGAACAGCAGGCGCTGGCTGTGTAACGCGGGCTCCACGTGCTGGTAGAAGTCACAATCCACACCGTTGACCACCACATTCACCGGTCGCCCGCTGATCTGCGCGATCAGCTCGGCGTCGTGGGCGCTGACTGCCACCAGCTCGGTGGGCTGGCACAGCACCCGCTGTTCCCAGCGCCGGTAGCGCCAGCGGTCGAAGGCGTTGAGTGGGCGCAGCCACAGGGGCAGCCGGTCGTGGCAGGCACCGCCCATCACCGACTCGAGCGTGTGTTCGCTGAGCATGTAGGGCAACCCGCGGGCCTGCAGGGCCTTCTCGAACGGTTGAAAACTGTAGCTGTGCTCGATCTGGATCACGTCCCAGGGTTCGTCCAGCAATTGCTCGAAACGGTGCCGCAGGCACGGGGACAGGCCGTTGATGATGGCCCGCATGGGGTAGTCGATGATGGGCGAAGCCAATAGGTTCAGCGGGCTGTGCAGCGGCCGACGGGGCATTACGATCAGGCGTTCGAGCAGTGGCTCCAGGGCTTCGCGGGCTGTATCGCTGAGGGGGATTTTCGACTGCGCCAACAGGGTAATGCGGTGGCCCTGTTGTGCCAGTGCGCGCATCAGGTGGTATTGCCGGGTCTTGCTGCCGCTGGTGGTCGGCCAGGGTAGGTAGGGCAGTGTCCAGAGAATGCGCATGACCCGGAATCCTCGTGAAAGGTCGCGGATGAAAAGACGCGCCCATCGACAGTGTGGGGAACACCACTGCCGGGGCGCGTCCATGGCTAGGGTTTCGGGCCCGGCAAACAGAAGTCAAAAGGCTGACTTCCCAGGTAGCTTTGTTTGCCTAGGTCAAAAACTTGTCAAAAGTTCATTTTCTGAGCATAGCGCGCATTGTCGGGTGTGGGAAAAAGACCACGTTGGCTTGGGTATTTTTTTGTGGGCATGCAACGATCGGTGAGCGGGCATGGTCGAGATCTGGGTCGGTCAACTTCACGGAGAAGCGCGATGCAAGGGCGCAAGGCAATGCTGATCCTGCACGGCAAGCAGGCGATGAACGAAGCGCTACGCAGCGCCGTTTGCGACCTGCGCGATACCGGCTGGGTGCTGGATGTGCGTGTCACCTGGGAGGCGGGTGACGCGCAGCGCCTGGTCGGCGAGGCGCTGGCGGCGGGCTACAGCCATATCGTCGCAGGCGGTGGCGACGGCACTTTACGGGATGTGGCCGAGGCCATGGGCCTGGCAAATGCCGAGGCCAGCCTGGCGCTGTTGCCGCTGGGCACGGCCAACGATTTCGCCAAAGCCGCCGGCATACCCCTGGAGCCTGCTGACGCACTGGCGCTGCTGAATACGCCGGCGCAGGCTATCGACCTGGGCCAGGCCGGCGACCAGTTGTTCCTCAACATGGCCACGGGTGGGTTTGGTAGCCAGGTCACCGCCAACACCTCCGAAGACCTGAAGAAGGTGCTGGGTGCCGCGGCCTACCTGTTCACCGGGTTGTCGCGCTTCAGCGAGCTGCAGGCAGCCACTGTGGAACTGCAAGGCCCTGACTTCCAGTGGCAAGGGAGCCTGCTGGCGCTGGGGATCGGCAATGGTCGCCAGGCGGGGGGCGGGCAAGTGCTGTGCCCTGAGGCGGTGGTGAATGACGGTCTGCTGGACATCGCCATCCTGCCAGCGCCGCAAGAGGTAGTCGGGGCACTGCGCGACCTGTTGGCCGGTGACGGGCTTTTCGTCCGCGCCAGGTTGCCCTGGGTGGAGATCAAGAGCGCGCAGGGCCTGGACATCAACCTCGATGGCGAGCCGTTGCAGGCCGGCAACCTGCGCTTTCAGGCCAGGCCTGGCGCGTTACACCTGCACCTGCCGGCCGGGTCGCCGCTGCTTAGTCATCCAGGCTGATGATTTTCTCGCGTACAGCGAACAGCACCAGGCCGGCCACATCATGAATCTGCAGGCGCTTCATGATTTGCGAGCGGTGGGTTTCCACGGTCTTGATCGACAGGCCCAGGCCCGCAGCGATTTCCCGGGTGGACTTGCCGCGCACGATCAGGCGCAGGATTTCCAGTTGTCGCGCAGTGAGGTTATGCCGCTCGCCAGCCGCTTGGTTGCCCTGCCTGGTGTGCCGTAGGGCCTGGTTGATGACGGTGTGGGCAATGGCCGGGCTGAGGTAGCGCTCGCCGTTGCGCACTGCGCTCAGGGCCTGCTCCAGCTCGGTGGCGCTGGTGTCCTTGAGCAGGTAGCCGAGGGCGCCGCTTTCCAGAGCCCGCATGATCAGGTCAGGGTCGGTATGCATCGACAGGATCAGCACCTTGCATGTACTTGCGCTTGCCCGCAGTTGGGTGAGGGCGTCCAGGCCGCTGGTCGACCGCATGGAGATGTCCAGCAAGACGATGTCGGGCGCCAGCGCGCGCACCTGTTCGAGCAGTTGGCTGCCGTCGTCGGCTTCACCGATCACGTCATAGCCGGGGATGTCGCAGACCAGTGCGCGCACACCGGCGCGGATCAGCGAGTGGTCGTCAACCAGCAGCAGTCTACAGGTCATGGGTGGCCTTGCTCCCGGCGCGTTGCTGGGTACGCGCAGGCCACGGGAACACCGCCTCGATACGCGTGCCCAAGCCGAGCTGGCTGGTGATGTCGAGGCTACCCTGCAAGGCGGTGACCCGCTCCTGCATGCCAGCCAGGCCGCGCTGGCCTGCGTCGGCCGGGTGCCGTACCGGGACGAAGCCACGGCCATCGTCGTGGATCGACAACGCCAGCCCCTCGGGGGTGCGCTGCAGCTGAATGATCAGGTTATCTGCCTGGGCGTGGCGCAGCATGTTGGTCACGGCCTCCTGGCTAATGCGAAACACCGCCATGGCCACAGCTTCGTCGATGCCGCCCAGGCGCTGGTTGCACGCCAGGCTCCAGTGCACACTGCTGCTGGCCAGGGTACGCACCAGGTGCGCGCGCAGGCTGGCTTCCAGGCCCAGGCTGGCCAATTGCCGAGGGTTGAGCAGGGCGGACACGTCGCGTACGTTGCCCAAGGTGTCATCCAGCGTGCTTCGCAGGGTGTTGCAGTGGCCTTGCAGCTCGTCGGGCATGCGCCTTTGTAGCCACTGCAGCTGCAGCTTGGCGGCGGTGAGCAGCTGGCCGATGTCGTCGTGCAGTTCCCGGCCCAAGTGCTGGCGCTCGTCTTCCTGGACCTTGAGCATGCGCTCGGCCAGTTCTGCCGGGCGCAGGCTGATCGACTTGGCGCTCAGGCCCAGGTAGACGATGGTGCCCAGCGTAGCGACCAGTTGCAGCACCAGCAGGCTGGCCGGGGCTGCCTGGTTGGCCAGGTACAGCATCAGGTTGGCAACCAGCGAGGC
Organism: Pseudomonas putida NBRC 14164; assembly: GCF_000412675.1. Classification (NCBI taxonomy): domain Bacteria; kingdom Pseudomonadati; phylum Pseudomonadota; class Gammaproteobacteria; order Pseudomonadales; family Pseudomonadaceae; genus Pseudomonas; species Pseudomonas putida. Next base: position 4,232,578 of record NC_021505.1, on the reverse strand, counting down.
CACGCATAACGCGGCCGTCACCCAACGCAGCAGGGCAACACGGGAGCAGCAACGCAAAGAAGTCGTCAAGCGTGGAAGCATAGGTAGGGAAGCCACTGAAGTATTGCTGATGGAGGCCTTGCACAATGCTGCTCAGAGGCTTTGGCGCAGTACTTTCGATATTTTTTCGAGCACGTGATCGTTCAACCTTTATTCAGGTTGCAAGCGTTTGTGGGGGCGTATATTACCACTTCGCACTGTATCGGTCGCGGCTGGGTAATGCCTTGAAACGCCTGCGGGTCGGGCACTGGCGAGTGGCAAAGTGCCACCCATCGATCGCGCATTACGCACTTGTAGTGCAACTAGCGCGTTAGAGATTCATCTTGGGCCCCGAAAACTTGGTTAACTTCCCTAGTTCGATCTTTGTGGGGCATGAACGAACGCGCTTAGTTGCACTTCGTGTCAGGTTAATACGGTGGGTTCCACCGGCCTGTGCCTGTGCCGCGTGCCACTGGAGCGTGCGGGTGGAGGCACACGCTGCCGTGCTCGTCGCAGGAGGTACAGGCTTGCGCAAACGGTTGCTTCACGACCTTGGCCAGGTCGCTCAGCAGCACCAGTTGCTCGCCGATGTCCAGGTTCAGCCGCCCGGTACGGGTATCGACCAGTTCCAGTTGCCAGGCCAGCAAGGTAAGGCAGGCCCCTAGCGCGGGCAGGGCTTCACGTTGCAGGCAGCCGCGGTGACAGGCGGGGGCAAGCAACTGATGCAGGGCATTGGTGTAATGGGCGACTTCACGCAGGCCCAGGCGTGTAGCCTGCCTGGCAAGGCTCTCGAGGGTGTTGTCCAGGCAGCGGCAGGCATCTGGATCATTGTCGATCAGTTCCAGATGCTGCAGACACTCCTGGGCCTGGGTCAGCAATACCTGGGCATCCAGCAGATAACCCTGCAGGGCGTCATCGAACGATAAGGCAGTGTCCATGATCAGGTCCCCGCGCGTGGTGCAGGCGCAAGGGGCGGGCACGCCGAAACGATAGCTAGCAAAAGCCTGACTCCATTCATGCATTGAGAATGGCGTCACATTAATGGCTAAAGGATATCGCGAACATCAGGTTGCACCCGATTGCAGGTAGGGGTTTCCCTGATATCGAGCTCAGGTGGGGAACTTTTGTCGCCCTGCTGATTTGCCGTGTAATGCCCGCAGTAAAGCATGATGGTAAAGTGATATCAATTGCCTTCACGGCATTTTCCCGCAAGGGTCAAGGTGCGCGTGAAGCCGCCGATACAGGGTGGATGCTTACACTTTTTTGACTCAAGCCTGGGGGTTTTCCAATGGCTGGCATTCTCGACACAGTAGACCAACGCACGCAACTGGTGGGTGAGAACCGCCTGGAAATTCTGATGTTTCGTCTGGCCGGCCGCCAGTTGTTCGCGATCAACGTGTTCAAGGTGCAGGAAGTGCTGCAACTGCCCAAGTTGACCCTGATGCCCCAGCGCCACGCCTTCGTCTGCGGGGTGGTCAACCTGCGCGGCCAGACCTTGCCAGTGATCGACCTGTCCCAGGCGATCGGCATGCGCCCGCTGCAGCCGGGGCCGGACAGCACCATCATCGTCACCGAGTACAACCGGTCGGTGCAGGCCTTCCTGGTGGGTGGTGTCGACCGTATCGTCAACATGAACTGGGAGTCGATCATGCCGCCGCCTGCCAGCGCCGGTCGCCAGCACTACCTGACCGCCATCACCAAGGTGGATGAAAAGCTGGTGGAGGTGATCGACGTGGAGAAGGTGCTGGCTGAGATTGTGCCGTACAACGCCCGGGTCTCCGGCGAGAAGCTTGCCGACCCGGTGCTGGCCCGTGCCCGCGGGCGCGAGGTGCTGCTGGTGGACGACTCCAGTGTGGCTCTGGCGCAATTGCGTGACACCCTGTCCCAGTTGGGGGTGAAGCTGCACGTGGCCAGTGACGGCCTGAAGGCGCTGCGCATGCTCAAGGGCTGGGCCGATGCGGGCGAGGACGTGTGCGAAAAGCTGCTGATGGTGTTCACTGACGCCGAAATGCCGGAAATGGACGGCTACCGGCTGACCACCGAGATTCGCAGCGATGCCCGTTTGCGCCAGCTCTACGTCGTGCTGCACACCTCGCTGTCGGGCAGCTTCAATGAATCCATGGTGAAGAAGGTGGGTTGCGACAACTTCCTGTCCAAGTTCCAGCCTGATCGCCTGGTCGATGTGGTCAAGCAACGCCTGCTGCTGGATGCTGCCACTGCGTGATCGCCGGGCCAGCCAGGTATAAGCTTGGCTTTTGGCATGACGCGAGGCGGCAGGGATGTTTCTCAGTGAGTTGTATCGATACCCGGTGAAGTCGGGCCAGGCGCAAAGCCTGCAGGCATCACGGGTGGGGCTGTTGGGGTTGCAGGGTGACCGGCGCTGGATGGTCGTGGAGGAAGAAAATGGACGCTTCCTGACCCAGCGGGCCTGGCCGCAACTTGGCCAGCTGCAGGCGTGCGATGACGACAACGGTGAGTTGTTGCTGCAGGCGCCTGGGCGGGTGCCGTTGCGGGTGCCTGTGCCCGCTGCCGATGATGCGCTGCGCGGCGTGACGATCTGGCGCGACACCCTGCGCGTGCCCGACGCTGGCGACGCAGCAGCGGCCTGGTTGAGCGCGTTGCTGGGCAAGGCCGTGCGGCTGGTGCATTGCCCGGAGCAGCGCGCGCGTTACCTGCCCAATGGTTACGGCCTCAACAGTGATCGTGCGGCGTTTCCCGATGGCTTCCCTTTGCTGCTGATTGGCCAGGGCTCGCTCGACGAGCTCAACCGGCGTATTGGCCGGCCCATGGAAATGCTGCGCTTTCGACCGAACCTGGTGGTGCAAGGGGCAGAACCGTTTGCCGAGGATGGCTGGAAGCGGATTCGCATTGGCAGCTTGGATTTTCGCGTGCTCAAGCCCAGTGTGCGGTGCATCTTCACAACAATTGATCCAGCAACAGGGGAGCGCGGTGCCGACCGCGAGCCGATGGTCACGCTCAAGACCTTTCGCGAGAAGGAGGGGGATGTGCTGTTCGGGCAGAACCTGGCGGTGGATGGCAGTGGGTGGCTTGAACCAGGAATGCAGGTGGAAGTTCTGGAGTGAATGTGCTGCCTGAACCGGCCCATCGCCGGCAAGCCAGCTCCCACAGGTTCATCACAGGTTCGAAGACTTGTGCGCTACCTGTGGGGGCTGGCTTGCCGGCGATGGGCCGGTTCAGGTTCAGCAGGCCCTACATGTCATCGAAATACCGCTCATGCCAATCCACCAGCGGCTGCGGCGAATTCAGCTTCTGCCCGTAGATCACCGAATACGACAGCACGTTCTGCACATACTGGCGTGTTTCGTCGAACGGGATCGATTCAACCCACACATCGAAGCTCAGGTGCTTGGCGCCTTTCAGCCACTGCCGCACGCGGCCGGGCCCGGCGTTGTAGGCCGCCGAGGCCAGCACCCGGTTGCCGTTGAACTGGCTGTGCACCTGGCTCAGGTAGGCCGCGCCCAGCTGGATGTTCTTGTCCGGGTTCAGTACCTGCGCCGGTGATGCCAGCGGGATGCTGAACTTGCGCGCGGTCTCTTTGGCCGTGGCCGGCATCAGCTGCATCAGGCCGCTGGCACCCACCGGCGAGCGCGCATCCTCCATGAATGCACTTTCCTGGCGGGTGATGGCGAATACCCAGCTCGAATGCAGGCCGCGGACCTTGGCTTCGCGCACCAGGGTGTCGCGGTGGGCCATCGGGAAGCGGATGTCCAGGTCGTCCCAGTATTGCGCCTGGCTGATGGTGCGGATGGCCGGGAAGTACCAGCGCAGGTCGTAGCCCAGGCGTGCCTGGGCAACCATTTCGTCGCGGGTGAAGTGGCGGCTGACGTGGTACCACTCGCGGCGGCCCTCGACGATCTGGCCGCGGGCGTGGAATTCCAGTGCACGCTGGATGCCGGGCGTGTTGCGCACCTTCTTGACCAGTTGCGGGCTTAGCAGCAGCGGCTTGTTGTTCAGCTGGTATGGCGTCTGTGCCCGGTCGGCAGCGAGGAAGCCATAGAAGTCGCGCTCACGTGCCACGGTCTTGTACAGCAGCGGGATCTGCGGGTTGTTCGGCTGGGCCAGCTCCAGGCTGCGTGCCTGCCAGTATTTCCAACGGCTGCTGCTGGCCAGGTCCTGGGGCAGGCGCCTGGTCAGCTCGTAGGCGTCTTCCCAGCGGCCCAGGCGCAGCAGCAGGCGCAGGCGCCATTCGCTGACGGTGTTGTCGCGCAGTTCGGGGTCGTAGCGGGTCATCAGGTCGAGCGCGCGCGGGTCGTAGCGGCGTGCCAGGGTCAGGCCGATTTCGCGGGCGATGGCCACCTTCTCGTCGCGAGAGAAGTGCATGCGCTGGGCATAATCGTCGAGCAGTGCCATGGCCCGCTCCGGGTCCTGCCGGGCCAGGCGGCGCAGGCCGAGGCTGACGACATCGGACATGGCTTCGTTGACCGGGGTAAAGCGCGACGGCTGGTTGAGCAGCTCTGGCTTTTGCGCCACGTCGACCAGAAGGCGCCCCTGAGGGGCGAGGGTGGTCAGGGTCTTGACCAGGTTGTTGGCCAAAGCGTAGTTGCGCGTCTGGGCCGCCAGCTTGGTGCGTTCCCAGCGCTTGGCCTCGGTCAGCTGGCCTTCGGCCGCCCACATGCCGAACAGTGTGTCGCAGGCGGCAGGTTGCGACTTTCCGACGTTCCACAATTTGTCAGCTGTGGCATAGCCCTCGGCGCGCAGGCCATGGCTGAGCTGATACTGGCCGTTGAGGCAGTCCAGTTCGGTGAAATTGAGCTTGGGGTCGTAGTATTTGACGAAGGTGTCCCATTCGCCGCGTTCGGCCAGCCAGCGTAGCCAGCGCAGTTTCATCCAGTTGGCCTGGGGCAGGTCGCCATGCTTGGCGAGAAAGCCTTCGATCTCCTGGTTGCTGGCGCTTTTGAGGCGGGCGGTAAGCTCGTCGTAGGCCAGGTATGGTGTCAGCGGGTAGTCGCTCAGGGCTTGCGCATAGCGCAAGTACGGGCCTTTGTCGCCTTTGGCCAGCGCACGCTTGGCCTCGTCGTAGTACTGGCGCTGCTGGGTGAGGTCGGTGGCCTGCGCCGCGCAGGTGGCAGCGGTGAGCAGCAGGCATGATGCAATGTGTAACAGGCGGCTGCGCATGATACGTCCGGGCAGTAGAACCATGGGGAAGTGACGGCGGAGCCAGCACTGTTGGAAGCAATTGCCTTAGCTTAGCTGTTTGCCGGCGGCGGGTGAAAGCACTGTGCTTGTATCGGGATATTAACTTCGACCAGATGTCGCAAAGCGCTCGTAGGGTGGCCAAGCGGATGCCGTCGAGGGCCAAGTCAGGTAGAATGCGCGCCCGATTTATGGAGACCAACATGACCCTGCTCAAATTCAGCGATGTGTCCCTCGCATTCGGCGCCATGCCGCTGCTGGACAAAGTGTCCTGGCAGATCGCTCGTGGTGAGCGGGTGTGCATCATCGGCCGCAACGGTACTGGCAAATCCAGCATGCTGCGCCTGGTCAAGGGCGAGCAGAAGGGCGACGACGGTGAAGTCTGGCGTGCCCCGGGCCTGAAGATCGGCGAGCTGCCGCAGGAACTGCCGGTGGCCGACGATCGCACGGTGTTCGATGTGGTGGCCGCAGGCCTGGATGGCGTCGGTGAGTTGCTGGCACAGTTCCATCACCTGAGCATGAATATCCAGAACGACGAAGACCTGGAAAAGCTCATGCACGTCCAGCACGAGCTGGAAGCCCGTGATGGCTGGCGCCTGCAGCAAGTGGTGGAAAGCACCCTCAGCCGCCTGCAGTTGCCGGCGGACAAGACCCTGGCTGAGCTGTCCGGTGGCTGGCGGCGCCGTGTGCTGCTGGCCCAGGCGCTGGTGTCCGAGCCCGACCTGCTGCTGCTCGACGAGCCTACCAACCACCTGGACATCGGTGCCATTGCCTGGCTCGAAGAGGCCCTGCGCAGCTTTAACGGCGCGGTCCTGTTCATCACCCACGACCGGTCCTTCCTGCAGAACCTGGCCACCCGCATCCTTGAACTGGACCGTGGCGGCCTGATCGACTGGAACGGTGACTACGCCAGCTTCCTGGTGCACAAGGAGGCCGCACTGGCCGCCGAAGAAACCGCCAACGCGCTGTTCGACAAGCGCCTGGCCCAGGAAGAAGTGTGGATCCGCCAAGGCATCAAGGCCCGCCGCACCCGTAACGAAGGCCGGGTGCGTGCGCTGAAAGCCTTGCGCGTGGAGCGTGGTGAGCGCCGCGAACGCCAGGGCAAGGCCAACATCCAGATCGAGTCGGCAGAAAAATCCGGCAAGCAAGTGATGGTGCTGGAAAACGTCAGCTTCCATCACGCTGGCGGGCCAATGCTGGTCAAGGACTTCTCCATGGTCCTGCAGCGCCAGGACCGTATCGGCCTGCTGGGCGCCAACGGCACCGGCAAGACCACCTTGCTCAAGCTGATGCTCGGCGGCCTGGAACCCACGTCGGGCAAGGTCGAGAGCGGCACCAAGCTGGAAGTCGCCTACTTCGACCAGATGCGCCACCAGCTCGAGCTGGAAAAGACCGTGATCGACAACCTGGCCGAAGGCCGTGACTTCATCGAGATCGACGGCCAGAACCGCCACGTGCTGAGCTACCTGGGCGACTTCCTGTTCAGCCCGCAGCGTGCCCGCACGCCGGTCAAGGCATTGTCGGGTGGCGAGCGTGCGCGCCTGTTGCTGGCCAAGCTGTTCAGCAAGCCGGCCAACCTGCTGGTGCTCGACGAACCGACCAACGACCTGGACGTTGAAACCCTCGAACTGCTCGAAGAAGTGCTGTCCAACTACAAGGGCACCGTGCTGATGGTCAGCCACGACCGGGCCTTCCTCGACAACGTCGTCACCAGTACCCTGGTGTTCGAAGGCGAGGGCAAGGTGCGTGAGTACGTCGGCGGCTACGAGGACTGGATTCGCCAGGGTGGCTCACCGAAGCTGCTGGGCGTGACCGAGAGCAAGGGCGGCAAGTCGGCGCTCAACAGCGCAGTGGTGGAGAAAGTCGAGGACAAGCCCGCGCCAGTTGCTGCGCCGGTGGCGGAAGAAGCTTCGAAGAAGAAGCTCAGCTACAAGCTGCAGCGTGAGCTGGAGATGCTGCCGGGGCAGATCGACCAGGTTGAGCAGCGCATGGCTGAGGCTCAGGAAGAAGTGAATGCGGCTGGCTTCTACCAGCGGCCGATTACTGAAACTTCCGCAGTGCTGGCCAAGATCGAGAAGCTCCAAGGTGAGCTGGATGCGCTGGTAGAGCGCTGGGCCGAGCTGGAAGGCTGATAGCGTCAGCCTGGACTGGCCCTATCGCCGGCAAGCCAGCTCCCACAGGTACACCACAGGTTTCAAGCCTTGTGGTATCCCTGTGGGAGCTGGCTTGCCGGCGATAGGGCCGGGGCAGGTTAAGTCATTCCTTCTTCTGCAACCGCACCGCCAGTACATCGCACGGCGCACCGTGCAGCACGTCATTGGCCGTGGAACCCAGCAGCAACGCCAGGCCATGGCGGCCATGGCTGCCGACCACGATCAGGTCGCACTTCTGGTCCTTGGCCAGTTGGTGGATTTCCTGACGCGGCTGGCCGTAGGTCAGGTGTGAGTCGCCACGGTTGATCTCAGGGTATTTGTTGAACAGGCGGTCCATGCGCTCCTTGGCCTGGTCGAACTGTTGCTGTTGCAACTGCGACAGGTCCATGGGCACGTCACCGCCGAATGCCATGGCCATCGGCTCGACGATGTGAACCAGGGACACCTTGGCGCCTGAGGGCTCGGCGAGCTTCATGGCACGCTTGATCACCGGGTCGCATTCTTCGGTCAGGTCGACGGCGACCAACAAATGTTCATATTGCATGAGCGGTACTCCTGGCAATCGCGATAGAAGAAGTATGGTCGCTTTCGGGCGGGTCTTCCGTGAAAAATGGCTAACCAGCTCATTTGCAACGCTTTATGGGAACTACTGATATGACGGTATTGCTGGTGGTGTCAATCCTTGCGCTGATTCTCAGCCCGCTTTCCTGGCTGCGCGGCTCGCGCAAGCAGAGCGAGCAGATGAAGCTGCGCCTGGAGGCCCGGCGAATGGGGCTGGGTATGCAGCTGGCGCCGCAGCAATGGCCGCACTGGCTCGAAAAGGAGCCGCCAAGCCCTTGCCCGCAGTATCATCGGGCACGGCGTCGGGGGCATGAAGACAGCTTCAGCTTCTGGCAGATCAGCCCGGGGGTGTGGTGGAACCAGTGGCGTGAGCCCTGCGAAGATCCACGCTTCATTGAGCCTCTGGCGCGCTTGCCGGCGAGCGTCTACAAGGTCGAAGCCGATGCGCGGATGATCGCCCTGTACTGGACTGAACGGGGTGATACGGCTGTGTTGCAGGATGTTGCCTACGTCCTCGAAACCCTGGCTTGAACCCCGGGGCTACCTCCTAATGGTACGGCGTAGGCGTTCAGGGCTTTAAACGACAAAGCGGCGGCTTGGCAGAACCCTGAAGGGGTGGGGTGCCAAGTCGCCGCTTTGCGTTCTGCTGCGCAGAAAAGGCCAGGCAGGCCGGGTATTCATTCAAGCAGGTGGCAGTGTAGCCGCCTTGGGTTTCCGCGCAAGTCGAAAGTCGCAGCGTTATTCAATCGGCCGTGGTCAATCGCTGACATGAATGGTCGGCGATCACTGTCATCATGTTTTGTACCCAGACGATACAAAGTGACCGGAAAGTCGCGTTTTCGCCATGCTCGTGAGCATTTGACAACGCCGATCTTTTCGGAGAATGTGTGCACACCCAAATCAAACGGGCGTATGAATTGAGCGTTTGTATGTCATGACGCCAAGCCATACTTCCGACTAGCGCGCTGACGGGTGTGCCTGGGGCAGGGCAGCTAGGCCTGCTTCTGCTGCAGCGATCGGCGTGTACAGTTCAGCTTCCATATCGTGGAGATCAGTTGATGATTTACGAAGGTAAAGCCATCACGGTTAAGGCTCTTGAAAGTGGCATCGTCGAGCTCAAGTTCGACCTCAAGGGTGAGTCCGTCAACAAGTTCAACCGCCTGACCCTGAACGAGCTTCGCCAGGCCGTCGATGCCATCAAGGCCGACGCCTCGGTCAAGGGCGTTATCGTCAGCAGTGGCAAGGACGTGTTCATCGTCGGCGCCGACATCACCGAGTTCGTCGACAACTTCAAGCTGCCCGAGGCCGAACTGGTCGCCGGCAACCTGGAAGCCAACCGCATCTTCAGCGCCTTCGAAGACCTCGAAGTGCCGACCGTTGCGGCCATCAACGGCATCGCCCTGGGCGGCGGCCTGGAGATGTGCCTGGCCGCCGACTACCGGGTCATGTCCACCAGCGCCAAGATCGGCCTGCCAGAAGTCAAGCTGGGCATCTACCCCGGCTTTGGCGGCACCGTACGCCTGCCGCGCCTGATCGGTTCGGACAACGCTGTCGAGTGGATCGCTTCCGGCAAGGAAAACCGTGCCGAAGACGCCCTGAAAGTGGGTGCCGTCGACGCCGTGGTCGCCCCTGAATTGCTGCAGGCCGGTGCCCTGGACCTGATCAAGCGCGCCATCAGTGGCGAGCTGGACTACAAGGCCAAGCGCCAGCCCAAGCTGGAAAAGCTCAAGCTCAATGCCATCGAGCAGATGATGGCCTTCGAGACCGCCAAGGGCTTCGTTGCCGGCCAGGCCGGCCCGAACTACCCGGCCCCGGTCGAAGCCATCAAGACCATCCAGAAAGCCGCCAACTTCGGCCGCGACAAGGCCTTGGAAGTCGAAGCCGCAGGCTTTGCCAAGCTGGCCAAGACGTCGGTTGCCGAAAGCCTGATCGGTCTGTTCCTGAATGACCAGGAACTCAAGCGCAAGGCCAAGGCGCATGACGAGATCGCCCATGACGTGAAGCAGGCCGCCGTGCTCGGCGCCGGCATCATGGGTGGCGGCATCGCTTACCAGTCGGCGGTCAAAGGCACCCCGATCCTGATGAAGGATATCCGCGAGGAAGCCATTCAGCTGGGCCTGAACGAAGCCTCCAAGCTGCTCGGCAACCGCGTCGACAAGGGTCGCCTGACCCCGGCCAAGATGGCCGAGGCGCTCAACGCCATTCGCCCGACCCTGTCCTATGGCGATTTCGCCAATGTCGACATCGTCGTCGAAGCCGTGGTAGAGAACCCGAAAGTGAAGCAGGCCGTGCTGGCCGAGGTGGAAGGCCAGGTGAAAGAGGATGCGATCCTTGCGTCCAACACCTCGACCATCTCCATCAACCTGCTGGCAAAAGCGCTCAAGCGCCCGGAAAACTTCGTCGGCATGCACTTCTTCAACCCGGTGCACATGATGCCGCTGGTGGAAGTGATCCGTGGCGAGAAGTCCAGTGAAGTGGCGGTCGCCACCACCGTGGCCTACGCCAAGAAAATGGGCAAGAACCCGATCGTGGTCAACGATTGCCCGGGCTTTTTGGTCAACCGCGTGCTGTTCCCGTATTTTGGCGGCTTTGCCAAGCTGGTCAGTGCCGGTGTCGACTTCGTGCGCATCGACAAGGTCATGGAAAAATTCGGCTGGCCGATGGGCCCAGCCTACCTGATGGACGTGGTCGGCATCGACACCGGCCACCACGGGCGTGACGTGATGGCCGAAGGCTTCCCGGACCGCATGAAGGACGAGCGCCGCTCGGCCGTCGACGCGCTGTACGAGGCGAACCGCCTGGGCCAGAAGAACGGCAAGGGCTTCTATGCCTACGAAACCGACAAGCGCGGCAAGCCGAAGAAAGTCTTCGACGCCGCCGTGCTGGACGTGCTCAAGCCAATCGTGTTCGAACAGCGCGAAGTCACCGACGAAGACATCATCAACTGGATGATGGTCCCGCTGTGCCTGGAGACCGTGCGCTGCCTGGAAGACGGCATTGTCGAAACCGCCGCCGAAGCCGACATGGGCCTGGTGTATGGCATTGGTTTCCCTCCCTTCCGCGGTGGTGCGCTGCGTTACATCGACTCGATCGGTGTGGCCGAATTCGTCGCCCTGGCCGATCAGTACGCCGATCTGGGGCCGCTGTACCACCCGACTGCGAAGCTGCGTGAAATGGCCAAGAACGGCCAGCGCTTCTTCAACTGAGCGGTCAACGAGCTAGAGCGAGAGATTTGATATGAGCCTGAATCCAAGAGACGTGGTGATTGTCGACTTCGGTCGCACGCCAATGGGCCGCTCCAAGGGTGGCATGCACCGCAATACCCGCGCCGAGGACATGTCGGCGCACCTGATCAGCAAGCTGCTGGAGCGTAACGACAAGGTCGACCCGAAGGAAGTCGAGGACGTGATCTGGGGCTGCGTCAACCAGACCCTGGAGCAGGGGTGGAACATCGCCCGCATGGCGTCGCTGATGACCCCGATCCCGCACACTTCTGCAGCGCAGACCGTCAGCCGCCTGTGCGGCTCGTCGATGAGCGCACTGCACACCGCTGCCCAGGCGATCATGACCGGTAACGGCGATGTGTTCGTGATTGGCGGGGTGGAGCACATGGGCCACGTCAGCATGATGCACGGCGTCGACCCCAACCCGCACCTGTCCTTGCATGCTGCCAAGGCTTCCGGGATGATGGGCCTGACTGCGGAAATGCTCGGCAAGATGCACGGCATCACCCGTGAGCAGCAGGACCTGTTCGGCGTGCGTTCGCACCAGTTGGCCCACAAGGCCACGGTCGAAGGCAAGTTCAAGGACGAGATCATCCCGATGCAGGGCTATGACGAGAACGGCTTCCTGAAGGTGTTCGATTTCGACGAAACCATTCGCCCGGAAACCACCCTCGAAGGCCTGGCGTCGCTCAAGCCCGCGTTTAACCCGAAAGGCGGTACCGTCACTGCCGGTACCTCGTCGCAGATCACCGACGGCGCTTCGTGCATGATCGTCATGTCCGGCCAGCGTGCGATGGACCTGGGTATCCAGCCATTGGCGGTGATCCGTTCGATGGCGGTGGCCGGTGTCGATCCGGCGATCATGGGTTATGGCCCGGTGCCGTCGACCCAAAAAGCCCTCAAGCGCGCCGGGCTGACCATGGCCGACATCGACTTCATCGAGCTCAACGAAGCCTTTGCTGCACAGGCCTTGCCAGTGCTGAAAGACTTGAAAGTGCTCGACAAGATGGATGAGAAGGTTAACCTGCACGGCGGCGCCATTGCTTTGGGCCACCCGTTCGGTTGCTCCGGGGCACGTATTTCGGGCACCCTGCTCAACGTCATGAAGCAGAATGGCGGTACCCTGGGGGTGGCGACCATGTGCGTCGGCCTCGGTCAAGGTATCACCACTGTCTTTGAACGCGTCTGATCGCGTTGCGGGACAGCAACCGGGGCCTTGTGCCCCGGTTTTGTTTTTACAGGATTAATTAAAGAGGGTGGGCAACATGCAGATACAACCAGGCGTATACCGGCATTACAAAGGGCCTGAGTACCGTGTCTTCAGTGTTGCGCGGCATTCCGAGAACGAAGAGTGGATGGTGTTCTACCAATGCCTGTATGGTGATTACAGCTTCTGGGTGCGCCCCCTTTTCATGTTCCAGGAGTCTGTCGAGGTTGACGGCGAGCAGGTGCCACGCTTTGCTTTGGTCAAGGCCGAAGAAGGCCTGCCTGGGTTGCTGGGCAAGTCGCACGAGTGATCACCCGAGCTTGACCTCACACTTTTGCCACTATATATAGCGGTGCCGCGTTTGGTACCTGACGCGTTTTTCATTTTCAGATTCAGGAATACTCCGATCCATGGGCAAATCGCTGGTCATTGTGGAATCCCCGGCCAAGGCCAAGACCATCAACAAGTATTTGGGCAACCAGTACGTGGTGAAGTCGAGTATCGGCCATATCCGAGACCTCCCCACCAGCGGTTCGGCCAGCGCAAGCAAAGAGCCAGCCGCCAAGCGTGGCAAGGCCGCGGGTGAGGCTCCGGCGCTGTCGCCGAAAGAAAAGGCCCGCCGCCAGTTGGTGGCACGCATGGGCGTCGACCCGGATCACGGCTGGAAGGCCAAGTACGAGATCCTGCCTGGCAAGGAAAAGGTGATCGAAGAGCTGCGCCGCCTGGCCAAGGACGCCGACACCATCTATCTCGCAACCGACTTGGACCGCGAGGGGGAAGCCATTGCCTGGCACCTGCGCGAAGCCATCGGCGGTGACGACACCCGCTACAAGCGCGTGGTGTTCAACGAAATTACCAAGAAGGCCATCCAGGAGGCTTTCTCGCAGCCAGGCGAGCTGGACATCGACCGGGTCAATGCCCAGCAGGCGCGGCGGTTCCTCGACCGTGTGGTCGGTTACATGGTTTCGCCGCTGCTGTGGGCCAAGATTGCCCGCGGCCTGTCCGCTGGCCGTGTTCAGTCGGTCGCGGTGAAACTGGTGGTGGAGCGCGAGCGTGAAATCCGCGCATTCATCCCGGAAGAGTATTGGGAGATCCACGCCGACCTCGGTACCGCCAAGAACGCCAAGGTGCGTTTCGAGGTGGCGCGCGAGAAGGGCGAGGCCTTCAAGCCGCTGAACGAAGCGCAGGCCATGGCTGCGCTGGAGAAGCTCAAGGCTTCCAGCTACAGCGTGGTCAAGCGTGAAGACCGCCCGACCAGCAGCAAGCCATCGGCGCCGTTCATTACCTCCACCCTGCAGCAGGCGGCCAGTAACCGCCTGGGCTTCGGGGTGAAGAAGACCATGATGATGGCCCAGCGCTTGTATGAAGCCGGCTACATCACTTACATGCGTACAGACTCGACCAACCTGTCGGTCGACGCCCTGGACATGGCGCGCAACTATATCGAGCGCGAGTTCGGCAAACAGTACCTGCCGGATGCACCGCTGGTATACGGCAGCAAGGAAGGGGCCCAGGAGGCGCACGAAGCAATTCGTCCTTCCGATGTGAACACCCACCCGACCAAGCTCAGTGGCATGGAGCGCGACGCCGAGCGCCTGTACGAGCTGATCTGGCGCCAGTTCCTGGCCTGCCAGATGCCGCCGGCACAGTACCTGTCCACCAGCGTCACCGTGGCTGCTGGCGACTTCGAACTGCGTGCCAAGGGCCGTATCCTCAAGTTCGACGGTTATACCCGTGTGTTGCCGCAGCAGAGCAAGCCGGGCGAAGACGACGTGCTGCCAGAGATGGTCCAGGGCGAAGCGCTGAAGCTGATCCAGATCGACCCGAGCCAGCACTTCACCAAGCCACCGGCGCGCTTCACTGAAGCCAGCCTGGTCAAGGAAATGGAAAAGCGCGGTATTGGTCGCCCGTCGACTTACGCGGCGATCATCTCCACCATCCAGGACCGTGGCTATGTGACGTTGCACAACCGCCGTTTCTATTCCGAGAAAATGGGCGACATCGTCACCGAGCGCCTGTCGGAAAGCTTCTCCAACCTGATGGACTATGGTTTTACCGCCGACATGGAGGAGAACCTCGACGACGTGGCCCAGGGCGAACGTGACTGGAAGAACGTGCTCGACGAGTTCTACGGCGACTTCAGCAAGAAGCTGCAGACTGCCGAGTCCAGCGAAGGCGGGATGCGCGCCAACCAGCCGACCATGACCAACATTCCGTGCAAGGAATGTGGCCGGCCGATGATGATTCGCACCGCGTCCACAGGTGTGTTCCTGGGTTGCTCGGGTTACACCTTGCCGCCAAAAGAGCGCTGCAAGGCCACCGTCAACCTGGTGCCGGGTGACGAGATTGCCGCTGACGACGAGGGTGAATCGGAATCCCGCGTGCTGCTGGGCAAGCACCGTTGCCCGATCTGCGCCACGGCGATGGACGCCTACCTGCTGGATGAGAAGCACAAGCTGCACATTTGCGGTAACAACCCGGATTGCGTTGGCTACGAGATCGAAGAGGGCAGCTACCGCATCAAGGGTTACGAAGGGCCGAGCCTGGAGTGCGACAAGTGTGGCAGCGAGATGCAGTTGAAGACCGGCCGTTTTGGCAAGTTCTTCGGCTGCACCAATCCAACCTGCAAGAACACCCGCAAGCTGCTCAAGAGTGGCGAGGCGGCACCACCGAAGATGGACAAGGTGGACATGCCGGAACTCAAGTGCGAGAAGGTCGACGACACTTACGTGCTTCGTGACGGCGCTTCGGGGTTGTTCCTGGCCGCCAGCCAGTTCCCGAAAAACCGCGAAACCCGTGCGCCGCTGGTGATGGAAATCGTGCCGCACAAGCACGAAATCGATCCGAAGTACCACTTCCTGTGCGATGCGCCGCAGAAAGACCCGGATGGCCGCCCGACGGTAATCCGCTACAGCCGCAAGACCAAGGAGCAGTACGTGCAGTCCGAAGTCGATGGCAAGCCGACCGGCTGGAAGGCGTTCTACGACGGCAATGCGTGGAAGGTTGAAGACAAGCGCTGATCTTTCAGTGCTTTAATTGGGGCCGCTTCGCGCCCCTTCGCGGCACAATGCCGCTCCTGCAAGGAATCGCGTTCTCTTGTAGGGGCGGCCTTGTGCTGCGGAGGGGCGCGAAGCGGCCCCAATCATTTATGATGCATGTATTCGCCTTGCAGCCTGATGGGAGGGCACAGAAATGGCCCAGGAAACCTACACCCGCACCAACCAGAAACTGTTCTTCGCCGGTCTCGCCCTCGAGTCCATGGCCAAGGCTGAACAAAACCAGGCCATGAACGCCCAAGGCCTGGTTCAGGCTGAGCGCGAGTCGGCGCTGTTTCACCTGTATGGCGCGCTGCTGGGCCTATGCCATGAAATCGGAGTCTTCTACCGACTGCCGGTCGTCGCAACGGTCGAGCAGGCGCTGGCCGACGATGCGCTCAATGGCATCGCCATACCGGAAGTGGCCGAGTTGCTGGAATTGGCCCGCCAGCGCGAAACCTGGCTGGCGCAGATGCTGAGTGCTTATGCCGATTTGTTCCGACCACCGGTCGCCAGGAAAGCGCCAAAAACCGACGTCACCCAGCCATTGATCCAGGCCGTCAATCTCGATGAGCCCGAGCATCCTGCGCTGTCGCGTGCCGAGCTGGAAAGCTGGCGCAACAACCTCAAGGGCCTGGTGAGACGTTTCCGCGATGCGTTGAGTGAGTGCTGATAGCCGTTACGGCTGGTACAATATTCGCCTTTCGCGGAGAACTGCCATTTATGTCTACGTCTTTTCTGGAAATTGTCGAGTTGCCTGATGGCCGCATCGAACTGCGTCGCGCCGAGGATGAGGGCTCCCTGGTAACCTTGGATTTCTCGGAAGACGCCAAGGCGTTCCTGCAGGGCCAGCATGTAGAAGTGGCCAAGGCCATGCTCAGCGTGGGTGTGCAGATGGCAGGTCGCCTCATGGATGGCGAGCTTGAGCGTGATGAAGGGCCGCGCGTGCTGCACTGAGGGTGCAGCAGGGCATCAGGTTTGTTCAAATGACAGGCAAAGCCTGAACATCAGCCGAGGCGGATGTTCAGGCTTTGTGCGTTTCCGACACTGGCAGCGCGCTGCAATTGCTGGCGTGCAGTGGCGTTGACGTTGCCCAGCCAGCTGACCACGGTGTGGCTGAGGCCCAGGCGCAGGGCTTCGCAGGCCAGTTGCAGCGGGGTTTGGTTACCGCGAGGTTGCAGCAGCAGGATGCGTTCACGGTTGAGCCCTGCATCGCGCAGCCAAGCCTGGGTCAGGCTCGACGGCGGGGCGATCAGGGTCAGCCAGCGGGCCTCGTCCTCTTCGCTCAGCTCGCGCAGTACCGGTGCCAGCAGGCTTTGGCAGTGCCCGGGGGCGCCGCGCAGCGACAATTCGCTGAACAGTTCGGGCTGGTTGCTCTTGCGCGCCAGTTCGCTGGCTTTCAGGCCCGGTAGTACGGGCTGGGCGAGGAATGCTTCGAACAGGGGCAACTGGGCTTGCTCGGGTGCGTGAATGAACTGCTGCATGACGCCTCCTGGATCAGCGGCGAATGACGCCGACGCTCAAGCCCTCAATCACCAGTTCCTGATCTTTCAGGTCAACTTCGATGGGGGCGAATTCGGGGTTTTCGGCAAGCAGCCAGACCTTGCTGCCTTCACGCTTGAAGCGCTTGACGGTCACTTCGTCACCGATGCGGGCCACGACGATCTGGCCGTTGCGGGCTTCGCGGCAGGTGTGAACGGCCAGGAGGTCGCCGTCGAAGATGCCGACGTCCTTCATGCTCATGCCGTGGACGCGCAGCAAATAGTCGGCCTGGGGGTGGAAGAAGGCAGGGTTGATATTGCAGGATTGCTCAATGTGCTGTTCGGCAAGAATTGGCGCACCGGCAGCAACCCTGCCGATGATCGGCAAGCCGCTTTCTTCTGCCTTGGTATCCAGGCCTGGGATGCGGATGCCGCGGGAGGCGCCCGGGGTCATCTCGATCGCGCCCTTGCGGGCGAGGGCCTTGAGGTGCTCCTCGGCAGCGTTGGGCGATTTGAAGCCCAGCTCCTGAGCGATCTCGGCGCGGGTCGGCGGGAAGCCGTTGTCTTCCAGGCAGCGCTTGATGAACGCGAGAATTTCGGCTTGGCGTGGCGTCAGTTTCAACATGGTGAGCGCTCTGTCTTTTTGTACAGTGACTGGGATTATATACAGTACTGGATGCGCTGCAAGCCAAATGGCGCAATAAACCTGAGCGGTGGCGCTTGCAGCCCGCAGCCAGGCTGCTTTTAAATGGCGACCGCCCGGTCACCGAGCCTTGACAGAAGCAGGCCTGAAACGTATGTTTCAAACACCTGTTTGTCTGGCGGAGCACGCGGAGTAGTCATGGCCCAATCGGAAACCGTTGAACGCATTCTCGATGCTGCCGAGCAGCTGTTCGCGGAAAGGGGGTTCGCCGAGACCTCGTTGCGGCTGATCACCAGCAAGGCCGGGGTCAACCTGGCGGCGGTCAACTATCACTTCGGCTCCAAGAAGGCACTTATCCAGGCCGTGTTCTCGCGCTTCCTCGGGCCGTTCTGCGCCAGCCTCGAGCGCGAACTGGAGCGGCGCCAGGCCAAGCCGGAGCACAAGCCCAGCCTCGAAGAACTGCTGGAAATGCTGGTGGAGCAGGCGTTGGCCGTGCAGCCTCGCAGCAATAACGACCTGTCGATCTTCATGCGCCTGCTGGGCCTGGCCTTCAGCCAGAGCCAGGGCCACCTGCGGCGTTACCTGGAAGACATGTACGGCAAAGTGTTCCGCCGCTACATGCTGCTGGTCAACGAGGCCGCGCCTCGTATTCCGCCACTGGAACTGTTCTGGCGCGTGCACTTC
The DNA here is from genome assembly GCF_000412675.1 of Pseudomonas putida NBRC 14164. Classification (NCBI taxonomy): domain Bacteria; kingdom Pseudomonadati; phylum Pseudomonadota; class Gammaproteobacteria; order Pseudomonadales; family Pseudomonadaceae; genus Pseudomonas; species Pseudomonas putida. Next base: position 4,214,418 of record NC_021505.1, on the reverse strand, counting down.
ATGCTGGGTGCCGCCGCCTTCAGCATGTCCGGTATCAAGGCCCTGCGGGCAATTGCCGAGACCGACTTTGGCATCAACACCTCGATCGAGCAGGTGATGCGCCTGATGGTACCGTTCCTGGCCGCAGGCATGCGTGCCGACAGCGGCGTCACCGACGAGGCCATGGCCACGGCGCAGCTGCGACCACGCAGCAAGACTACCGCGATCACCGCCAAGGCCTGAAGGCTGGGCGGGGCAGGGCGCTTCGGCTAAGCTAGCGCCCATGCCCGATCTCGACCTGCTGCACATTTCCCTCGCCGACCAATGCCTGTATGGCTTTGCCCGTGACCAGCTGCGCGTGCGCCTGCCGGTTTCCACGGCGCGCAACGGTGCCGGCGAGCGCAATGGCTCGGGCTGCACGCCGCGTGGCTTGCACCAGGTGCGGGCGAAGATCGGCGCGGGCCTGCCGCTTGATGCGGTGCTGGTCGGGCGGCGCTGGACGGGTGAGGTGTGGTCGCCGGCGTTGCACGCGCAATACCCCGGGCGCGACTGGATCCTGACTCGCATCCTTTGGCTAAGCGGCTGCGAACCTGGCGTCAATCGCCTGGGCGCGGTCGACACCTTCCGGCGCTTTATCTACCTGCACGGCACTCCGGATACGGAACCCATGGGCGTAGCGCTGTCCCATGGCTGCATACGCCTGCGCAACACTGACTTGCTTGGCCTGTTCGACCGTATCGGGTTGCATTGCCCGGTGCAGGTCGCAGAGGCCGCATGCCCTGATTGGGCTTCTCTCGTTCTGCAATGAAGGATTACCTATGACCGTCAGCCTGCAAGGCTCCCTGATGGTGGATATCGCCGGTAAATGGCTGACCGCCGAAGACCGTCACTTGCTGCGCCAACCCGAAGTGGCCGGCCTGATCATCTTTGCCCGCAACATCGACAGCCCGCGTCAGGTGCGTGAGCTGTGCGCGTCGATCCGTGCCATCCGCCCCGACCTGATTCTGGCGGTGGACCAGGAAGGTGGTCGCGTGCAGCGTCTGCGTCAGGGTTTCGTGCGCCTGCCGGCCATGCGTGCGCTGGCCGACAATGACAACGCCGAATACCTGGCGGAGCAGTGCGGTTGGCTGATGGCGACCGAGGTGCTGGCGGTTGGCCTGGACCTCAGCTTTGCCCCGGTGCTCGACCTGGACCACCAGCGTAGCGCCGTGGTCGGCAGCCGTGCCTTCGAGGGTGACCCGCTGCGTGCCACGCAACTGGCCGGGGCGTTCATTCGCGGTATGAATGCGGCGGGCATGGCTGCCTGTGGCAAACACTTCCCGGGGCATGGCTGGGCCGAGGCTGACTCGCATGTGGCCATTCCCACCGATGAGCGCAGCCTTGAACAATTGCGCCAGGTCGACCTGGTGCCATTCTCGCGCCTGAGCGGGCAATTGGCGGCGGTGATGCCGGCGCATGTCATCTACCCGCAGGTCGACAACCAGCCAGCCGGTTTCTCCCGGCGTTGGCTGCAGGACATCCTGCGCGGCGAGCTGGGCTTTGACGGGGTGATCTTCAGTGATGACCTGTCGATGGCCGGTGCGCATGTGGTGGGTGATGCGGCCAGCCGTATCGAGGCGGCATTGAGCGCCGGCTGTGACATGGGCCTGGTGTGCAATGACCGAGCGGCAGCAGAGCTGGCCCTGAGTGCGGCGCAGCGCATGAAGGTCAAGCCATCGCCGCGGATTGCGCGGATGCGCGGGCAAGGGTTTGCGCGGACCGACTATCGCCAACAGCCGCGCTGGCTGGAGGCGTTGGGGGCGTTGAAGGAAGCTCAGCTGGTCGATTGACTGCGCCGGCCTCTTCGCGGGCATGCCCGCTCCCACAGGTACGATGCCGGTTTTAAGGTCGGTGTTGTGCCTGTGCTGGCCTCTTCGCGGGTGAACCCGCTCCCACAGGTACTGCGTAGCCCTCGGCAGCGGTGCGGTCCTTGTGGGAGCGGGTTTACCCGCGAAGATGCCAGTACAGGCAGTACAACATGCTGAATTACCGCCCGCGCTTGCCTGGCAATGGCGCAAACAGTGCCTCGATTTCTTCATCGCCCATGCGCCATTGCCCAGCCTGCCCGCCATCCAGCAAGCTGGCTGCCAGCGCCGCTTTTTCCTGCTGCAGCAACTGGATCTTCTCTTCAACCGTACCCCGGGTAATCAGCTTGAACACGAACACCGGCTTGTCCTGGCCAATGCGGTAGGCGCGGTCGGTGGCCTGGTTTTCGCTGGCCGGGTTCCACCAGGGGTCGAAGTGGATCACCGTGTCCGCGGCCGTCAGGTTCAAGCCCACGCCACCGGCCTTGAGGCTGATCAGGAACACTTCGCTGTCACCCTGCTGGAACTGCTGCACAGGCGTGCGACGGTCCCGTGTATCACCGGTCAGCAGGCTGTAGCGGATACTGCGTTTTTCCAGCTCCTGCTGGATCAGCGCCAGCATCGAGGTGAACTGCGAGAACAGCAGCACCCGGCGCCCTTCGCTTAACAGCTCGTCGAGCATTTCCAGCAGTGCGCCCAGCTTGCCCTTGTCGGCCTGGTTGCCTTTGCTTTCCACGCCCTTGACCAGCCGCAGGTCGCAGCACACCTGGCGCAGTTTGAGCAGCGCGTCGAGGATGACGATCTGGCTGCGTGCCGCGCCATTGCGGGCGATTTCGTCGCGGACTTTCTTGTCCATGGCCACCCGCACCGCCTCGTAGGTATCGCGCTGGGCGTCGCTGAGCTCGACCCAGTGCACCATCTCGGTCTTGGCCGGCAACTCGGTGGCCACCTGCTCCTTGGTGCGGCGCAGCAGGAACGGGCGGATGCGCGTGACCAGATGGCCCAGCCGCTCAGCGTCGCCATGGCGTTCGATCGGGGTGCGGTAGTCCTGGTTGAAGCGTTTGACATCGCCCAGCCAGCCGGGCATCAGGAAGTGGAAGATCGACCACAGCTCGCCCAGGTTGTTTTCCATCGGCGTGCCGGTCAGGCACAGGCGCTGGCCGGCCTGTAGCTCGCAGACGGCGAGGGCGGCCTTGCTGGTGCTGCTCTTGATGTTCTGTGCCTCGTCCAGCACCAGCACGTGCCAGGCCTGGGCGCGCAGGTGTTCGAGGTCGCGTGGCACCAGGGCATAGGTGGTCAGGACCAGGTCGTATTCATGCAGCTTGGCAAAATGCTTGCTGCGACCCGGCCCATGCAGTGCCAGCACGCGCAGGTCGGGGGCAAAGCGCTGGGCTTCGTCCAGCCAGTTGGGTATCAGGCTGGTGGGCATGACCGCCAGGGCTGGTGCCTCCAGGCGCCCGGCCTCTTTCTCCAGCAGCAGGTGTGCCAGGGCCTGCAGGGTCTTGCCCAGGCCCATGTCGTCACCGAGGATGCCCCCGGTGCCCATCTCTTGCAGTGCCTGCAGCCAGTTCAGGCCCTGCTGTTGATAGGGGCGCAAGCTGGCCTGCAGCCCGGCGGGTGGGGCCACTTGCAGGTCGCGGGCATCACGCAGGCGGCGGCCCAGATCGCGCACGTGCTGGCCACCTTCCCAGTGCAGGGGCAGGCCTTCGATGTCGTTCAGGCGCGCGGCGTCGGCGCGCTCCATGCGCAGCGCCGGGCCCGCAGTGTCTTCGTGCAGGTACAGCTCGCCCAAGGTGCCCATCACGGCCTTGATGCGGCCGTAGGGCAGGGCGACGCGCAACGCCGGTGCATCCAGGCGGCCGCGGTTCAGGTCGATCAGCAGGTGTTCATCGTCACTGCGCCGGGCCAGTTCGTTGGGGCGCAGCAGCTCCGGGCTGCTGCGCAGCAGTTGCAGCACGATTGGCAGCAAGCTGTGACGCTGGCCGTCGACCACGATGCCCAGTTCCAGGTCGAACCATTCATGGCCGGGCGCTTCGTCGATGGTGGCGTACCAGTCGTCCACCTCCTGCAGGTTGAAGGCGAAGTCACGGTGGACGTCTATGTTCCAACCGGCTTGCCGCAGGCGTGGCAGGCCCTCACGGGCGAAGCGCAGCCAGGCTTCGTCGTCGGGCAGTTGGAACATTTCGCCGGCACTGTCGGGCAGGGCCTTGCTCTGGCGAGTGGCGGGTTTGAAGCCCAGGTCACGTAACGCCTTGCGCAGGGCCAGCTCGGCTTGCGGCTGTCGGCGAATTCGCTGGCTGGTGCTGCCCGCCAGTCGGGTCAGCGGCTTCTCGTCGGTGCCGCTGACCTGCAAACCGTCATAGTCGAATGCCAATGCGGCGCGATGTTGCATTTGCCGTTGCATGCGACCGGTTTTCGGCATGTATGCGGTGTATTCAAGGCTGCCGAGCGAAAGAAGGGGCTTGGGCTGGATGTGATCGAGCAACTGCTCCTGCACTGGCGTCGGCGTCGGCACCTTGTGGCTGAGGGCATTGAGCTTGTGGCTGAGGGGTACGACCAGGTGCTCGGGTACATCGGGGGCAATAGTCAGCTGCACGGCGACATGCGGATCCAGGCTGTGCTCGACCTTGCCCACTTCACTGGTCAGCAGATCGAAGTAGTAAAGTGGCAGCAGCGGGATGACGCAGTGCAGCATTTCCTCGCCGCTGTACCACAGTCCCCGGTAGTTTCCGTTGTCCAGGCGTACCCAGCGAAACTCGGCACGGCGCACCGGGCCTTGATGAAGCGGTGGGAAGCCGACATCGTAAAACATGCGCCCGGTTTCGAGTGCGCGCTGGAACAACTCGCCACCTTCCTGGCCCTTCAGTTTATAGCCGCGGTCCTGGCCGCCGCCCTGATTCAGGGCCGAGAGCAGGCGGAGAATGCGGGTGTCTTCTTCCGTCACGAAGCGCGGTGGCTCGTAGAGAAAGTCGTAAAGTGACTGGACGCGGCTGAAGCGTATGCCGTCCTCGGTTCGCGTGCCCTTGCGCACCAGCAGGGCGCAGCCGGCATCATCGGTGAGATCGAGCTGGTAGCACACCATGCGCCCGCGTTTGTCTTCGGTTGCGTTGGGCTTGGGCGGGGCCTGTTCCAGGCCGCTCAACCAGTGCTGCAGTTCGGCGGACAACGTTCCCGGGTCGGCTTGCGTGGCCTCATGATTGGACCAAGGGTCGCTTATGCAGAACAGTGCAGCGGCGCAATGCTTGCAGTTTTGCCCTACAGGGCAATCGCATTCACCGTGCACATGGCAACGGCCGCCGGCTACGTGCAACTCGATGCTTTGCCGATAGTGGTTGTCGCCACTCCCTTGGCAATTGGCCGTGATGGTCGGCCCATAGAAGCCTTCCAGTTCGACCCTGCCTTCCTCGGCATAGCGCTCACCGCGTTGCAGGGCAGCTTTGCTGAACGATTGGGTCCAGTTCGGATAAGCGTTCACCATCTCGGCGGCATCTTGCTTCATCGGCTTACTGCTCCATCATCTCCGGGTCCATCACCGGCATTTTCGGCGTGCCCGGTGGCGTGACTTTCAGCAGCACCGCCAGGTGCCCGCCGTCGAGGAAGGTCAGCTGGCCGCCCTTGACGTTGCTGTTGCTCTGCTTGAACTGCTCGCTTTGCAGGACGTTGCCGTTGCTGTCCAGCTGATTGACCCAGAAGTTGGCCTCGACCGCGATGAAGCGGCCTTCGGCGATGCTCAGGTTGCCTTCGATGGGGAAGTGGCCGAACTGTTCGGTGCCTTCGCCCAGGGCGATGCGGCCAGGCTCGCTGCCGACCTGCTGCTGCCAGGCCTTGTGCATCAATACGGTGTAGTCGGCAGTGGCTTCCAGGCGGGTGGCTTCGTCTTCCAACGCCAGGCGGCGCTCGGCGTCCTTCGCCAGGCGCGGGGCACCGGCGCTCCAGTCTTCAGGGGAAAACGGGCTGGTGAAGGCAGGCACGCTGTTCTGCCGCACCAAAATCATTTCTACCTGATACAGGCCTTCGGCGAAGGCGGCTGGCGCGAACAGCGCCAGCAGCAGGGTCAGGCAACGGATGGCACGCATGGATCTTCCTTAGGCAGGCTGTGGTGTCAGGCGCTCGAACAGCGCCTCCAGGGTATTGAAGCGTTCGTCGGGGCGTTCCATCGGGACCAGGAAGCGGAACTGGGTGGCGCCTTCGAACTTGTAGCGTTTGGGCTGGCCCTGGATCAGCTTGATCAGGGTCAGCGGGTCGACCGGGGTTTCGGCTTCGAACTCGAGCTTGCCGCCATTGGGGCCTGCATCGACTTTCTTGATGCCGAGCTTTTCTGCGTGCAGCTTGAGCGAAGTCAGGCGCATCAGGTTCTTGGTCGGCTCTGGCAGCAGGCCGAAGCGGTCGATCATTTCCACTTGCAGGTCCTTTAGGCCTTCTTCGTCAGCGGCCGAGGCAATGCGCTTGTACAGGATCAGCCGCGCATGCACGTCGGGCAGGTAGCTCTCGGGGATCAGCGCCGGCAGGCGCAGGTTGATCTCCGGGCCGCCGCCCAGCGGCTGCTCCAGATTTGGCTGGGTACCCTTGCGGATCGCCTTGACCGCGCGCTCGAGCATTTCCATGTACAGGGTGAAGCCCACCGCCTGGATCTGCCCGCTCTGACCTTCGCCCAGCAGCTCGCCCGCACCGCGGATTTCCAGGTCGTTGGTGGCCAGCACGAAACCGGCACCCAGGTCCTGGGTGTTGGCGATGGCCTCCAGGCGCTTTTCAGCGTCGGCGCTGACTTTTTGCCGGGTAGGCGTCAGCAGGTAGGCGTAGGCCTGGTGGTGGCTACGGCCGACCCGGCCACGCAGCTGGTGCAGCTGCGCCAGGCCAAATTTGTCGGCGCGCTCGATGACGATGGTGTTGGCGCTGGGCACGTCGATGCCGGTTTCGATGATGGTCGACGCCACCAGCACGTTGAAGCGCTTGTGGTAGAAATCGCTCATCACCTGTTCCAGCTCGCGCTCGCGCATTTGCCCGTGGCCGATGCCGATACGTGCCTCGGGCACCAGTTCGGCAAGGTCGGCGGCGCATTTTTCGATGGTTTTCACATCGTTGTGCAGGTAGTACACCTGGCCACCGCGCAGCAGCTCACGCAGCAGCGCCTCCTTCACGGTGCTGTTGTTGTGCTCCATGACGAAGGTGCGCACCGACAAGCGGCGCGCCGGCGGCGTGGCGATGATCGACAGGTCGCGCATACCGGCCACTGCCATGTTCAGCGTGCGAGGGATCGGCGTGGCGGTCAGGGTGAGGATGTCGACCTCGCTGCGCAGGGCCTTCAGCTGCTCCTTCTGGCGCACGCCAAAGCGGTGCTCTTCGTCGATGATGGCCAGGCCCAGGTCCTTGAAACGCACATCGTCCTGCAGCAGCTTGTGGGTGCCGATGAGGATGTCGATCTTGCCTTCGGCCAGGTCGGCGGCGGCGGCGGCCACCTCTTTGGCCGACTTGAAGCGGCTCATCACTTCCACGGTCACCGGCCAGTCGGCAAAACGGTCGCGGAAGCTGTTGTAGTGTTGCTGGGCGAGCAGGGTAGTGGGCACCAGCACCGCTACCTGGCGACCACTGTGCACGGCGATGAACGCTGCGCGCATGGCCACTTCGGTCTTGCCGAAGCCGACGTCGCCGCACACCAGACGGTCCATTGGCTTGGGCGCGAGCATGTCGGCCCGCACGGCCTCGATGGCGGTTTGCTGGTCCGGGGTTTCTTCGAACGGGAAGCCGGCGCTGAAGGTGGCGTAGTCGGCGGACGGGTCGGCAAACGCATAACCCTTGCGCGCGGCGCGGCGGGCATAGATGTCGAGCAGTTCGGCGGCCACGTCGCGCACCTGTTCGGCGGCCTTGCGCTTGGCTTTCTGCCAGGCCTCGGAGCCCAGCCGGTGCAATGGTGCCAGGGCATCGTCGCTGCCGGTGTAGCGGGCGATCAGGTGCAGGTTGGCCACCGGTACGTACAGCTTGGCGTTCTCGGCGTATTCCAGGGTGAGGAACTCGGCAGCCTGGCCGTCGATCTCCAGGGTGGCCAGGCCCAGGTAGCGGCCCACGCCATGGTCGATGTGCACCACTGGCGCGCCTTCGCGCAGCTCGGTGAGGTTCTTGATGACCGCGTCGTTGGCGGTTTCGCCGCGCTTGTCGCGGCGGCGGCGCTGCATCACTCGCTGGCCGAACAACGGGCTTTCCGCGACCAGGGCCAGGCCTGGGTCGTCCAGCACCAGGCCGTCATCCAGCGGGGCGATGGTGATCGCCAGGCGCTCGCTGCCAGTGATGAAGTCGGCCCAGCCGTCGACGGTGTGCGGGCGCAGTTTCAGCCGTTCCAGCAACTCCAGCAGCACTTCGCGGCGGCCGGCCGACTCGGCGGTGAACAGCACGCGGCCGGGGAACTGGTCGAGGAAGCTGGCCAGTTCGGCCAGCGGCTGATTGGCCTTGGCCTCGATGGCCAGGTTGGGCAGGGCGCGGGCCGGGAAGCGCTCGCGACCCACGCCCGGTTCGATGTCCTCGCTGCTGACCACCACCCGCGGCCATTGCTTGAGCCGGGCGAAGCAGTCTTCCACCGGCATGAACAGCTCGGCGGGCGGCAGCAGCGGGCGGCTGAGGTCGCCGCGGCGGTCTTCATAACGCCCGCGCACGTCGTTCCAGAAGTGTTCGGCGGCCTGTTCCACACCGGGCAGCGAAAACACCTGGGTATCGGCTGGCAGGTAGTCGAACAGGGTGGAGGTTTCTTCAAAGAACAGCGGCAGGTAGTACTCGATGCCGGCAGGGATGATACCGCTGGCCAGGTCCTGGAAGATTGCGCTGCGGCGGAAGTCGACGTCGAAGCGTTCACGGAAGCGTGCCTTGAAGCGGGTCACTTCCTCTTTCTGCATGGGAAATTCGCGTGCCGGCAGCAGGCGCACCGAATCCACCTTGTCGATCGAGCGCTGGGTCTCGGGGTCGAAGGTGCGCAGTGTCTCGATCTCGTCGTCGAACAGGTCGATGCGGTAGGGCAGCCTGCTGCCCATCGGGAACAGGTCGATCAGCGCGCCGCGCACGGCGAACTCGCCATGTTCATAGACGGTGTCGACGCAACGATAGCCACTGGCCTCCAGACGCGTGCGCATCTGCTCCACGTCGATGGTCTGGCCCACGTCCAGCACCAGGCTGCTGCCCAGCAGGAAGCGCGTGGGCGCCAGGCGGTGCAGGGCGGTGGTGACCGGCACCACCAGGATGCCGTGGCTCAGCTCCGGCAGGCGGTACAGGCTGGCGATGCGCTGGGAAATGATGTCCTGGTGTGGCGAGAACAGGTCGTAGGGCAGGGTTTCCCAGTCGGGGAACGGCAGCACTGGCAGGTCGGGGGCGAAGAAGCGCAGTTCCTGCTCCAGACGGTCGGCGGCCTGGCTGTCGGCGGTCAGCAGCAGGGTGAAGCGGCCAGCGTTGCTGGCAGCCTCGGCGATGGCAAGGCTGAGGGCGGCACCGGGCAGGTTACCCCAGGTTTGTTTGCCGGCCGTGGCCGACATGTGCGGTAGGCGCAGAACTGACACGGGAGATTGCACTCCAAGCGTTGCGGCAAAGACACCGATTGTACCGGTGAGCGTGCCGGCTGTCAGGCTCGAAAGGGCGTGAACGCTGGCTTGCATCGCTACGACAGGCGCTCATTGCCGGTTCCGCGTCGGGGCGTCATAATGTAGCCCCTTTTTTCTGTCCCTACATGTGGAAGGTTCCCGTGACTCAGAAGCCCGACCAGTGTCTTGGTGAGTGGATTGATCGTGAAGCTCTGGCTGAAGCGATGATCCCGCTTATCGGTCAGCTCTACCGCAACAATAACGTGGTGAGCTCGATTTATGGCCGTAGCCTGATCAACCGTTCGGTTATCTCGATCCTCAAGGCGCACCGCTTTGCGCGTCATCGTCAAACCGACGAAACCGAACTGTCCGTCCACGAGACATTCCCCCTGCTCAAGGCCATGAGCGAGCTGAAACTGGGCGCCGCTTCGGTCGACCTGGGCAAGCTGGCCAACAAGTTCAAGCAGGAAGGCAATGGCCGCACTGCCGAGCAGTTCGTCCGTGAAGAGCTGGCCGACGTGGTTGGCCAGCAGAACGCTTCGGCGCGCAAAGGCACCGACGTTGTCCTGTACGGCTTCGGCCGCATCGGCCGCCTGCTGGCGCGCATCCTGATCGAGAAGACCGGTGGCGGCGACGGCCTGCGCCTGCGTGCCATCGTCGTGCGCAAAGGCGCCGAGAACGACCTGGTCAAGCGTGCCAGCCTGCTGCGTCGTGACTCGGTACACGGCCCGTTCGATGGCACCATCACCATCGACGAAGCCAACAACACCATCACCGCCAACGGCAACCTGATCCAGGTTATCTACGCCAAGAGCCCGAGCGAAGTCGACTACACCCAGTACGGCATCGACAACGCGCTGATCGTCGACAACACCGGCGTATGGCGTGATGCCGACGGCCTTGGCCAGCACCTGGCCTGCCCGGGCGCTGCCCGCGTGATCCTCACCGCACCTGGCAAGGGCGCGCTGAAGAACATCGTGCACGGCATCAACCACGGTGACATCGCTGCTGATGACAAGATCATCTCGGCGGCCTCCTGCACCACCAACGCCATCGTGCCGGTGCTGAAGGCGGTCAACGACAAGTACGGCATCATCAACGGCCACGTCGAAACCGTTCACTCGTTCACCAACGACCAGAACCTGATCGACAACTTCCACAAGGGCAGCCGCCGTGGTCGTGCCGCGCCGCTGAACATGGTCATCACCGAAACCGGCGCCGCCACTGCTGCTGCCAAGGCGCTGCCAGTGCTGAAGGGCAAGCTGACCGGCAACGCCATTCGTGTGCCGACGCCAAACGTATCGATGGCCATCCTGAACCTGAACCTGGAAAAGGCCACCAACCGCGACGAGATCAACGAGTACCTGCGCCAGACGGCCATGCACTCGGAGCTGCACAAGCAGATCGACTACGTCAGCTCGCAGGAAGTGGTTTCGACCGACTTCGTTGGCTCGCGCCACGCCGGTGTGGTTGATGCTGAAGCCACCATCGCCAACGACAACCGCGTTGTCCTGTACGTCTGGTACGACAACGAATTCGGTTACAGCTGCCAGGTGGTTCGCGTGATGGAAGACATGGCCGGTGTGAACCCGCCAGCGTTTCCACGCTGATTCGCTTGTAAGGCAATGAAAAAACGGGAACCTTCGGGTTCCCGTTTTTTTTGCCTGATGAACTGATCGGGCATCTACTGTGTCTGTACTGGCCTCATCGCCGGCAAGCCAGCTCCCACAGGTACTGCACAGTCATCAGGCTCGGCTCAGTACTTGTGGGAGCTGGCTTGGACGGCGATGAGGCCAGTGCAGGCAACCGAGAGCCCGAACCTTGCGCATAGCCTTACTGTTCATCCTCCTGCTGCTCACCGCCTGCGACCAGGGCCCCACCCTGGAGCGCCTGGGTGGCCCGGCCATGGGTAGCAGCTACAGCATCCAATACGTCCGCGAGCCCGGTGGCCCGGCGCCGGCCCAGGTACAGGCGGCGGTCGAAACCATCCTTGGCGACATCGACCGGCACTATTCCACCTACCGCAGCGACTCCACCGTCAGCCGTTTCAACCAGCTGCCCGCCAACCAGTGCCTGGCCCTGCCGCCCGACATGCTCGAGCTGGTTGCCCTCGGCCAGCACCTGGCCGAGCAAAGTGATGGCGCCTTTGACCTCACCGTCGAGCCCTTGCTCGACCTCTGGGGCTTCGGCCCCCAGGCCCGCCACGAGCAGGTGCCCGACCCGCAAGCACTGGCCCAGGTTCGTCAGCGTGTGGGTCATCGGCACTTGCATATCGAAGGCCAGGCCCTGTGCAAGGACGCCCCGGTGCAGCTCGACTTCAACAGCATCGCCGCCGGCCATGCCGTGGACTTGATCGCCGCGCGCCTGCTTGCCATGGGTGTCGCCAGTTTTGTCGCCGAGGCCACTGGCGAGCTCAAGGCGGTTGGCCGCAAACCCGACGGCAGCCCCTGGCGGATCGCCCTGGAATTGCCCCGCGAAGACCGTCAGATCGCCCGGCAGATCATTGCGGTCAATGGCCTTTCGGTCTCAACCTCGGGTGACTATCGGCACTATTTCGAGGAGAATGGCCGGCGCTATTCGCACACCTTCGATGCCCGTCTCGGGCGCCCTGTGCAGCACGACCTGGCCGCAGCCACCGTGCTGGATGTCTCGGCGTTGCAGGCCGACGGCTACTCGACACTGCTGCTGATCCTTGGCCCTGAGCGTGGCTGGGATTATGCCGTGGCGCATGGCCTGGCCGCGGTATTGGTGACTCGGGCCGAGGGTGGCTTCGTCTCTCGAGCTACGCCCGCATTCGAACGGGCAGTGAAAGGCGATTGAAAGCGCAGGCAGGGATGATTGCCGCCAGGGAATGGGTGAACCATATGTAGTGCGGGCAAAATTGGCCTACGACGCGACCAAGGGTTAATGTGCGCGGCGTTCACGCTTGATTAGACTGCACCCGAATTTTCTCATGACGCCCCGGCGGCATGATCGCGCCCCGCGAGCGACCGTGGCTTGCGGGCAGTTCTGAAGGAGTACGCATGGCTGTCTACAACTACGACGTAGTGGTGCTGGGTTCTGGCCCGGCCGGTGAAGGCGCGGCAATGAACGCCGCCAAAGCAGGGCGCAAGGTAGCGATGGTCGATGACCGTCGCCAAGTCGGTGGCAACTGCACGCACCTGGGTACCATCCCGTCCAAGGCACTGCGTCACTCGGTGCGGCAGATCATGCAGTTCAACACCAACCCGATGTTCCGGGCCATCGGTGAGCCGCGCTGGTTCTCGTTCCCGGACGTGCTGAAAAGCGCCGAGAAGGTGATTTCCAAGCAAGTGGCATCGCGCACCGGCTACTACGCCCGCAACCGTGTCGATGTGTTCTTCGGCACCGGCAGCTTCGCCGACGAGCAAACCGTTGAAGTGGTGTGCCCGAACGGTGTGGTCGAAAAGCTCAACGCCAAGCACATCATCATTGCCACCGGCTCGCGCCCGTACCGCCCGGCCGATATCGACTTCCACCACCCGCGCGTCTACGACAGCGACACCATCCTCAGCCTCAGCCACACCCCGCGCAAGCTGATCGTGTACGGCGCTGGCGTGATCGGTTGCGAATATGCGTCGATCTTCAGCGGCCTGGGCGTGCTGGTAGAGCTGGTGGACAACCGTGGCCAGTTGTTGAGCTTCCTGGATTCGGAAATTTCCCAGGCACTGAGCTACCACTTCAGCAACAACAACATCACCGTGCGCCACAACGAAGAGTATGAGCGCGTCGAAGGCCTGGACAACGGGGTGATCCTGCACCTGAAATCGGGCAAGAAGATCAAGGCCGACGCCTTGCTGTGGTGCAACGGCCGTACCGGCAACACCGACAAGCTGGGCCTGGAAAACATCGGCATCAAGGTCAACAGTCGTGGCCAGATCGAGGTTGACCAGGCTTACCGCACCACCGTGCCGAACATCTACGGCGCCGGTGACGTGATCGGCTGGCCGAGCCTGGCCAGTGCCGCCCATGACCAGGGTCGCTCTGCGGCTGGCAGCATCGTCGACAACGGCAGCTGGCGCTTCGTCAACGACGTACCGACCGGCATCTACACCATTCCGGAAATCAGCTCGATCGGCAAGAACGAGCAGGAACTGACCCAGGCCAAGGTGCCGTACGAAGTGGGCAAGGCCTTCTTCAAGGGCATGGCGCGTGCGCAGATCGCCGGCGAGCCGCAGGGCATGCTGAAGATCCTGTTCCACCGTGAAACCCTGGAAATCCTCGGCGTACACTGCTTCGGCTACCAGGCTTCGGAAATCGTCCACATTGGCCAGGCGATCATGAATCAGCCGGGTGAGCTGAACAACCTGAAGTACTTCGTCAACACCACGTTCAACTACCCGACCATGGCCGAAGCCTACCGGGTAGCTGCCTACGACGGCCTGAACCGGCTTTTTTGAGCGGCTCCGACCGGTGGCCTGAGCCGGTCGGAGAGACCGATTTCAACCCTACCCGAGGGTGGTCTTGGCCAAACCGGGAAAGTCTGTAATCAGGCTGTCCACGCCAAAGTCAGCGAGCCGGCGCATAAGCGCGGGTTCGTTGACCGTCCACACCGACACGTGCAAACCCTGGCCCTGTGCTTTCAGCAGGCGCTCGGGGGTGCACAGTGTCCAGTTCAATGCCAGCAGCTCGCAACCGTAGTTCTGTGCCACCTTCAGCGGGTCGAGCCAGGCGTACTCGGCGACCAGCCCGCGTTTCACGTCCGGCACCAGCTCCACGGCCGCGCCCAGCACTTCGCGTGAGCTGGAGGTGATGGTGACCTTGTCCAGCAGGCCGTATTGCTGGGCCAGTTCGCGAATCGCCAGCACGGTAGTGGCGGCGCGGGTGCGCGAAGCGCTTTTCACTTCCAGCTGCCAGTGCTCGAACGGGCATTTCTCGAACAGCTCTTCCAGTTTCGGGATAGGGCAGGGCTGCACGTGGCCCGGGCCGCCGTTGCGCGCATCGATCTTCACCAGGTCGGCGGCTGGGTGATCGACCACCTTGCCGCGTCGGCCGGTGGTGCGCTTGAGGGTTGGGTCGTGGATCACCATCAGCTCGTTGTCGGCCGACAGGTGCAGGTCCAGTTCGCAGCGCGTGACGCCGTGGGACAGGCACTGGCGGAAGCTGTGCAGGGTGTTCTCGGGCGCTTCGCCCTTGGCGCCGCGATGGCCGTAGATCAGGGTCACGTTCGTTCCTTCAAATCAGAGAAAAACAGGGTCATGAGGCGGGATCGTTCTGTTCCAGCTGCTGGCGCCGTTGTTGTTGCTGGCGCTGCAGGATGTAGCGAGCCAGCAGTTGGCGCTGGGCGTCGGTCATGTCGATGAATTCGGTGCCGACCTCGAAGCCGCCCTCGGGGCAGGGGTCGCAATGGGTGACCTTGCCGCGCAGCAGCAAGCCGTGGGCGCGCGGCATCAGCACCATCTTCACTTTTACCCGGGTGCCCGGGGCAATGTGCGTCGCCTGCGCGAATTCGATACCGCCTTCGGAGAGGACCACCGGCAGAGGCTGGCCTACTTCGCCGAGCAGGGTCTGGGCAACGACTGCGCTGAGCAGGTCGAGGCGTTTGTTCTGCGCCCGCAGGAAGGCCGCGAGGGTGCGGTCCTTGTCGCTTAGCTGACGCAGCAGGTGCTGCGACTCGAAGTCGGACAGGTGCAGCTCGCTGAGCAGGTTGAACAGCGGGGAATCATCTTGCAATACATCTGGCTCAAGGGCTTCGGCCGCGCTGAGGGGGCTGATTTGAAGTGCGATCCGATCTTCGATGCGGTAGTATTCGCGGCGATCTTCTTCGTCTAATGTCGTCATGGCGAACCCAAGGTAGCGGCGGTGGTCCGAGTGTAAAGCCGCCGTAGGCGCCTCGCCACAAGGACGTTCCCTTTCATCCGAACAAGCCCCGACATGTTCAGACCTCTTTTCGCATTCATAGGCACGCGTTATACCCGTGCCAAACGCCGTAATCACTTCGTCTCGTTCATTTCCCTGACCTCGATGATCGGCCTCGCCCTGGGCGTGGTGGTGATGATCGTGGTGCTGTCGGTGATGAACGGTTTCGACCACGAAATGCGCACCCGCGTGCTGGGCATGATCCCCCATGCCACGCTGGAGAGCGGCCAGCCCATTGCTGACTGGCCTGCCCTTGCCCAACAAGTAAAGCAGAATCCGCAGGTGGTGGCGGTTGCGCCGTTCACCCAGATGCAGGGCCTGCTGACCCATGATGGCAAGGTGCAGAAGGTGCTGCTCAACGGCATCGACCCGGCCCGCGAGCGCGAGGTGTCGATCATCGACAACTTCGTCCTGCAAGGCCGCCTCGACCAACTGGCGCCGGGTGAGTGG
The DNA here is from genome assembly GCF_000412675.1 of Pseudomonas putida NBRC 14164. Classification (NCBI taxonomy): domain Bacteria; kingdom Pseudomonadati; phylum Pseudomonadota; class Gammaproteobacteria; order Pseudomonadales; family Pseudomonadaceae; genus Pseudomonas; species Pseudomonas putida. Next base: position 4,198,712 of record NC_021505.1, on the reverse strand, counting down.
GGCATCATGATCGGCGACAAGGCTGCGGCCAAGCTGGGTGTGGCCATCGGCGACAAACTCACCTTCGTCGCCCCCGAGGTCAGCGTGACGCCGGCTGGCATGTTCCCGCGCATGAAGCGCTTCACCGTGGTTGGCACCTTCCACGTGGGCGCGGGCGAGATCGACGGTTACCTGGGGTTGACCAACATCAGCGACCTTTCCCGCCTGCACCGCTGGAAGCCCGACCAGGTGCAGGGCCTGCGCCTGAAGTTCGACGACCTGTTCCAGGCGCCGCGCGTGGCCTGGAGCATCGCACAACAGCTGGGTGACCAGGAATTCTATAGCCGTGACTGGACCCGCACCCACGGCAACCTGTACCAGGCCATCCGCATGGAAAAGGCCATGATCGGCCTGCTGTTGCTGCTGATCGTGGCGGTGGCGGCGTTCAACATCATTTCCACCCTGGTGATGGTGGTCAACGACAAGCGCGGCGACATTGCAATCTTGCGCACGCTGGGCGCCACCCCCGGGCAGATCATGCTCATCTTCATGGTCCAGGGCACGGTGATCGGGGTGATCGGTACCCTGATCGGCGCCGTGGTCGGGATCGTTGCCGCGCTGAACGTGAGTGCGGCGATCGCCGGCATCGAGAAGCTGATCGGGCACAAGTTCCTGAACGCCGACGTGTACTTCATCGATTACCTGCCGTCGCAGATCCAGTCCCAGGACGTGTACATGGTCTGCGGTGCGGCGCTGGTCCTGAGTTTCTTCGCCACCCTGTACCCGGCCTGGCGTGCGGCCCGCACCCAGCCTGCAGAGGCGCTACGTTATGAGTGAGTCGCGCATGAGTGATAAAGCCGTTCTGAGTTGCCGCAACCTGGGCAAGTCTTACGACGAAGGCCCGGAATCGGTGAAGGTGCTGTCCGGGCTCAACCTTGAGCTGCATGCCGGTGAGCGGGTGGCCATTGTCGGTAGCTCCGGCTCGGGCAAGAGTACCTTGCTCAACCTGCTGGGCGGCCTTGATCGGCCGACCCAGGGCAGTGTCTGGCTGGCTGGCGAAGAGCTGTCGGCGCTGGGTGAACGTGCCCGTGGCCTGCTGCGCAACCGTGAGCTGGGATTTGTCTATCAGTTTCACCACCTGTTGCCGGAATTCACCGCCATCGAGAACGTGTGCATGCCGCTGCTGATCGGCCGCACGCCCATCCCCGAGGCCCGGGAGCGTGCCGAAGCGCTGCTCAAGCGCGTGGGCCTGGGCCACCGCCTGAGCCACAAGCCGGCCGAGCTGTCCGGCGGTGAGCGCCAGCGTGTGGCGATTGCCCGGGCACTGGTCAACCGCCCCGGCCTGGTGATGCTCGATGAGCCTACCGGCAACCTCGACCACCATACCGCCCAAGGTATCCAGGAGCTTATGCAAGAGCTGTCCAGTTCGTCGCGCACGGCGTTCCTGGTGGTGACCCACGACCTCAACCTGGCGCGTCAGATGGACCGTGTATTGAAGCTCGACGACGGCCACCTGGTGGCGATCTGATCGACTGCTCGGGGTGGCAGGTGCCGCCCCGTTTTCCTGTTTTCATTGGGTGATTTCGTACATGTTCAGACCCTTGCCCATCTTCATCGGCGCGCGCTACACCCGAGCCAAGCGCCGCAACCACTTCATCTCGTTCATCTCGATGACCTCGATGATCGGCCTGTCGCTGGGCGTGCTGGCGATGATCGTGGTGCTGTCGGTGATGAACGGCTTCCAGCGCGAAATGAGCTCGCGCATTCTCGGCCTGGTACCGCATGCCGCCATCCTCGGCGTGCAGCCGCTGGACGACTGGCACAAGGTGGCCGACGCAGCCCTGCAGAACCCGGCGGTGGTGGCGGCTGCGCCGATTACCGAAATGGAGGGCATGCTGTCGTACAAGGGTGCGATGCAGCCGATCCAGGTGGGCGGTATCGACCCGGCCGAAGAGGGCAAGGTCTCGATCGTTGGCCAGCACATTGTCCAGGGCCGCCTGCAGGACCTGCAGCCGGGTGAGTTCGGTGTGGTAATCGGTGAATTGACCGCGCGGCGCTTCCGCCTTAACACCGGCGACAAACTGACCCTGATCGTGCCGGAAATCAGCAAGGAACCGGGTGGTATCACCCCGCGCATGCAGCGCCTGACGGTGGTTGGTATCTTCAAGGTCGGCGCCGAGCTGGATGGTTCGCAGGCCTATATCCACGTGGCTGATGCCGGCGAGATGCAACGCTGGGCACCGGGCCAGGTGCAGGGCGTGCGCCTGAAGCTGCATGACCTGTATGCGGCCCCGCAGGTGTCCAGGGCGATTGCAGCCGGGCTGGGTGATGCCTACCGCGCCGATGACTGGTCGCACACCCAGGGCAGCCTGTTCAGCGCCATGAAGATGGAAAAGACCATGATCGGGCTGCTGCTGATGATGATCATCGCCGTGGCGGCCTTCAATATCATTGCCACCTTGGTGATGGTGGTGAACGACAAGGGGCCGGACATTGCCATTCTGCGTACCTTGGGTGCTACACCCGCGCAGATCATGGGCACGTTCATGGTCCAGGGCAGCCTGATTGGTGTGGTCGGGACGTTGATCGGCGGCGTGCTGGGCGTGATTGCGGCGTTCAATGTCAGCCAGATCGTGGGTTGGCTGGAGCGGGTGAGTGGGCAGCACATCTTTACGTCGGACGTGTACTTCGTCAGCAGCTTGCCGTCGCAATTGCAGTGGGGCGATGTGGTGATGATCTGCACGGCCGGGTTGGTGATGAGCTTCCTGGCGACCATTTACCCGGCTTATCGGGCGTCGCAGGTGCAGCCGGCGATTGGACTGGCGGTTTGAGGTAGGTTCGAGGGCCTTATCGCCGGCAAGCCAGCTCCCACAGGTACCGGGCAGGCTCTCGGCTTGATGCGTACCTGTGGGGGCGGCTTGCAGGCAATGGGCAGCACAGCAGCCCCAGTTCCTACAGGTACCGGGCAGGCTCTCGGCTTGATGCGTACCTGTGGGGGGCGGCTTGCAGGCAATGGGCAGCACAGCAGCCCCAGCTCCTACAGGTACCGCGCAGGCTCTCGGCTTGATGCGTACCTGTGGGGGGCGCTTGCAGGCAATGGGCAGCACAGCAGCCCCAGCTCCTACAGGTACCGCGCAGGCTCTCGGCTTGATGCGTACCTGTGGGGGGCGGCTTGCAGGTAATGGGCAGCACAGCAGCCCCAGCTCCTACAGGTACCGCGCAGGCTCTCGGCTTGATGCGTACCTGTGGGGGCGGCTTGCAGGCAATGGGCAGCACAGCAGCCCCAGCTCCTACAGGTACCGCGCAGGCTCTCGGCTTGATGCGTACCTGTGGGGGGCGGCTTGCAGGCAATGGGCAGCACAGCAGCCCCAGCTCCCACAGGTACCGCGCAGGCTTTCGGGCTTGATGCAGTCCTGTGGGAGCTGGCTTGCCGGCGATGGGCTGCGAAGCAGCCCCGATTTCACCGATCCTGGCTGAACTCGATGACGAACCGTGTCCACCCATTTTCACATTCCGCCCGAATGCCCCCGCCATGGGCCTGCACGATTGACCGGGTAATCGCCAAGCCCAACCCAGCATGCTCGCTACTGCCTTCGCGCCGTGCCGGGTCCACACGGTAAAAGCGGTCGAACAACCGCGGCAAAGCAGCTGGCTCGATGGCCGGCCCGGTATTGGCCACGCTGATTCTCGGCCCAGACGCCAGCGTTACCCTTATCTGCCCACCCGCCGGGGTAAAGCGCATGGCGTTATCCAGCAGGTTGGACAGCGCCCGGCGCAGCATATGCCGGTCACCGTGCAGCACAGCCTCCCCCTCGCGCAGCATCTGCACATTGTTGTCTTCGGCCAGCGGCGCGTAGTACTCCAGCAGCGCATCCACCTCGTCATGCAACGCCAAAGGCGCTTGCCCTGGCACCAGCAGGCCGTGGTCGGCCTTGGCCAGGAACAACATGTCGTTGATCATCTGCGCCATCCACTGCAGTTCTTCCAGGTTGCCATGCAGCGCTTCGCGGTACTCCTCAAGGCTGCGCGGGCGGGTGAGGGTAACCTGGGTATGAGTTAGCAGATTGGACAGCGGCGTGCGCAGCTCATGGGCAATGTCGGCAGAAAATGCCGACAGGCGCTGGAAGGCATCGTCCAGGCGCTGCAGCATGGCGTTCATGCTGGTGGCCAGTTCGGCCAGCTCTTCGGGCATTTGCGCCACCGGCAGGCGTGTGGTGAGCGAGCGTGCCGACACGCTGGCGGCCACCTGGCCCATCTGCCGTAACGGACGCAGGCCGCTGCGTACCGCCCAGGCGCCGAGCAGCGCGGTGGCCAGCGCTGAAAGGCCGACTGTCAGCCAGATCAGGCGTTGCATGCCCTGCAGGAAATGCTGGTGGTGGGTGATGTCGAGGTACAGGGCCAGTTGTGGCGACTGCACGGCGCCCTGCGCCAGGTGCACAGCCACGCTGCGGTAGTCGGTGCCTTGTGCATGCAGGGTGGCCAGCCCGGCGGGCAGCGGTGCCTGCGGTAGCCCGGTGCGGCTTTCGAACCAGGTGGTGCCGTCGCTGCCGCTGATGCGCAGCGCCAGGTCGGCCTGGTGGCTCAGCTCATCGCGCAGGGCGGGCAGCCGTGCCTGCAGCTCGGTTGGGGTGGTGATGCCAGCCAGTTGCGTACGGAACAGTGACAGGCGCGAGTCCAGCAGTTGCTGGTCGAGTTCGACGAAGTGCTGCTCGCTGGCCCGGTTGAACAACACGCCGGCGCCCAGCGAAACGGCGGCGGTGCAGGCGGCGAACAACAGGGCCAGACGGCTGCCGAGGGAAACCCTGCGCATCATTCCGTGCGCTCTTCGAGCACATAGCCCATGCCACGTACGGTGTGGATCAGCTTGTTCGGGTGCGGGTCGTCGATTTTCAGGCGCAGGCGGCGGATCGCCACTTCGATCACGTTGGTGTCGCTGTCGAAATTCATGTCCCACACCTGCGATGCGATCAGCGATTTTGGCAATACCTCGCCCTGGCGGCGCAGCAGCAGTTCGAGCAGGGCGAACTCCTTGGCGGTCAGGTCGATGCGCTGGCCGGCGCGCTCGGCGCGGCGGCGGATCAGGTCCAGGCGCAGGTCGGCCAGGTTCAGGGTGGTGTCCTGGCTGGGGCTGGTGCCACGGCGCAGCAGGCTGCGCACCCGGGCCAGCAGTTCGGAAAAGGCGAACGGCTTGACCAGATAGTCGTCGGCGCCCAGCTCCAGGCCATGCACGCGGTCCTCGACGGCATCGCGGGCGGTGAGGAACAGCACTGGCGTATCCAGGCCGGCCTGGCGCACGGCCTGGAGGATCTGCCAGCCGTCACGGCCAGGCAACATTACGTCGAGGATCAGCAGGTCGTGGTCGCCGGTCAGGGCCAGTAACTGGCCGGTTTCGCCATCGGTGGCCAGCTCGGTGGCGAAGCCGGCCTCGCTCAAGCCCTGGCTCAGGTACTGGCCGGTGCGGGCCTGGTCTTCGACGATCAGCAGTTTCATGCACTGTCCATAATTTGAAAGTTTGTACCTGCCCTGTGGAGGCAGGCGGTGTAGTGGCTGAAATGATACGTGACGAAGCGCAGGCACGCCCAAGCTGACAAAGTTGTAATCTCCCTGTCAGGTAGCTGCCAGTCGCCCGTGACTAAGGTGGCCTCATCCTGTTGTACATTTCCGGAGTCATCATGAAACGCCTGTTCATCGCCGCCGCCCTCGCCCTGGCCAGCCTGCCGACCTTTGCCGGCGAGGCGCAAACTTTCGCCTTTGGCGAGCCGGCCCCGGCGAACAAAGCCACCCGCACGGTGAACGTGGTGCTCAAGGACATCGCCTTCGAGCCCAAAAACCTGCAGGTAAAAGCCGGCGAGACGGTGCGCTTCGTACTGGTCAACGAGGGTAAGCTGCCGCATGAATTCAACCTGGGTGACAAGGCCATGCATGCCGAGCACCAGAAGGAAATGGTCGCCATGCAAGGCAAGATGTTCACCGAGGCCATGAACCACGAAGGCATGGACCACGGGCAGATGATGGATCACGGCGTCGGCCATGGCCACGGTGGTGGCAACACGGTGCTGGTCATGCCAGGCCAGCGCGCCGAGCTGACCTGGGCCTTCCGCAAGTCGGCGCCCATCGAGTTTGCCTGCAACGTGCCGGGGCATTATCAGGCTGGCATGGTCGGGGCGTTGACCATCGAGTGACTTGCGCTCCAAGGCAGGGTGCAAAACCGGTAGACTAGGGGCAATTTCGAACCTCTAGGTCAGTTTCCATGCATCCTGCTGCCGAACACTCGCCGCTGGGCAAGTCCAGCGAATACATCGCCACCTACTCCCCGGAGCAGTTGTTCCCGATCCCGCGTACTGCCAAGTGGGCCGAGCTGGGCGTCACCGCGCAGACCTTGCCCTGGCAGGGCGTGGATTACTGGAACTGCTTCGAGCTGAGCTGGCTGCTGCCGTCGGGCAAACCGGTGGTGGCGATCGGCGAGTTCGCCATCCCGGCCGACTCGCCGAACATCATCGAGTCCAAGTCGTTCAAGCTGTACCTCAACTCGCTGAACCAGACGGTGTTTGCCTCCCTGGGCGAATTGCAGGCCTGCCTGGAGAAAGACCTGTCTGCCGCGGCTGGCAAGCCGGTGGGGGTGAAGGTTCGTACCTTGGCTGAAGTCGAGGCCCAAGGCGTGGAAGCCTTGCCGGGGCTGTGCATCGATGCGCTGGACGTTGCCATCAGCAACTACGAGCAGCCGCAGCCAGAGCTGCTGCGCTGCAACCCGGAGCACGTGGTGGAAGAAACCTTGCACAGCCACCTGCTGAAGTCCAACTGCCCGGTAACCGGCCAGCCGGACTGGGGCAGCGTGGTGGTCGAGTACAAGGGCAGGGCGCTGGACCACGCCAGCCTGCTGACTTACCTGATCAGCTTCCGACAGCACGCCGACTTCCATGAGCAATGCGTCGAGCGCATTTACCTGGATTTGAAGAACCTGCTGCAGCCGGAGCATCTGACGGTGTATGCGCGGTATGTGCGCCGGGGTGGGCTGGATATCAACCCGTACCGTAGCACCGGGGCGATCAGCCCGGATAACAAGCGGCTGGTTCGGCAGTAAGGCTCAAGTACATTGGGGGCGCTCTGCGCCCCTTTCGCGACACAAGGCCGCTCCCACAGTTTCAGCGCATGATCAGGGTTTTGCGCTGAACCTGTGGGAGCAGCCTTGTGCTGCGAATGGGCTGCCGAGCAGCCCCAGCTGTTTCAGATCCCCATGCTGTGCAGCGAGTTGACAATGCTGCGCAGAGTTGCCGTGGCGTCCGGGTGATCGGCCTCGAAGCGTTCGATTGCCAGATGCACGCTGTCTACCAGGTTGTTGTCTGGCGTGGCTTCCTCCAGTTTCAGTTGCGCCTCGATCTGACGCGCCTCTTCGTGCAACGTGGTCAGCTCTTCTTCTGTAAGCGGTACGTTGCGGTCCAGTTGCTCGCGCAAGCTGTTCAGGCGCTCTTGCAATTCGCGGGCAGGCATTGGTAGTTCTCCATCAAGGGCTTGGCAAACCATGGACCTCAGCGAAGCGGCAAAGGTTCTGGCCTGTCTTCAGCGTAATCCACCTGCCGCCGCTTTGCATGATCCGCGTCAAAGGTGCTGTATCAGGGTTTTTCACCTTTGCGCCGGCGCTGGGCGATGTCCTGCAGGCAGGTGTCCAGCGCCTCCAGGTGGTCGATTACCGAGTGCACGCCCAGGCCGAACAGTTCCAGCGTTGCCTTGCCACGGGCCACGTCCTGTTGCTGCGAGGTCATGGCTTGCCATTGCCGCGAGCTGCGGTCGCAGAACGGGCTGCAGGCGGCCAGGCCCACCGTCCACAAGCCCGCGTTAAGCCCGGACTGCAGCAGGCGCGGGTCGCCGCTGACCAGCACGCAGCCATCCAGGCGTTCGCTGTCCAGGGTCATCAGTGCCTGCCAACAGGCGTTGGGCGCCGGCCAGCGTACGCCGTTTACCGAATGCCCCGGCAGCCAGTCGGGCAGTACGTGTGCCAGGCGCTTGCTTTGGGTGGCGCTGAGGTCATCCAGCCAGATGCACGGCACCTGGTGCTGGCGCAGGCTGGCGAGGGCAGCCAGGGCGCCGGGTGCGGGCGAGGGGGCGCCACCATTGGCGGCCTGCACCAGGCAGCCGCGCAAGCCGAACAGCACAGCAGTGAAGGCGGGTGCAGCGTCCATGGCAACTTCCCCCAAATAGTCCGCAGGCTATTCGGTGATTGTTACCGCCCTGTGACATCGGCGCCCCTGCAACAGTTGTTCACAAAATATTGAGCAAACATGTGTAAAGCTGTTTATCAGGCCGCAAGCCTCTATACTGCCGCCTTACCAGCAGCGCGACCCGTTGCGTTTGCGGCCGAGAAATTCGATGGAGAGACATCTATGCGTAGGATCGGTGCCAGTGTGATCGAACGAGTCACCCAGGCCTGTGTCTGCGCCAGCATGCTGCTGGCGCCCGTGGCAGCCACCCAGGCAGCCACCGAGGAAGATCCCTGGGAAGCGGTCAACCGGCCGATCTTCCGCTTCAACGATACCCTCGACACCTATGCCCTCAAGCCATTGGCCAAGGGCTACCAGGCGGTCACTCCGCAGTTCCTTGAAGATGGCATCCACAACATCTTCCGCAACCTGGGTGATGTGACCAACCTGGCCAACGACGTGTTGCAGCTCAAGCCTCATGCTGCGGGGGTGGATACGGCGCGGCTGATCGTCAACACCACCTTCGGCCTGGGCGGTTTCTTCGACGTGGGCACCAAGATGGGCCTGCAGCGCAATGACGAAGACTTCGGCCAGACCCTGGGCTACTGGGGTATGCCGAGCGGCCCGTACGTGGTCATCCCGCTGCTGGGGCCCAGCACGGTGCGTGACGGCGTTGCCAAGTACCCGGACAGCTACACCAAGCCTTACCGCTACATCGACCATGTGCCGACGCGCAATTCGATCTTTGCCCTGGACGTGATCGACACGCGTGCCGACCTGCTCTCTGCCGAGAAGCTGATACAGGGTGACAAGTACATCTTCATTCGTAACGCCTACCTGCAGAACCGCGAGTTCAAGGTCAAGGATGGCGAAGTCGAAGACGACTTCTGATCTGTGAACAGGGGCCGCTTCAGGCCCCTTTTCAATGCATGGCCAGCACGCGCAGCCCGAACTTCTGCTGCCCACCCGGCTGGTCGGCAATCCATACCACTTCGGTGCTGGCATGCAGCCCTTTCAGCGCCGGGTGGTCGGACTCGATCCGCACCTCGATATGATCCCCCACCTGGAAGCGTTGCGGCGCCTGCACTTGCATGCCGCTGCTGGACAGGTCCAGGCACACGGCTGCGATCACCTGGCCCTCATGCAGCAGGCTGACCGCGGTATCGATGCGCATGCGGATGAAATCGCGTTTTTCGCTGTGGCTGGAGGGTGTGTGCGGCATGCTGCATCCTTCCCATCGGGGTACGCTGGTCGACTTTCTTATAACTCCCAGTGATTTGCCCTGTAAAGAGCGGCGAGGTCGACCCTCGCATGCTTGAAACGCCTGCCGGATGGGAGTACCGTCTGCGCCTTACAAGGTACCTCTGAACAGTTGCCGGGCAGGTGTTCTTGTCCTACAACTCAAGTAGAGTGTGACCACAGAGAATTCCCGTAGCTGGCCGTCTGCTTTGCCGACACCGCTGCACCCACCCAAATCGGCGCCGTTCGCCCACATGCAGAAAACCAGTGCAACGCTGCTGATTATCGATGACGACGACGTGGTCCGTGCGAGCCTCGCCGCCTATCTTGAAGACAGTGGCTTCAGCGTCCTCCAGGCCGGTAATGGCCAGCAGGGGCTTCAGGTCTTCGAAGAACACCAGCCCGACCTCGTGATCTGCGATCTGCGCATGCCGCAGATGGGCGGCCTCGAACTGATCCGTCAGGTCAGCGAGCGTGCGCCGCAGTTGCCGGTGATCGTGGTGTCTGGGGCCGGTGTCATGAGTGATGCGGTGGAAGCCTTGCGCCTGGGCGCCGCCGACTACCTGATCAAGCCGCTGGAAGATCTGGCCGTGCTTGAGCATTCGGTGCGCCGCGCCCTCGACCGCTCGCGACTGGTGCTGGAAAACCAACGCTACCGCGACAAGCTCGAAACGGCCAACCGCGAACTGGAAGCCAGCCTGCACCTGCTGCAGGAGGACCAGACCGCCGGTCGCCAGGTGCAGATGAACATGCTGCCGGAAAGCCCCTGGGTAGCTGGCGAGTTCGCCTTCGAGCACCAGATCATCCCGTCGTTGTACCTGTCGGGTGATTTTGTCGATTACTTCCGCGTCGACGAGCGGCGTATTGCCTTCTACCTCGCCGATGTATCCGGGCATGGCGCGTCGTCGGCCTTTGTCACCGTGCTGTTGAAATTCATGACCACGCGGCTCATGTTTGAGCTAAAGCGCAGCAGGATGCGCGAGTTCAAACCGTCCGAAGTGCTCAGCCACATCAACCGCGGCCTGATCAATAGCAAGCTGGGCAAGCACGTGACCATGGTTGGCGGGGTGATCGACGAAGAGGCTGGTCTGTTGACCTACGCCGTGGGTGGCCACTTGCCGCTGCCCGTGCTGCATACCCCCGGGCATACCCGTTACCTGGAAGGCCGTGGCCTGCCGGTGGGGCTGTTCGACGAGGCTACCTACCAGGACTTGGTGGTGGAGCTGCCACCTCAGTTCAGCCTCAGCCTGATGTCCGATGGCATTCTGGACCTTTTGCCGGGTGACACGCTCAAAGATAAAGAGGCTGCCTTGCCGGAGATCGTCAAGGCAGCAGGTGGCAGCCTGGATGGGCTGCGTCAACGATTCGGATTAGCTACGCTTGGGGATATGCCGGATGATATCGCCCTATTGGTGTTGAGCAGGAACCTTCAATGAGTACCGGTAGAATCCAGTTCGCCGAGCAGAGTGGTACCTTCGTATTGAAGTTCGTCGGTGAAGTGCGCCTGACCCTGTGTTCGGCGCTGGATGCGACGATCGAGAAGATATTCACGGCGTTGAACTTCTCGGCGATTGTCATCGACCTTACCGAAACCGAGAGTATCGACAGCACCACCTTGGGCCTGCTGGCCAAGCTGTCGATCCTGTCGCGGCAGAAGGTAGGCCTGTTGCCGACCGTGGTCACCACCAACCCGGACATTTCCCGGTTGTTGCAGTCGATGGGTTTCGATCAGGTGTTCAACATCGTCGATCGCCCGATTCCGTGCCCCGAGTGCCTGACCGACCTGCCGTCGCAGGACCAGAACGAAGAGGTGGTGCGCTCAAAGGTGCTGGAGGCGCACAAGATCCTCATGGGCCTGAACGACTCCAACCGCGAAGCCTTCCATGACCTGGTCAATGCGCTGGAGCGCACCTGATTCTTGACCTGTGCCGGCCTCTTCGCGGGTTTACCCGCGAAGAGGCCAGCACAGACTGAAGACCAGACTCAGCCAGTAAACTCGGTAGCCTCACCCCCACCCGCATCGAGCTGATACACCCGCATCGGCCGCCCCTGCTCATCAAAGAACACCTGCCCCAGCCCCGCACCGTTCCACAAACGCTCCCCGGCCTTGCTGTGGCTGGGCGTACGCGGCACCACTTCCATCTCCCGGCGCTTGGTAAACCAGTTCAGCGGCGAGCGCGGTGCATACAGCCAGCGGTTGAGCCGGTCGAGTACATCCAGCAGGCGCCGGGGGAACTCGTTCTTGATCCCGCTGCTGGTCACCTGCCACAAATGCGGGCTGCGCTGGCGGTGGCGGATCAGCACTTCATAGACGAACGAATAGTGCACATCCCCGGACAACACCACGTAGTGCCCCGGCGTGCGCGAGTGGCGGAAGATGTTGAGGATGACCTGCGCCGCACCTCGGTGGGCCATCCAGTTTTCGGCATCCACCAAAAGCGGGTACCCCAGCCAGCTGAACACCTTCTGCACAGTCTCGATCAGCTTCACGCCAAAAATTGGCGCAGGCGAGACAATCACCGCTGACGGGTGGTCGAGCAGGGCCTGCTGCAACTCGCTCAGCGCTTCCCAGTCAAGCAGGCCGGACGGCTTGGCCAGGTTGCTTTCGCTGCGCCAGCGGCGGGTACGGGTGTCCAGTACCAGCAAGGGAGGGTTTGTCGGCAAGCTGAATTGCCAGCCCTGAAAGCGCAGCAGTTCGCCGATCAGTTCATCGCGGGCCTGGCTGCACAAGGCCTGGCATTGCCTGACCAGGGGCTTGCAGCTGTCCGGATCGTTGCCCCAGGCCTGACACAGCAGGTAGCCAAGCAGTGCGTTGCCAATGATCCGCCGCGAGAAGGGGTGGCCGTAGGCGGTTTCTTCCCACTGTGCCGAGAGGTTCCAGTCGTCGGTGATGTCGTGGTCGTCGAAGATCATCAGGCAGGGCAGGTGGGCCATCACCCGCGCCACCTGGCCAAGGTTCCCGGCAAACCCCTGGATAAGCGGCAGCTCCTGTCGATAACGTGCCTGGCGCTGGTCGGTCAGCCCGCTGGGCATCGCCATGTCCACCAGCTGCCACGGCACGGGTGACCACACCAGCAGGTACATGGCCATGACCTCGGCGAAGGTCACCAGGTGGTTGTCGGCGTTGCTGGACGAAAAAATCGGCTTGCGCTTGCCGCCAAAAAACCGCTCGCGCAAGGTGTCGTTGGTTTCCTGCGCCGGCAGCAGGTCGGCGCGGTGGTAGTAGCTGGCCGGGTGCTGGTACAGCGCCTGGCTGTCGGCAACCACGGCGCCATCCAGCTGCTCGTCGAACAGGCCCAGGCGCTCAATCAGGCTATGGATAGCACGCAGCATCGGGCCGGCGACATCGTCGGCGTACACCTGGTCGCCGGTCATCAGCAGCACGGCCGGGCGATCTTCAGGCTGCTCGCAGGCCTGCAGCAGGCGGTCAGCGCACAGCAAGCCATCGGCAGCGGGGTGGTGCGGCTTGCGGCAAGAACCGTGCAGCAAGTGGTCGAGACGGTCGCGCAGCACCAGGCTCGGGCGCTGGGTGCCGGGGTAGAGCAGGTGCGGCGCCCAGCCCGCGATGCCCTGGCCGTTGATGAGCAGGTCGTAGTCGAGCTGCTGGTTGCAGGGCAGGGGGTTGGCGAAGTGGATTTCCAGCAGGTGAATGAAAGCGTGCTGGCCGACCGGGACGACCTGGCAATCCACCTTGGCCTCGCTTGCCGGGAAGATGAATTCGGGTTGCAGCGGTTGGGTGGCGACCAGCCAGATGGCCAGGCGCTGGGGTTCCAGGCGGCGCAGTACCGGGCCGGTGAGTACAAGGGGCAAGGATGGGGTCATCAACAGCTCTGAAGGCTAGTCGACCCCTTCGCGGGCAAGCCCGCTCCCACAGGTACGGCACTGCACTCAAGGGCTGCACTTTACCTGTGGGAGCGGGCTTGTCCGCGAAAGGGCCCTTGGATTCAAGAAAATGCTAAAGCCTGGCGCGGAAACGATAGCAAACAAAAACGGGCGGAAAATGCTGAACACTTCCCGCCCGTCAGGCAAATTCGATATGTGTCAGGCTTTTTCAGCCATCAACTTCTCCAGTTTTTCCTGGTCCCGCGCAAACTGGCGAATACCCTCGGCCAGCTTCTCGGTGCCCATGGCATCTTCGTTCATTGCCCAGCGGAACTGGCTTTCATTCAGCTGCTGCTTGGCCTCGCCGGCATTGCCTGGCTTGAGCACGCGCGGCAGTTCACCCTGGTCATCGCTCAACTTCTGCAACAGTTCAGGGCTGATGGTCAGGCGGTCGCAGCCCGCCAGTTGTTCGATCTGGCCGATATTGCGGAAGCTGGCGCCCATGACCACGGTGTCGTAGCCATTGGCCTTGTAGTAGTCATAGATGCGCGTCACCGACTGCACGCCTGGGTCGTCGGCGCCCACATAATCCGTGCCGGTGCTCTTCTTGTACCAGTCGTAGATACGGCCCACAAATGGCGAAATCAGGAACACCCCTGCATCGGCACAGGCTTGGGCCTGGGCGAAGGAGAACAGCAGGGTGAGGTTGGTCTGGATGCCTTCCTTCTCCAGCTGCTCGGCAGCACGGATGCCTTCCCAGGTGGAGGCCAGCTTGATCAGCACGCGGTCTTTGGAGACCCCGGCCGCGTCATACAGCCCGATCAGCTGGCGGGCCTTGTTCAGCAGCGCCGGTTCATCGAACGACAGGCGAGCATCCACCTCGGTGGAGATACGCCCCGGAATGACCTTGAGAATGCCTGAACCCACGGCGACCGCGAACTTGTCGCAGGCCAGGTCGACATCGCCCTTGGCATCGGCCTTCACCTGCTTGAGCAGGTCGGCGTAGCCCGGGATGGCGGCGGCCTTTAGCAGCAGGGACGGGTTGGTGGTGGCATCGACCGGCTTCAGCCGGGTGATGGCGTCCAGGTCCCCGGTGTCGGCGACCACGGTGGTGAACTGCTTCAGTTGTTCCAGCTTGGAAGTCATGGGCGTGCTCTGTCCTGTGCATTTACTCGACATTACCCGAGCCCCGACAGCCGCTCAAGGGCCTGTAGAAGCGGGCTTGCCCACGAAGGGCTGTACATAAGGTGAAGATTCGAGTGCCCGGCTGCCTTGAGGTTCCACATACTGCAATTCTCAAGCTCGCACGATCGTCTGTAGGAGCCGCCGGGTTGCGTGCACGGGTAGTATCACCGGCCTTGCAGCAATTCCACCGCCTGGTCAAACACTGCCAGCGGCTGCGCCGCCTTGTGAATGTCTGCCGACAGCAACTGACGGAAGCGCCGCGCCCCTTTGAACCCTTGGGCCAGCCCCAGAATATGCCGGGTAACGTGGTGCATCGCGCCACCGCTTTCCATGTGCGCCACGATATATGGCCGCAACTGCGCCAACGCCTCGCTACGGCTGATCACCGGCGCATCGCTGCCAAACAGCTGCTGGTCGACCTCGGCCAGCAGGTAAGGGTTGTGATACGCCTCACGCCCCAGCATCACACCATCGAAGGTTTCAAGGTGTGCCTGGCATTCTGCCAGGGTCTTGATCCCGCCATTGAGCACGATTTCCAAGTCCGGGAAGTCCGCCTTCAGCTGCGCCGCGACGTCATAGCGCAGGGGCGGAACCTCGCGGTTTTCCTTCGGCGACAGCCCCTCCAGAATCGCGATACGCGCATGCACGGTAAAACTCCGGCACCCAGCCTCACGTACCTGTCCGACGAAATCGCACAGTTCGGCGTAGCTGTCGCGGCCATTGATGCCGATACGGTGCTTGACCGTCACCGGTGTCGACACCGCATCCCGCATGGCCTTCACGCAATCGGCCACCAGCGCCGGGTGAGCCATCAGGCAAGCGCCGATCATGTTGTTCTGCACCCGGTCGCTCGGGCAGCCGACATTGAGGTTGACCTCGTCATAGCCCGCGTCCTCGGCCAGGCGTGCGCAGGCTGCGAGGTCGGCGGGTACGCTACCGCCCAGTTGCAGGGCCAGCGGGTGCTCGGAGGCATCGTGGCGCAGGAAACGGTGGGCGTCGTTGTGCAGCAGGGCACCGGTGGTGACCATTTCGGTGTAGAGCAAGGTTTGACTGGAGAGCAGGCGCAGGAAGAAGCGGCAGTGGCGGTCTGTCCAGTCCATCATCGGTGCAACGCTGAAGCGGCGTGACGGCTCAGGGCGCGTGGTTTCTGGCTTTGGGGCTGATTCTAGGGGCATTCTGGTCTACGCATTTTGGTACCATTTTTCGGGGTTTTGGGCGCTTTTTGGTTGCGCACTGGTACGATGTACCAATGCCAATCACGCTTGTACCACCGAAAACCATGGCAACTATCAGAGCAAGGAAAAAGGCTGCTGGGACGGTGAGCTATACCGTCCAGATCTGCCTCAAGAAAAAGGTGTATTAGTCTACCAAGAAGCCCAGACGTTCGCCCGGGAGCAGCTAGCTCAGGTTTGAACAAAACGACGAGAAGGGCCGGAGGGGGCTGGCCACAAACTGGCTAAAGCATGACGAGACTATCGACATCCGCCGCTAAGCGACGCGGCACTACAGCAATGAGGTCGCTCGCCTTCAGTATCCCGGAAAGCTCTGGGCCCTGACGCCGATAGTCTCCCCTAGCGATGAGGCTAGGCGAGATCGCCTTCAATAATGATCAGTTCGCGGCAATAGGCGCGAAGCGCGAACTGTTTTGCGGCGGTGTAATCAGGATCGCTATAACAGTTCTTGGCTTGCGCGTAGCTAGGGAACTCGACCACAAGCACGCGCTGGCTGGATTGGGCCTCGACCAATGTCCCAGGCTTCAGAACCTTGACCTTGGCATTGTACTTCTCACTGATGGGTGCCCACAGTCGGCCATATTCCTGCTGTGCATCGGCGTCGTTTACCTCGGCACCGAAAATGATCCAATAGCCCTTCACGATGATTCTCCATTTGCAGCACTATCAAAATTCTTGCTCGCAGACGCTTCGAAGGTCTGGCCAGCGCGGGGATTCCACTGGACGCCCGAACGGGCGGGTATGCCTGGCTTGAGCTGTTGATGCTCGTCGTAATCCTGCCGTGGATGAAAGAACAGCGGTTGCATATCGCCCAGCCGTGATAGCCGCTCGGCATACTGCAGCAGATAATCCTCCCGTTGCTGTTGGCTGACCTGGGCGGGCATCCACGCGGCAAAGGGGGGGAGCACGGTAAAACCGGTGTACGCCAGTATGCCGTTGTGAATGGGCCAGAGAATGTGGTGCAGATCACCGTCAATGCCGTTGGGTGCGTACAGGGTGCTTGCGGTACCTGTGGTGAGGCTGAGCATTGCGCATTTGCCCTTGAGGTGTCCGGTATCGTACTTGCGCCCGGTGGAATAGGCGAAACCGCGGCTCAAGACACGATCAACCCAGCCCTTGAGCATGGCTGGCATGGAAAACCACCACATCGGAAACTGGAAAATCACCAGCTCGGCCCATGCGACCTTGTCCTGCTCGGCCTTAACCTCGCTACATACCGTCGCAGTAACCTGAGCGTGCGCCTGCTCCGTGGCGGGGTCAAAAAAGTGCCCATCGACCCGCTCGGAGAAATCCTCTGCCTGCAGTACGGCGTTCCAGCCCATGGCATAAAGGTCACTTACCCGCACTTCATGGTTTAGCCGGGTAAGCGTACGCACCGCAGTCCGGGTCATGGCGCCATTGAAGGAGCAAGGTTCGGGATGGGCATGGATAATCAGAACGTTCACGTGTTGTACCCCTCGGGCCGGCAAGATTGCTGAGGTGATTGTGGTGAGATGGCCAACCCGGTACAAATCATCTCTCGTGACGGTATGAAAGAGAAAAACTACGCTATGCGAGCCGATACCCCGATGAAGGCCATTGTCTGTTTCGACGCTGTCATGCGCACCGGCAGTGCGGTACTGGCAGCTCAGCAACTGTTCGTTACGCCTGGGGCGGTGGGACAACAGATTCGCAAGCTGGAAGACTGGCTGGGTACCTCTCTGTTCGTGCGCAGCGTGCGCAGGCTACAGCCGACCGAACAAGCACTGCGCTATTGGGCGCAAGTCAAGCCAGCGCTTCAGCAGCTTGAACACGCCAATCTTGCGCTGCAGCGCAGCGGCGAATTCGACGTGCATCTGAGCCTGCCACCCGCGTTCGCGAACACTTGGTTTGCCCGCCGGATGCCTGACCTGACCCGTTCGTATCCAGAGTTGAAGCTTCACGTGAGCGCATCCGTGGCGCCTGTCGACTTTCAGTCGGGCACTTATGATCTGGCCGTACGCCATTTCGACGGCCAAGCCCTCGACCTCCAGGTGAAGTTGCTGCTGCGTGATGAAGCTCGCGTCTATTGCAGCCCTGAATACCGCGAGCGTCTGCAACTGTCCGTCATCGAGGACATGGTACGCGCGACGGTGCTCTATACCACCTCTCACGCCAATTGGTCGCGATGGTTAGGGCAAGTCGGAATGTCCTTCGACAGGTTGAAGAGCGACTTGCGTTTCGATCAGTCGGAAATGGCCATCGATGCTGCACGGCGCAGCCAGGGCATTGTGCTGACCAGCCCTTGGTTGGTGGAGGACGACGTGGCGCAGGGCAGTTTGGTACAGCTGTTCCCCCATGTCCTGCTGACTGGGAAAAACTATTACCTGGTCCATAGTAACGACCGGCCTTTGGGCGCGGCTGCTCGGCAGTTGTTTGAGTGGCTGGCTGCTGCTGCCACCCTTGGCCCGGCCTACTTCAGCGGCACATAGATATCCGTTTCCCACTGCTCCAGTGGCGTTTCCGGATACACGCTCAGGTATTGGAAGAACAACGGATGGTCGCGCAGTTCTTCATTGCTCGACGGCAACCAGTCCCGGTACAGCGGGTAGATGGTTTCGCCAATGTAGTCAGGCGAGCCGCTATGCCGAATCACGGCACAACGGCCCGCCGGTATAACCCGTTCATGCACACCGAACTCATTGGGCTGCACGGCCTCGTTCATCTCCCCACAAACGGCGAAGCGAAAGGCGTGGGGCGGGGTGGTGTCGGGGTTGTCGTAGGGGATGCCGAAGGTGCGGCTGCTGGCCACCGGCGACTGGCCGCTGTTTATGCGCCATTGGCGAAAACGCGCAACGCTTTCACCGACCAGGCTGGGCGGCCCTCGGTGTTCGAGCGCGGCCACGCGGGTTTCGGCGAACTCCACTATACGGATCTGCATGGTGATACTCCTGCAAAGGCGTGGAACAACGAATACCGCACTCCAGGCCTGCCAGTTCGGCGCCTTGGCGAACACGCTCGGCGCCATGCCGAACGCACGCTTGAACGCCCTGGAAAAGGCTTCGGGGCTTTCGAAGCCGGCGCCGAATGCGGCGTCCAGAACGGGTGTTGCGGGCAAGGCGACCAGTTGGTGCGCCGCACGTCGAAGCCTCATCAGTTGCACATACCGTGAAACCGGAACGCCCATGTATGCCGTGAACTGCCGGTGAAAGTGAAACGCCGAAAAGTTGGCGATGCGGCTCAAGGCATTCACCGACAGGTCACCTTCGAGGTGGCTGTCGATGTAGGCAAGCACGGCTTCGAACCGTTTTGCATAGGCAGGGCTGTGCTGTGAGTCAGTCAACGAGCGAAGTCTCCGGAGGGTGCGGTGAGCGCTAGCATCCGTTGTTCAGGCATCGAGGTGCCTAGCCGTGATTGCTCTGTTGCGGATTATCCTGACGCCACCGTGGATGGCAGCGCCGTTGCATCGAACTCAGCGGTCAACTGATCTGCTCTTGCAATCAGACGGGATGAACGGAAAGCACCAAGGGGCAGCAGAGTCGACGTGCAGATGTTTCTGCTTCTTGGGCAGGAACGGTGTATCAAGCGTGCCAAGTGCTATCGAAACCCAGTCGGCAAACTCACCTTCGGAGCGTGACCAGAACAAGGTCGAGCCGCACTCTACGCAAAATTCCCGCACCACCGTCGGCGAAGACGCATAGGTCTTGATACTGGTGGCGCCACGAAGGATGCGCAGCATGCTACGCGGAACGCTGCCGTATGAAGCGAATGCTGCCCCGTGCCCTTTGCGGCACTGGCTGCAATGGCAGTGGCTCACAGCTTTTGGCGTGGTAAGCAGCAGGTAACTGACCGCTGCGCACAAGCAGCTTCCTTGGTATGACTCTTTCACTGGCGCTTCCGTGCAGGTGGAAAACGCCAGCGTAACCGCCCCGGCGTGATCAGTCGACCGTGGCACGCCTGCTTCGCTGTCAGCACGGTATCGATAACGCGCATGCAAAATTATTGTTGAGCCGGTGCATCCAGAACGGCACCCGATGGGTAGTTCTTATCAGGCAGTCGGTGATTGCCTGACCCATGACCCCCACGGAGTTCGCCCCATGATCATCAAGCCCGCTTTCTCCCTGCTCGCCGCCTGCCTTGTACTGGCATCTGCCCCCGCCCATGCCCAGTCGGGCGTCCCGGAGGCGGTCAAGGTTCCCGATGGCCACGCCATCATGCTGGAAACCGTCGGTGTCGGTGAGATCACCTACGAATGCCGCGACAAGGCCAATGCGCCAGGCCAGACGGAGTGGACCTTCGTCGGCCCCAAGGCGGTGCTCAATGATCGCAGCGGCAAACCTGTAGGTGACTATTTTGGTCCTCCGGCCACCTGGCAGGCCAAGGACGGTTCGAAAGTCACCGGCACCCAGCTTGCCGTCGCCCCGGCGGCCAAAGGCGATATCCCGTATCAACTGGTCAAGGCCAACCCTGCCGAGGGCAATGGCGCGATGCAAGGAGTCAGCTACATCCAGCGCCTGGCGACTCGCGGTGGCGTAGCGCCTTCTGTGGACTGTACGGCGCAGAGCAAAGGCGCGCAGCAGAGGGTCAAGTACCAGGCGGACTACGTGTTCTGGTCCGCCAAGTGACGAGGGTTTGAGCGGCACGCCAGCGATTGATCATCTACGCTGCTGGACGTGCCCCAGGCCGCTAAGCCAGGGCACCGTCCAGGTTTCATGATGAAGGAACGCCCCATTTTGAATTCGCCCGTTGTTCCATTTGATTTCGAGGGCTGTCTTGCCGCTTGTGCCCAAGGAGACCGCCACGCCTTGCAGGCGC
Organism: Pseudomonas putida NBRC 14164; assembly: GCF_000412675.1. Taxonomy (NCBI): domain Bacteria; kingdom Pseudomonadati; phylum Pseudomonadota; class Gammaproteobacteria; order Pseudomonadales; family Pseudomonadaceae; genus Pseudomonas; species Pseudomonas putida. The sequence goes on along the minus strand of NC_021505.1, from coordinate 4,178,287 downwards.
TGTATGAGCATGAGGGGGCACGTTTGCTGGGCGTCGCACGGCGCATCGTGCGCGATCAGGCGAGCGCGGAGGACATCGTTCACGATGCCTTTGTGCGTATCTGGACACGTGCTGCCAGCTATGACCCATCGCGCGGTTCAGCCCGAGGCTGGGTGTACAGCATCACCCGTCACCTGGCGCTGAACTTCGTGCGTGACGGCCGCTGGGAAACCGACCTGGGCGAGCCTGGCGTGATCGCGGCTGTAACCCTGGCCCCGGAGCTGGACGACCTGCAACTATGGTCAGGCTCGGCGAAAATCTATCGCTGCCTTGAGCAACTGCAACCCGCTCCCCAGCGTTGCATCCTGCATGCGTATGTGGATGGTTGCAGCAATGCCGAAATCGCAACCCTGCTGGGTGCGCCGTTGGGCACCGTGAAGGCATGGATCAAGCGAAGCCTGAAGGCCCTGCGGGAGTGCATGACATGAAGCGTACCCCAGGTGATGACAGCGCCGAGGACCTGGACGACCTGGCAGCCGAGTATGTGCTGGGTACCTTGAGTGGCGAGCAGCGTGCTGCCATGCAGGACCGGTTGAAAACGGAGCCGGCCGTACGAGCTGCAGTTGATGCCTGGGAGGCCCGCCTGCTCGAACTGACCACGCAAGTTGAACCCATCACGCCAAGCCACCGCTTGTGGGGCCGGATCGAGCGCAGCCTTGAAGAGGCTTTCCCGCCAGTGCATCCACGCGCTGGCTGGTGGCAGCGGCTTGGACTCTGGCAGGGCTTGAGCGCTGCGGGGCTTGCAGCGAGTTTGCTTCTGGCCTTGGCGCTGTTGACCAAGGCACCGCCTGTGACCACCTACATGGTGGTGCTCGTGGCGCCGTCGGGCCAGGCCCCGGGTTGGGTAGTGCAAGCCAACGATGCCAGCATGATCGAACTGATCCCCCTAGGCGTGGACGATGTGCCCGAAGGCATGACTTTGCAGTTCTGGACCAAGGGTGAGCAGTGGCGCGCACCTGTTTCGCTGGGGTTGGTCAAACCGGGCGAACAGTACCGCGTGCCGCTGAGGCGCTTGCCTGCGCTTGAGCCGAACCAGTTGTTCGAGCTGACCCTTGAGAAAGCGGGGGGCTCTCCTACGGGTGCTCCAACAGGCCCGGTCAAGTTCATCGGCCGCGCAGTGAAAGTAATATGACGTAGGCGGGCCCCAGGCAATACTGATTCGCTTGGCTGACCGACGACTCCAGCTTTAAAGTCAACTCAGGGTCGATAGCATTTTCAGGGTGGGTTATGAGAATTGGCGAACTGGCGAAAATCAGCGGGCTGGCACCGTCACGCATCCGGTTCTACGAGGCAAGCGGCTTGATCAGATCTGTCGAGCGCAAAGCGAATGGCTACAGGGACTACGCGCCTGAGACCCAATGGGTGCTGGAAATCATCACCGGAGCGCAGGCGGCGGGGTTTTCATTGGAAGAAATACGGCAACTGATGCCGACGAATGCCAGCGGCTGGCACCACGACCAGTTGCTCAGTGGACTCAAGCAGAAGGTTGAGGAAATTGGTGTTCTGCAGCACCGGCTAGCGCAGAACAAAGCGCAGCTTCTTCTCGTCATCCAAGGCATCGAGGGTAAGCCCGAAGGTATGGAGTGTGCGGAAAATGCGCAAATGCTGATCAATCGTTTGCGTGAAGAAGGGGTTGGCCAAGCCTCAGGCAAGCGTGCAGTGAAATCCGCGTCCCGGCGGGCGCCGTGACAGGGCTGGCAAGACAGCTGTCGGCCAGGATCAGGGTATACATGTCGATCAGGTAGCGAGCTTGCCAGGGGCTGGTGCGATGAACCTGAAAAAGCTGTTGACCTTAAAGTTTACTTTAATCTTAAGGTGGCCTCATCTTCAGTTGAGGACTGCCCATGAACGTATTCGACACCCTGATGCTTCCCAACGGTTCGACCATCAAGAACCGAATCGCCAAAGCCGCCATGGAAGAGAACATGGCGGACGCCGATCAGGCGCCTTCCGAAGCACTGATGCGTCTCTATCAAGCATGGGCCGACGGTGGGGCCGGCCTGATCATCACCGGCAACGTGATGGTCGACGGCCGCGCGATGACCGGGCCGGGTGGCGTGGTGTTGCAGGACGACCAGCAACTGCACAAATTCAAGCGCTGGGCGCGTGTGGGGCGATCCGGCGGCGCGCAGTTCTGGTTGCAGATCAATCACCCAGGCCGGCAGATGCAGGCCAACCTTGGGCAAAAAACCTGGGCACCTTCAGCAGTGCCGCTGGAGCTTGGCAAGATGTCCAAGCATTTTGTCACGCCGTATGCAATGACCCCTGGCGTGATCGAAGAGGTTATCCAGCGCTTTGCGAATACCGCACGCCTCGGCGAGCGCGCAGGGTTCACTGGCGTGGAAATCCACGCTGCCCATGGCTATTTACTGAGCCAGTTTCTGTCGCCGTTGACCAACCAGAGGACGGACGAGTGGGGCGGGGCTCTGGAAAACAGGGCACGCCTGTTGCTCGAAATCGTCAAGGCGGTCAGGGCTGTGGTTTCTGCGGATTTTGCAGTGGCGGTCAAGCTCAACTCGGCTGACTTCCAGCGCGGAGGCTTCAGCGCCGATGACGCGAAAAGGGTAGTTGGGTGGCTCAACGACCTGGGCGTGGATATGGTGGAGTTGTCGGGAGGCAGTTACGAAGTACCGGCCATGCAAGGTGAAGCGCGCGATGGCCGTACCCTGGCTCGCGAAGCATATTTCGTCGAGTTCGCCCGTGAGATCCAGACCGTCGCCAGGATGCCGGTGATGGTCACCGGCGGTATACGTCGCCGCCCGGTGGCCGAAAGCGTCGTGCAGCGTGGTGTGGACATGGTGGGCATCGGAACCGCGTTGGCCATCGATCCGCATTTGCCTCGTGACTGGCTGCAAGGCAAGGAAAATGCCCCGCAATTGCCGCCGATCACCTGGAAAAACAAAGCCCTGGCAGCCTTGGCGAACATGGCAGTAGTGAAGTACCAATTGCGCAAACTCAGCCGAGCTAAAAAGCCCGACCCGAGTGTTTCACCAGTACGCGCGCTGATCTTGCAACAGCTCTCCATGGCCGTTCGTACTCGCCAGTATCGGAGATGGGTCGAAAAGGCTTCGCATAATGGGCTGGGAGACGCAGGATGAGCATGCCCTGGAACACTCCCCGATGGCCTCAGAATGCGACTGACCTGCGGTGCTCAGCGGTTGCCACCACGCTGCCGCGCTTGAGTACCATCAGCCGTGTCGGCAGGTCGAGAATGACGTCGGCCACAGCCCGGCAATCCACCATCACCAGGTCGGCATCATTGCCCACCGCCAAACCATGGCGTTTCAAGCCCAACGCTTTGGCAGGGTTGGTCGTGAGCATCGACAACACGGTGGCCTGATCATCCGCGCCGCCCAAGTGGCACGCGGGAATGGCCAGTTGCGCAATGTGCAGCAGGTCGCCAGTGCCATACGGTGTGAATGCGTTGCGGATGTTGTTGGTGGCCAGGCAAACCGTGACACCGCCGTCGCGCAGTGCACGCACCGGTGTCAGGGTGCGTCTGACATTGTGACTGTCACCCCGAGCTCCCAGGTGCAGGTCGGTGGCGGGCAGGCACATCACGCTGATGTCGGCCTCACGTAGCAACGCAATCACTTGTGCCTGTCGCGCTGGCGAGGCAGCGGCCAGGCTGGTCAGATGCCCAACGCAGAACCGTCCTTGGTAGCCTTCGGCAATGGTTCGACGTGCCACGTACTCGATGGTCATGTGCTCGGCGTCATCGGCGAAGTCCTGGTGCAAGTCGATGTCTTTGCCGTAGCGCTTGGCCAAGTCAAAGACGAAATCAATGTGCTCCAGCGGCGACACGTCGTTGTAGGGAATGCCGCCCACCACATCGGCGCCCATCTCCATTGCCTGGGCCATCATGGCCTGCATGCCAGGCAGCTTGAGAATGCCTTCTTGCGGAAAGGCCACGACCTGGATGTCGATCACCTCTCGGAACTGCTCGCGCAACTCCAGCACCACTTCGAGCCCGGTGAAGCCTTGGGCGGGGTCGAACTCGGCATGGGCACGTACATGCGTGGTACCGGCCTGAACCAGTGCGCGCAGCACCTGGATCGAACGTTCGCGGATATCCTCACGGGTCAGTGTGGGCTTCAGTTCGGCGGTGACGGCGATCGCTTCCTTCAAGGTGCCGGAACGGTTGGCCTTGCGGTGCATCACGTTGGCTTTTTCCAGGTGCAGGTGGCCCTCGACAAACCCGGCAACAAGCACTTTGCCGTCGCCTTGGATTTCGTGCGCTGCGGTGGTGGCGATGTGCTGCTCGATGTCGGCGATTTTGCCTGCTTGCACGGCCACATCTACCAGTGGTTGGGCGTCGTCAATGCGTACATTGCGAAAGATAAGGTCCATCAACTTCAGTCCTCATATAGAGTGCTGCCGCGCTGCGAAGGCCGGGCTCAGTTATTCGAGCAACCATTGCCCATCACGCGGTACTCAAGCACATGCTCATTGCCTTGGGAGTCTTCGTACGTCATGCGAGCGGGTACCACCTCGCAGACATCAGGTACCTGGCTCATGGAAATGACGCGAGCGATATCGAGGTGCCGGGAGTAGCTGTATTGTTCAACCGGTGCCTGCTCGACCTGTTGCTCGACTTCGGTCGCCATCGCCACGTTACACAGCCCGCCTAGTATCAATGCGAACAACGCTTTCAATTTTGATCACCTTCAGGTTGTGGCTCGGCCGCAACATTGCGGCCGAGCCCATGTGTTGCAGCCAGATCAGAACGGTTTGGTGGGCAGGTATTTGCCATCCAGGGTGATCACCGCGCGCGAGCCACCCTCGGGGTCTTCGACTTTCTGGATGTCCAGCTTGAAATTGATGGCACTGATGATGCCGTCGCCGAACTTTTCATGAACCAGCGCCTTCAAGGTGGTGCCGTACACCTGCAACATCTCGTAAAAGCGGTAGATGGTCGGGTCGGTCGGGACGCCATTTTGAATGCTGCCGCGCAGTGGCACGGTCTGCAGCAGTGCGATGCCGTCAGCGTCGAGGCCGAGCTTGTCACCCACCACCTGGGCGGCGGTCGCCGGCAACGGGTGCTGGCCCAGCAGTGCTGCGGTGACGAACGCTTCGGACAAGCCGGTGCCTTCGGTGATCTGGGAGAACGACAGGTCTTTGCGGGCTTTGGCCAGAAGGATGACTTCGCTCAGGGCAAGGCGGGTGTTCTGGCTGATTTGCGATTGGATCATGGTGTTTCTCCTTGGTTGAAAAATACTTAGGCAACGCGCTTGGGTTGATGGGAAACGGCGTGTACTTCGGGGTTGTGGGCGAGGGATACGAATGTGCCTGTACCGCCATCGAAGGCCTCGATCAGCCCGCTTTCGATGTCGTAGATCCAGCCATGCAATGTCACGCGGCCTTCTTCCAGGGCCAGGCGCACCGAGGGGTGGGTCTGGATGTTGGCAAGCTGGGCGATCACGTTTTCGCGCACCATGGCCTCGACCTTGGCCTGCGGGCCGAAATGGTTGCGGGCTTCGTTTACCACTCGTGCGGAATCGGCGTAGCGCAGCCAGCCGGCCACTGCGGGCATGTGGTCCAGGCACTTGCAGGTGGCGATGGCCGTCATGGCACCGCAATCGGAGTGGCCGCAGATGACGATGTCGGAAACCTGCAGGGCCGCCACGGCGTATTCCACCGAGGCCGATACGCCTCCAGGCTCGGGGCCGTAGGACGGCACGATGTTGCCTGCATTGCGGATGACGAACAGGTCTCCGGGTTCACGCTGGGTGACCAGCTCCGGCACCAGGCGGCTGTCGGAGCATGAAATGAACAGGGCACGTGGGCTTTGCTGGCTGGCCAGGTCCTTGAACAGTTTGACGCGCTCGGGGTAGGCCTCTTTCTGGAACTTCAGAAACCCGTCGATGATGTCTTTCATGGTTGACTCCTTGAATGACGCGATGTGTTGAAGCAAAGGTTACGCAGCCCTTTCAATAAGGTAAAAGTCTGATTTATGATCTAATAGATCAGATAATCTTATAGGTGCGTCCATGCTTGCCCGACACATCCAGTACTTCATCGCAGTGGCAAACCATCTCAGTTTCACCCGCGCCGCAGCGGCGCTGCATGTGTCTCAACCGGCCTTGTCGCAGCAGGTCCGGCAGCTGGAAGAGAGCCTCGGCACAACCTTGTTCGATCGCTCCGGCCGCACCACGCGGCTGACGGATGCCGGCGAGGTGTATCTGCGCTATGCCAAGCGGGCCGCGCAGGAACTGCAGGAGGCAAAACGAGCCATTGATGACCTCGGCGATCTGAGCCGCGGGTCACTTAGGGTGGGGGTAACGCCGACATTCACCAGCTATCTCGTTGGCCCGCTGGTTGAAGCGTTCCATGGCTGCTACCCGAACATCACGCTGGTGGTGCGAGAGATCGCCCAAGAGGCGATGGAGGAATTGTTGTTGGCCGACGAGGTTGATGTGGGCATAGCGTTCGACAACGGCCATCATCTGGACCTGGAGGCCCAAGCGCTCCTGGTCGAAACCCTCGCGCTGGTGGTAGGCAAGCGGCATCCCCTCGCCACGACGGCCAGTATTGGCGTGGAGGCGTTGAACTCAGAATCGCTGATACTCTTGAGCGCCGAATTTGCCACGCGTGAGCAGATCGACAGCTATTGCCGCCAGCACAACATTCGGCCTCACGTACAAGTGGAAGCCAATACCATCAGTGCGCTTATCGAAGTGGTCAGCAGGACCAAGCTCTCGACCTTGTTGCCGGCCACCATCGCCCAGGCTCACGAGCAGTTGGTCGCTATCGAGCTTGACCAGCAGCGCTTGCAGCGCACTGCTGTTCTGATGCAACGAAAAGGGGTTTATCAAACGGCTGCAGCGAGAGCCTTTGTCGAACTGGCAATGAAAGTGGCCAAGCAACTTGAGGCGCCCGGCTGCTCCGCCCGGTTGATGTAGAAGGGCGCGATAGGCTGTTATCGACCCAAAGCTGCCCTCGTGGTAAACGAATTCCACTGCCAGCCCCTTACGGTAGCCCCAGGAGATATAAACACCATGGACTTTGTAGCAATCGTGCTTCTTGGCATGTGGCTTTACGCCATCGGGTCACTTATCACATTGCCGTGCAAGATCTTCGGCATGAAGAAGCACTCCCAGGACGTTTGGGCCTTTCTGACGCGGGGCAACTACTCCAGTAATAGGCTACGCATCGCTCCAAGGCTTTCTAATCCTCTCTCAGCAGGTAGTAAATTGCGCGGATCGTGCGCTAGCGTCCCCCAATTCCTAGGAAGGGCTATCCCAACACAGGTCAGCCTGTGCTGACTTGATCGGAAAACCCATAACGTGCCCAGAAACTTTTTTTTGATATAAGTGTCACACTCTTCCTTCGAGAATTATTCCAACCATTACCAAGGAGCGGTAAATATGGCTTTCGATGCCTACATCCAAATCGACGGTATCCCTGGCGAAGCGCTGGATGAGCAGTACACCAACTGGATCGAGATCAATAGCTACAATTTCGCCGTCAATCAAAGCACATCTGCCACCGCGAGCTCTTCTGGCGGTGCGACATCCGGATCGTACGATCCTGACCAATTTCACCTTCACTAAGTTTCTCGACAGCGCGAGTTGCAAGCTGCTGGAAGCAAGCTGTGCGGGCCAACATCTGAAAGAAGTGAAGCTCGTGCTTTGCCGGGCAGGCACAGACAAGCTGAAGTACTACGAAGTTGTCTTGGAAGAAGTGATCATTGCCGACTACTCGCAGAACGCCGGCTCGGGCGTTCCTATCGAGGTCGTTCAGCTGAACTACGGACGCATCAAGACCACCTACACCCGGCAGAAACGAACTGATGGTAGCGCTGGAGGGAATGTGACGGGGGGCTGGGACCGGATCAACAATAAGAAGTATGCGTGAGGTAAGACGATGAGTGAGGCACGCAGCTTCATCAACTCCAGGACCCAGTCCTACCACGCTTTGAAGGCCAGCACACCGGTATCGGGGCATGCTCAGGGCAAATTCGATGTTCTGAATGCGCACATTGCCAACAGTGTGGTTATGGGCGGGGAGCTGGTGATCGTCGGCGACCCCGATACACCCTCTTGCACCAGCCACGAAGCTTTCCTCATGGCCAAGGCTGCTCAGGTGCACGCTGGCTTGCTTACAAGTGGGGTGGACGCGGATGATTTTTTCCTGGAGCACTTCGACTTGCTGCAAAGCGTTCTTGCCAACGCTTCAATGGGAGTTGGTGCAGTCGGTGAAGGCTGGAGCAGGCATCTGCAAAATATCAAGGACACACTTGAGGAGATCGAGAAATTACATCGCGAGTACCTCGGCTCTGGCACCTTGAGTGCCCGCGACGCGTTTTATGCCAAGCGCACCGCTTTGTTCATGAAGCTCGAAAAGCAGCTGGGAAACTTCGCCGCGTACGGTTCAGGGTTACGTAACCAAGGAAAGGTCAAGCAGGCATTGGGCATCTCGACCCGCAGCTACCTCCACTCAGGCGAGATCGCCGGTTATGCCGACAAGGTATCTGGTGTTGCCAAAGCGTCGAATTTGGTCAAGAAAGGCACGTATATCGGTACTGCGCTGGATGTGGCTGCCACAGGCTTGTCGATTCATAAAGCCTGCACAATGGGCCGGGAGGACCAGTGCCGCCGCGCCAAATATGTTGAAAGCTCGGCGTTGATAGGTGGCCTGGGAGGTGGCAGCCTCGGTGGGTATGCGGGAGGTATGGCAGGAGCTGGTGCTTGTGTAGTCGTTCTGGGGGTTACTACAGGCGGCCCTGGAGCGCTGGTTTGTGCTGTGGTAGGCGGTGCAGTTGGCGGTAAAATCTTCGGAGACATCGGGAGCTGGGGAGGTGAGATGGTGGGTGATTTTTTATATCGTGAGGTATCGGAGTGAATGCAGTTGACCCTGGATTGATTGCGCTGTTGATCCTTGCGCCCATAGTTCTGTCTATGATCGTGCTGTGTTACATCGCACATAAATACACTGAGCACTTTGAGTCGTTACTCCCGAACTGTACGTACGTGGCCGGCAATAAAAAAATATTCCAGCATGCAGGCTTACTGGGCAAAGTCATGCGCACGGGGTCGATCTCTTTGGTGCTGGCGATACCGTCAATCTTTTTGCGCAGAGGCTTGATTGACTTAAATGAAGTTAAACGTTTTCCGCCCAACATGAGACGATTATTGGTGAGCATGTTAGTCATCCAAATGGTACTGCTCATTGCTCTAACCATTTTCCATTATGTATATCGTTGAAGCTTAGGGATTCTCCAATCAAGTCAGCACAGGCCGTCTGACCTGTGCTGAAATAGCCCTCCGTCCACTGCCCTCTACAAGCCCTCCGTCTCATGAGTCAGATGAGCTTTTCCGATTTCGAGTAACGCCGGTAAGCGCAAGCAAACCCTTCGCGAGCGTTTCATGGCCGAGATGGAGCAGATGCTGCCGTGGAGCTGATTGGTGGCATTGATTGAGGCGCACTACCCAAAGGCCGGCGGTGGTCGCAACCCATTTCAACTGGTTGCGCCATCCGGCGTCGGTAAATCCATGCGGCCAGGTGGTAGCGGCTACCTCCCAACGCGAATACGCAAGCGAACAGACCGGCCAGCAGGCTCGCGCCCCACAGCGCGCCTCGGTCATCGATGAGTGCGGTCGTAGCGGGCGCTTCAGGGCGGTACAACACGTTAACCCGGTCGCCTATGGCGTAGCCGAACATCAACCCAGTTTCGGGTGAGCTGATCACTCTGCCAGTGGCGTCCCTAAAGTCGATTTGTGGATGACTGCCGCCCGCGTTCACAGCGCTGACATTGCCTCGGGCGCGTTGGGCGTGAACTACAAAGCCCAAGCGGTCCAAGCGGTCTTCAACCAACCAAAATGTAAGGCAGACCAGAAACAAGCCCACCGGAATGAAAACCGAGGCACGGAGGATGTCCCCCGGGAACAGGATGGCGTCTTGCCCATGGCTGGTTCCTTGGTTCGTCCCCTAAACGCATTTCATTGCAGTGAATATGAAGAGTGCTGTCAAGCCAGAGCCAGCAGTAATGGCGATCGGAGGCCTCGGTTTGCAGTACTCCTTTCCGTGAGTGTCTGCAATGGGTCGAAAGTGGTCTGTCGTGACCGGCTGCTTTCGACCCAAAGCGGCCTGTCGCAAGGGGGTAGTAATCGGCGAGAGGCGGCCCCTCCAAACCCCTCGCTTTACCCTCGAAAATGAAGTCACTCCACCCGCAAGGACGTGTAGATAAGCCTTCCATCTGCTAAACCTTGCATACGTATAGGGGGTATACCTATCATGCAGGGAGTATAGGTAGGGGGGGTATCCCATGGGCCACATTGCAGCAAACAGAGACGATCTGCTCAAACGCGTGAAACGTATCGCCGGACAAATCCAAGCCGTTGAGCGGGCATTGGAGTCGGACCTTGATTGCGCGAAAACACTGCACCTTGTTGCCGCTACTCGCGGAGCTATCAATGGCTTGATGGAGGAAATCATCGAAGATCACGCGCGGGAGCATGTCGCGAACCCTGCTCTCAGCGAAGAAGAGCGTAACAAAGGCGTCGAGGAGCTTCTTGAAGCGATTCGCCGTTACTCCAAGTGAACGCATCCAGGATCACGCTCATGACTAGCACGAACATAAATTACGCTCACGATCATGTGTTCCTTGGCTCAGCACATGACGAAAATGCCAAACGTACGCTTTGGGTTGTGGCGCTGACCGTTGTGATGATGGTTGGTGAGATCACCGCTGGCTATATCACGGGCTCGATGGCGTTACTGGCTGATGGCTTTCACATGGCAACTCATGCCGGCGCATTGGGCATCGCAGCGGCAGCTTATGTATACGCAAAACGCCACGCTTCCAGCCAGCGCTACAGTTTCGGTACCGGTAAGGTTGGAGATTTGGGCGGATTCGCCTCGGCGCTGATTCTCGGAATGGTCTCAGTGGGAATGGGCGTTGAGTCTGTCATGCGCCTCATGCAGCCAACAGAAGTTCAGTTCGGCCCCGCGACGCTCATCGCGATTGCCGGTTTGATCGTCAACATTGTCAGTGCCCTGCTGCTAGGTCACGGGCATAGTCATGGGCACGATCACGATCACGATCATGATCACGGCCATGCCCACGCCCATCACGGTAACGACAACAACCTGAAATCGGCCTACGTACACGTCATTGCGGACGCGCTGACTTCCGTTCTGGCTATTGCTGCATTGCTCGCCGGCCAGTATCTCGGCTGGGTGTGGCTGGACCCGGTCATGGGGATTGTCGGCGCCGTAGTTATTGCGCGCTGGGCATGGACCTTGATGGGGGCCACCGCAGGAGTACTGCTGGATCAGACAGATGAACACGTCGCCTTGGAGATCCGCGAACTGGTTGAGAGACAGGGGGATGTCACTATCACGGACTTGCATGTCTGGCGGGTTGGACCACAAGCCCATGCAGCTATCGTAAGCGTCCTTGGTGATGCCACTGCGAACGCCGACACCATTCGTGAACGGCTCAAACCGGTTCACGAAATCAACCATCTGACGGTTGAGTACCGGCCGGTCTGATTTAATTCCTGTTGAAGTGGCTGGATAAACACAGGGTATATGGCTTGCCCTGAATAGCTGCTATGGGTCGATAGCAGCCCCGACCGCTAACGCCCCATAGCGCAAATCCGTTGACGTTCCATGACCTGAATGCCCTGTTCTGTCAGCGTTTGGCGCACACCCACCTGGTAGCTTTCTATCGCGCCACGCAGCCAGATTTCAAACTTTTGGCTCGCGGGGGAACTTGGCCTTTTGGGTTTGAAGAGGGTGTAGTTCTGCGCGCTAACCAGGCCGAGTGGGTAGGGCACGATCAGCTCACCTGCGCGAATGGCAGGCATGGCCAGGAAGCTGTCGCCGATGGTCAGGCCACCCCCAGATGCCGCGACGGACAGGCACAGGGTGGTTTCGTTGAACATCGTCTGCTGGCGTCGTGCGCCGCCGGGGTCGAGCCGGGTCAGGGCGCACCATTCATCCCAGATGTCGTAGTTGGCATCGATCAGGTACGGCGCATCGCAAGGCTTGCGGCCTTCGCCTAGGTAGGTCTGGGCGAAGTCGCGGGTGCAGACCAGCAGATCGATCCAGCGGCACAGCTCGGACGCTTCCAGCCCGCCACCGACCTTGGCGCCATGCATGCCATAGAAAATACGGAAGTCGAAATCTTCGTCGAGGCGGAAGGTCGCGTTTTTCTCTGCGGTGATCTCCACGGAAATTCCAGGGTTGGCGACCAGGAATTTTCCGACCTGGCCGGCCAGCCAGCTCGAGGCGAAGTCACGGCATACCAGCACCCTCAGCTGTTCGCCCTGGCGTGCCCGGCGACTGATGGTATCGGTGGTCAGCTGGATCAGCTCGAAGGCTTGTTGCAGGGCCACGAACAGCTCGCGACCGGCCGGTGTCAGGCGGATCACATTGCCGGTACGCAGCAGCAGGGGGCAGCCCATGTCGCTCTCCAGTTGCGCAACCTGCTTGGACACTGCGGGGCGTGTGACATGCAGTTCTTGTGCGGCGCACGAAATGCTGTTGAGCCGGGCAACGGCCTCGAAGGCTCGTAGCGCGGTCAGGGACTGGTGCTTTCTCAAGGAGGTGGCTCCGTAACCTGAGGTGACGCAGGCAGAAATCTTGTCACTTGTCTGCATGGAAGCCCGACCCTAGCCTGACTGTCAATCTCAACACGCAAATCCGAGGCTCCATCATGCTCCTTCCGATCCGTTTTTCTTCCACTGGTCCCGCAGGCTGGCAACAATTGCCGAACCAAGCCCTTGAGCATGCCGAGCTCATCGAAGGCCGGCCGATGGGCCTTGACCATGCCTACTTCAGCCGTGGCGAACCGCCGGTGAAATCGGGTATCTGGCGCTGCGAGCCGTATACCGAGCGCTACGAAAGCTACCCGGCCGACGAGTTCATGGTGGTGCTGGAGGGCGAGGTCACGCTGGAGGCGGAAGGCTTCTGCGAAACCTATACCCAAGGTGACTCCTTCCTGGTGCCCAAGGGCTTTCGTGGCACCTGGCGCCAACCAGTGCCGATGCTCAAGTTCTACGTGATCGTCGGCTAGCCAGCCCAGGCCACGCCGCCACGCCTTCAACCCAACCCAGACCCCGAGCCTTGGGCCGGCATTGCCGCGCGAGGTGGGCGGGTCTGTCTCCAGCTATACGACGGTGGGGATCAGTACCATGTCGAATCCTGAGCAAACAGCGTTTTCCAGCCCGCACGACGAAGGGCGCTATGACTACATCATCGTGGGCGCCGGCGCCGCCGGCTGCGTGTTGGCCAATCGCCTTGGCGAAGACCCTGGTGTGCAGATACTGGTGATCGAAGCCGGTGGCAGTGACAACTCGGTCATCGTGTCGATGCCCGCCGCGCTATCGATCCCAATGAACACCAAGCGCTTCAACTGGGGCATGAAGACCGAGCCGGAGCCTGGCCTGGATGGCCGACAGGTGAACCTGCCCCGTGGCAAGGGGCTTGGCGGCTCCTCGTCGATCAACGGGATGTGCTGGGTGCGCGGCAACCCGATGGATTACGAACTGTGGGAAGCGCTGGGGGCCGAGGGCTGGCGCTGGTCGAACGTGCTTCCTTACTTCCAGCGCCTGGAAAACGTCGAGGGCGGTGGGCTGCTACGCGGGACCCAGGGGCCGATGCGCATCAGCCGGGGGCTTCAGACCAACCCGCTCTACCAGGCCTTCGTCGAAGCCGGCAACGAGGCGGGGTACGCCGTCAGCGACAACATGAACAGTCGCCAGCACGAGGGCTTCGGCCCGATGGAGATGAACGTCGGCGACGGACGTCGCATGAGCGCTGCGCGTGCCTATCTGCGGCCAGCCATCGCCCGCGGCAATGTGCGTGTGATCAAGGGCGGCCTGGTCGACCGGGTGATGTTCGTAGGCCAGCGCGCCAGTGGCGTGGTGTTCTCGGTGGCCGGCAAGCCCGCCAGGGCCATGGCCACGCGGGAGGTGATTCTGTCGGCGGGCGCCATCATGTCCCCGGTGATTCTCAAGCGGTCAGGCATCGGCCCGGCGCAAGAGCTGGCGCAGCATGGCATCGCGGTGATTCACGACGCGCCTGAAGTGGGTGAGAACCTGATGGACCACATGGAACTCTACCTGCAAATGGAGTGCACCCAACCGGTCAGCCTGTTCCCTACCCAGAGCCTGCTGGGCAAGGCCAGGATCGGGATCGAGTGGCTCGCCACCCGGCGCGGGCTCGGGGCGACCAACCACTTCGAGAGCGGCGGACATATTCGTAGCCGGGCGGGTATCGTTTATCCGGACATCCAGTTTCACTTCCTTCCGTTGGCCATCTCCTATGATGGGCAGACGCTTGCCAAAGGGCATGGTTTCCAGGTGCATGTGGGCACCAAGCGCTCCAAGAGCCGGGGTTGGGTCAGGCTGCGTGACGCCCTCCCGCAGAGCATGCCGCGGGTACGCTTCAATTACATGACCCATGCCGATGATTGGGCGGAGTTCAGGGCGTGCGTGCGCCTGACACGGGAGATCTTCGCCCAGCCGGCCTTCGCGCCCTATCGGGGCCGGGAACTGGCGCCAGGCGCGGCGGTGCAGGACGATGCCGCCATCGATGCGTTTCTCAAGCAGAAGCTCGAAAGCGCCTACCACCCTTGCGGTACCTGCCGCATGGGCAGCGACGCCGCCGCGGTGACCTTCCCGGATGGCCGGGTACGCGGGGTCGACGGGCTGCGTGTGGTGGACGCCTCGCTGATGCCGGCAGCCACCGCTGGCGACTTGCAGGCACCCACCCTGGTGCTGGCCGAGCGATTGTCCGACCTGATCCGAGGTCGTCACCTGCCCGAGGCGCAAGGGGCCGCGTTGTTGGCCGATCCGCAATGGGCCACCCGGCAGCGCGGGCCTGATATCTCCCGCGACTATGCCCGTGAACGCGACCGGTTGGCCGCCGCGCTGCTGGCCAATGCCAAGGGGCAACCGCTGCCGATGGGCGCCGGTTGACTCAAGGCACCTGGCCCATAACCGGCATCGATCTGTAAGGGAGACCAACGAGCGCTCGATAAATGCAGCATCAATGATGCACCCCTGATCAATCTCACCCAGGAAAACAAGAAAATGAGAATGACATCCAATGGGCAAAGTGCCTCGGTGAAACCCGCGATCGCGCGGGGCCGGTCCGACGGTGCGGAACGGCGCTCCGTAGATTTCGTGCCGGTGTCTGAGCGTCACGGCAGCGTGCGACATCTCGGTGCGGTGTGGATCGTTGCCAACATCAACCTGACCGCAATGGCGACCGGCGTCACGACACTGGCGCTGGGTGGGCCACTGTTCTGGACGTTGGTCGCGACCGTGTGCGGCTCGCTGTTCGGCACGCTTTTCATGGCGCTGCATTCCTCGCAGGGGCCGCACTTGGGCCTTCCGCAGCTGGTTCAGTCCCGAGCGCAGTTCGGCTTCTTCGGCGCCGCGATCACGGTATGGGTCTTCGCCCTCGTCAACTACTTCAACTACAACGTCGCCGACGCGATCCTGGCGGGGTCAAGCCTGCATTTTCTACTGGGGATTCCAACCGCCTGGGGGTTCCCGATCGCAGTACTGTTTGCCGGCACACTGGCGTTGTATGGCTACCGCTGGATCCACCGGGTCAACCGTTTCCTGGTCGTTCCGCTGGGTCTGACGATCGTGGTGCTGACCTTCGCCGCTGTGGCACGCAGCACGATTCCTGCGGGTGTGTTCGAGCCTGGCCCTGTCGAATGGCATGCCTTCGCCACCACCTTCGTCATCGTGGCGGGCTTCCAGCTTGGCTGGGCGCCCTACGTGTCCGACTACTCCCGCTACCTGGCCCCCAGCGTTTCCACGCGCTCGTCGTTCCTGTGGACCTACCTGCCGTCGGCGATCTCGGCGCTCTGGGTGATCGGCCTGGGCTCCTTGCTCGCGGCGGCCACGCCCGGCGCCACAGTCATCATGGCGATCGCGCACGGTGGCGATAGCCTGTTCCCAGGGGGCGGGCACCTTGCGGTCGCGCTGCTGTTCCTCGGCCTGCTGGTGGTGATGGCGCTCAATGCCTATGGCGGCAGCCTGACCCTGATCTCGATCGTCGACTGCTTCCGCCGGGTGCGGCCGTCGCTGGCCATGCGAGCCGTCACGATCGTTGCGATGACGCTGTCGGTCTGGGTTGTCGCGGCAATGGTCGGAGAGGACCGGTTCAACGTGTTCTATGGAAACGTCCTGGTATTCCTTGCCTACCTGTTCACACCCTGGACGGCCATCAACCTGGTGGACTTCTACCTCGTGCGCAAGGGGTGCTACTCGATCCGCGAACTGTTCAACCCCGCGGGGATTTATGGGCGATGGGGATGGCAAGGCAATGTCGCCTACCTCGGCGCGCTGGTGGTGATGGTCCCGTTCTTCGTCACGGCGCCCTATACCGGGTGGATCGCACGGCAAATGGGGGATATCGACCTCTCGATGTTTATAGGTCTGGTGGCTGCCAGCGCATTTTATCTTCTTACTTCTCGAACCCTTGATCTGGGCAACGAACGTCGCCTGGTGGAAAAGGAACAACAGGTCAGCGAGCGATGAACATGAAAACAACCGGCTGGATTTGGGACGAACGCTTTACCACTCACGATACCCGGGCCTGGAGCCTGCCTTGGCAGGAGCCGATCGACCATCCCGAGAAGGGCGATACCAAGCGCCGCTTCGCAAGTCTGGTCACGCGCAGCGGCCTTGAGCAGCAGCTTGTTTCGCTGCCCTTCAGCCCGGCGTCGCAGGCCGACCTGCTGCGGGTGCACACGCCGGCGTATGTCGATCGGATCCTGAATCCGACCGGCCCGGCCTGGAGCGATGCGGGCGATGGTGAGACGCCTGTGGGGCCTGGTTCGGCGGACGTCGCCAGGCTCGCGGCAGGTGCTGTGATCGCGGCGTGCGAAGCGGTCGTGACGGGTACCGTGAGCAATGCCTACGCACTCATTCGCCCGCCAGGGCACCATGCGGTTGCCGACCAGGGTATGGGTTATTGCATCTTCCACAACACCGCGGTCGGCATCCGCCATCTCCAGCACACTGGCGCGGTGGCACGTGTCGCGATCATCGATTGGGATGTTCATCATGGCAACGGGACCGAGACCCTCTTCTACGACGACCCGTCGGTGTTGACGATCTCCCTTCACCAGGACGGTCTCTACCCCATCGGGCGGGGGAAGGTTGACGACATCGGCGCAGGCGCAGGCATCGGCGCCAACCTCAACATCCCGCTTCCGGCAGGATCTGGGCGAGGAGCATACGTGGGTGCGTTCGAGCGTGTGGTCATCCCTGCGATCCGCCGCTTCGGGCCGGACCTCATCGTGATCGCGAGCGGCTTCGACTCGGCGGCAATGGACCCCTTCGGGCGCCAGCTGCTGCACTCTGAGGCCTATCGTGAGCTGACGACACTGGTGATGCGCCTGGCCGATGAGGTGTGCAAATCGCGGGTTGTGGCCGTACACGAGGGCGGCTACGACCCGCTCATGGGGCCGTTCTGCGGGCTTGCCGTGGTCGAGACTCTTGCCGGGCGACGCACGGCCGTCGAGGACCCTTGGATCGGCACGGTCGTGAACCTGCCGGAGCAAGCCTTGTTGCCCCACCATGACGCGGCAATACGCGCGTGCGAGCCCCTTCTGGCGGGAGTTCCGGCTGGTTGCGAACCTGCCCGATGAGACTGAGCGCAGGTGCCTGAAGTAGGACCAACGGATGTGTCATCACCCCTGCATGAGATCATGCAGGGGTGATGTTCCATAGCGAGGTTCCGCTCCCCAAAATCAAAATGACGCGGCGTGGCATCAGGCGTTGCAACGAGTTCGCCATCGACCCTGGCGAGCACGCCTGCGCCGATGATTTCGCTGACGCTCATGGCCGACCCTCGGGACATCGAGCCTGGCACTTGACGCGCGATGCTCAGTGCGAACGGATGGACGCCTGGGTACGTATGCTGCGCCTGATGGACAAGCCTGAAGAGATAGCGGCCCTTGCCCGCGTCTATGAGTGCGAGATTCTGTACCGCGTGTTGCAAGGCCCGCATGGCTGGATGCTGGGGGAGATAGCCGCGCCGGATACAGCCCTGGCGAGGGTAAGCCAGGCTATTCAGTTCATACGCCGTGACTTTGCGCAGGCGATCAGAGTTGAAGAGCTTGCGCAGCGGGCGGCCATGAGTGTTTCGGCGTTCCACCGGCACTTCAAAGCTGTCACCAACCTGAGCCCGTTACAAAAAGTGCGCTGTGACCGTCTGCTTTGGTCGGAAGCAGCCACACGTGGCTGCTTCCAATCCCGGTCAGTGCTGCGCGCTATCTACCGCGATGCTTTCGCCGGACACTTCCTGGTACCTGGCGCTGCGATTGGCAATGGCGTAATGAATCAACCCGCCCAAACCAGCCCCGAAGAACCAGGAGAACTGCGACAGCGTCTCGAACGCCGGCACCAGCGCCAGCACAATGGCGATCAGCGCAGCGGGGATAAACGCCGCGACGGCGCGCAGGTTGACCCCGCCGCTATAGTGGTAGGCGGCCTCCGGGCTTTCGCTATACAGCTGCGGCAGGTTCACCCGGCTGCGCCGTACCAGGTAGTAGTCGGTGACGATGATGCCGTACAGAGGGCCGAGCAGGGCGCCCAGGCCGCCGAGGAAATACACGATCACGGACGGGCTGTTGTACAAGTGCCAGGGCAGGATTACCACCGCGATCGCGGCGCTGAGCAAGCCTGCGCGGCGGAAGTTCAGCAGGTTCGGCGCCAGGTTGGCGAGCACGTAGGCCGGGGCGACGAAGTTGGCCATGATGTTCACTGCCACGGTGACGATCAGGAAGGCCAGGCAGGCCAGTACCAGGCCGGCGGTGTTGGGGATGGCGGCGACGATTTCGGTCGGGCCCTGCACCAGCTTGCCGTCGATGCTGAACTGCGCACCGGCCAGCACCACGGCGATCAGCGCGAAGCCGAGCATGTTCACCGGCAGGCCCCAGAAGTTGCCCACGCTGATGGTGCGCCGGTCCGGGCAGTTACGGGTAAAGTCGCAGAAATTGAGAATCATGGTGCCGTACAGCGAGACCCATAACGCGGCGGCGCCGAGCACTTTCAGCCACAGTGTGGAGCCGGTTGGCGCGTTGCCGCTCGACCAGGCAATCGACAGGCCGCTGCGCCAGTACATCCAGCCCGCCAGGCAGGCGAAAGCCACCAGGATGATCGGCCCGGTGATGGACTCGAAGCGGCGCACCATCTCCATGCCGTAGGCGAAGATCGCCACCTGCACGCACCAGATGCCGAGGAAGGTGAGCCAGCCCAGGGTCGACAGGCCGAGGATCGAGTTCTGGTCGTAGGCCTTGAGGTCTGGAGCGATGGCGGTCAGCAGCACGCGCAGGACAACCGAGGCGAGGTAGGTCTGGATGCCGAACCAGGCGATGGCGATCACCGCGCGGATCAGTGCCGGGATCTGCGCCCCATGAATACCGAAGCTGATCCGGCACAGGACAGGGTAGGGCAGGCCGGTCTTCTGGCCCATGTAACCGGACAGGTTCATCAGGCCGTAGATCACCAGTGCGCCGAGCGCGAAGGCGCAGAGGATCTGCGCGCCGCTCATGCCCAGGGCGAAGAGGCCGATGGCGAATGAATAGTTGGCGATGTTATGCACATCGTTGGTCCACAGCGCAAACAGGCTGTAGCGCCCCCACGTGCGATTCGCCGCGCGTGTCGGTGCAAGGTCGGCACTATACAGGCGCGGGCTCAACGCCAGCGGGCCGGGCCCAGCCGTATCGGCGGGGAGAGCATCGAGCTGGTCAACATCGGAACGTGAAATCGACGCCATCGGGACTCCGTGATGGTTGTGTACTTTTATTTTTGGATTTGTATACAAACAAGAATCATACCAACCCATGCGTATGGCCAGATCTAGGGTTCCAGCGCCTTCATCTGGCAAGTTCCATGGCGTGCGCTGCGCTTTTAAGTGGGAATTTTGTGCACATCTACTGTGCACAGTTGTTACCACCAGATCCCGGTCTGATCGCGTGGTATTCCGACAGCCTGGGCCGTTGCGTTGAACGTGTGGCTTTGCGGGTCAAGTTCCGACTAAGCTGGCGGCAGGGTTCTTTGGGGGCAATAGGATGTTGCATGTAACGCTCGGACTCGGTCTGTTACTCAGCGCTGCCTTGGTCGAAGCGGCTCCACTGCAGGTGCCCACCCCGGCCGCACTCAGGAGCCAGCTTGAAAGCCTCAAGCCTGGCCAGTTTCTCTGGTACCCGCAGGTCTCGCCCGTGGGGCCGGTGACCGTAGTGGTCAGCCTTACCGAGCAACGTGCTTACGTTTATCGCAATGGCATTGCCATTGGTGTCAGCACCGTGAGCAGCGGCAAGGCAGGGCGGGAAACCCCCACCGGGGTATTCAGCATTCTGCAGAAGAAGGTCGAGC
This sequence comes from Pseudomonas putida NBRC 14164, assembly GCF_000412675.1. Lineage (NCBI taxonomy): Bacteria > Pseudomonadati > Pseudomonadota > Gammaproteobacteria > Pseudomonadales > Pseudomonadaceae > Pseudomonas > Pseudomonas putida. Next base: position 4,157,894 of record NC_021505.1, on the reverse strand, counting down.
ATAAGTCCAGCCTCTACAACAGCGCACCGATGCCCTACATGGAGCGCCTGACGTGGGACGGCATTGCCCTGCACGCAGGCCATCTACCGGGGTACCCCGCCTCGCATGGTTGCGTGCGCCTGCCGATGGACTTTGCCAAGAAGCTGTACGAAGTCACCGGTTTCAGTTCGACCACCGTTATCGTTTCCGATACCAGCAGTGCCCCGGTGGAGGTCTACCACCCCGGCGTGCTGGCGCCCACGGTCAGCGATGGCAAGGCCCAAGGCCCGCTGATGCTGAGCAACCAGCAATTCTGGAACGACCCAGACCCCACGGCAGGGCCCCTGTCTATCCTGATCAGCCGCGCCGACTTGCGTGCCTACGTGTATCGCGGTGGCCAGTTGGTCGGCTCGGCGCCAGCACTTTCGCCTGAAGGCAGCCAGCATCGCAGTGGCATGGCCGTGTATTCCCTGCTGCAAAAACCATCCGCCCTGGCACTCGATGGCGCACTACCCTTACGGTGGTCGGTGGTGGGCCTGAGCAACCCGGAGTACGGGAATACCCCCTATGAACAACTGGGGCAACTGAACATCAACCCGGAGTTTCGCCGCCATTTACGCACGGCGATGGACGTCGGCACGATGCTGGTGATCACCGACTGGGCGTCGACCCGGGAAACCCGCACCGAAGGAAAATTCACGGTGATCAGCACCGAAGGCAGTGAAGAATCTAAACCATTGGTCAAGAAGTGATCGGCTTTCCTGAGGTAATCAAGCAAAGTAGCCGCTTTTGGCTGCAAACAAGGCAAGAAAAGACAGGTTTTCAACAGGGTATTCCATGTCGATGTTCGAACCATTGCGGGGAGCCTTTCGGCTCTCAGCGGCCAGTATTGGCCTGTTTTTCCTCAGCGCCTGGCATGCTGCCCACGCGCAACCCCTGCCTAGTGCTGCCGAGCTGCATCAGTTGGCGCCTAACGCCAGCCTTTCGACCCTGGCCCTGGCACTCACCGCCTACGCGTGCGCCAGTCACAGCGACGCGGACAAGTTGCTGACGGTGATCGATTACTCCAAGGCTTCGCGTGACAAACGCCTGTGGGTTTTCGACCTGCGCGCCCGGAAGCTGTTGTTCGAGGAGTGGGTCGCCCATGGCAAGAACAGCGGCGCTGATGTGCCGACCACGTTCTCCAACGCGCCGAACAGCTACCAGTCCTCCATCGGCCTGTATGAAACCGGTCAGACCTACAGCGGCAAGCACGGCCGCTCGCTGCGCCTGCAGGGGCTTGAGCCGGGGTTTAACGACAACAGCATGTCGCGGGCGATCGTGATGCATGCCGCTGCGTATGCCGACCCCAAGGTGGTGCCCGGCCTCGGTCGCCTGGGGCGCAGCCAGGGCTGCCCAGCCGTGCGACCAGCAATTGCCGGCAAGTTGATCGAAACGCTGCAACGCGGCAGCTACGTGTTTGCCTATTACCCGCAGCAAAACTGGCTGAAAACATCGCGTTTTCTTAACGCCCAGAGCTGCCCGCTGGCCAATCAGTCGGTCGCCAGTAAATAGGGCCTTTGCTGCGTGCCTCGGGTCAGGTCAGGTCGCGCTTTTGACCTGCTGGCCATCAAGCCGTCGCTAGCCATATTGGCTGGTTGTGAAGTCAGTGATGATATTATGCGTCGCGCAGCGGGACAGTGGCGGCTGGCTAGCCGGAAGGTTGTCATTGTGCTGGCGCAAGTCATTGGCCGTGGAGGGTATTGATGGAGGTCTGTTACGACGCGGAACGGATGACGCTGAGTTGTGCTCAGTTATCAACAACTTTAGGCAGTAACGAAAGCGATATGTTGCTTGCCCTGATAGCAGGCATTACTGATAAAGAGGCGATAATTTCCCAGGTATGGGGTGGCCGGGGCTTGGTTGTCTCTGACAGCAGTTATTACAAGACAGTGCATGCGCTTCGTTCGAAGCTTGTTGATGTTGGTGTGCCTCGAGACAGTTTGAAAACATTGCCTAAGCGCGGTTTGATACTTCTGTGTGAAATCACCATGGTTTCCGCGGACGCTGCAGTTGAACGGGGCATGCCATTGCACCTCGAGCAAGTCAGGCCTCCAGCATCAACAGGCGCCAGTGAGCAACCCTTTGGCAATGACAGCACGCAAACCGGCTCAAGTGAGGCTGCACCTGGCCAGGCGGAGCTCGCTGAAGAAAGGCAGACCTCTGTTATTGCCCCGCTTCCATTGCGTGACGGATGGACAAGAAGAAATAGCCACTTGTTTTTGCCGGCTCTCGCCTTTCTAGGTGCGTTGCTCCCTGTTATCTATGCTTACCTCATGTTTCACAAACCGCCGGACCTGGAGGCCTGGAAGCGTGTATGGGAAGGGCAAGGTGCAGCGCTGTACGTCGAGCAGAGTGAAAGTATGTCCAAGGATGATGTATTAACAGCGATGGCCGGGTTCGAGCCGGCGTTGGTATTGAAAGACAGCAATTATTATGTCCGCAAGCCCCTCAGTCAATTACTCATAAGCTGTGTAAAGCCTGAAAGCCACGGGGAGGCGTTGTGCGTAAATTATCTGCGCGTTGGCAAAAAGTGATTGGCCTTACGTCACTTCTCTCGGTATTGATCTTTGCAGGGTTGATAAGCAGGTATGTGGTATCGGTATACAGAGATATTCCTCGGGCCCCGTGCAGTGCCTCCATTGACTTTGTCCACGTGGAAGAGGGGGAGGGGCTTTGGCGTGGCGTTGGAGATATGACGATCGACCCCAATGAAGGTGCGATTTATGTCTATTACCATGTGATAACCCCGCACGGTGTGAAATATTTGTACGACAGACGCTTCGAGTTGTTGATGACGCACCTGGATACCTCGCGGTATCTCTTCAAGACACGTTCTGTTTCAACATTCGATGGCGATACGGCGGGAAGTAATATTCCATTCATGGCCCGTGGTTTTCAAGGGGGCATCATGACCTTCAATGCGTTCTCGGATTTTGAGTACTACTTTAATGTGAATAACTTGGTGGTGGGGGTGTGCCACGTGCCGCGGTAGTGAATGTCGCGCTGCTCGGGCAGGTCTCGGCCGATGCTCGAGGGCTACGGTTATCAGGGCAGGGTAGTCGGTGTACAGGCGTTTGGTAAGAAAAAGTAAGGGCCAGGCGCCTGTTGAGATGGATAAGTAAGGCCAAGTAAGGTTGAAGTAAAGCCGGTCGCGTCATCGCGAGGTACTGTGCTGCTCAGGTTGAGCATGGTGCTCGATGGTCTGTACGTTCAAGTACTGATGGCAGCGCAGGTCTTGTTGGCGTTGCTGTGCGATGTGGCAAATTTCAGGTTTACAAGGCTTTCAGGTATGCATGGGCGAAGTGTTGTTGGCAAGTATTTAGAAGGGTGTCCGTACAGGAAACACGCGCTGGGTATTCGTAGCGTGGGGGTAGCGCCTTTTTTATTGGGTGTATTCGCTGTGTTTGCAGTGTGTGACCTGTCTTTGGCCGAAGATAGAAAGAGCTGTGAACAGCGCAGGGACGAGATTGCTCACGAAAGGGAACAGGCAATACGGTATGGGAATATATACCAGCAGAGAGGGTTGGAAGCTGCGTTGTCCCGGGTTCAGCGTTACTGCCGTGATGATGAGCCGAGCCCAAAAGAAGAACAATTGTCTCGTGCACTGAAAGATGTTCACCGCAGGGAGGACCAGCTGGAAGCTGCGATAGAGTCCGGGTCTGCCAGAATGATTGAAAGATACAAAAGAAAACTGGAGCAAGCGCAGGAGCGACTGCGTAGCGTTTCAGGGGAAGAAAAGTAATTGCATTTTTTTAGTGAGCGATGATCACTGGGGCGTTTGATGAAGTCATTGATGTGTATGTGCCCGCTTTTATTTTACTTTCTTGTTTCCGGTTGTACCGCGAGTGATTGGATTGAGGTGGCGGGCGGTGTCATGCAAGGGCGTGACGATTACAGTAAATCTCAGCGTGCTGAGCGCTTGAAGCGTGCTAATAATGCTGCGATGCGTATGAAGGAGAGAAACGTTGTTGAGTAATGCAATTAAATGGCTCGCGGGTGAGTGTAGTGAAGCGAAGGGTTGACGACGCTAACACTACTTCGGGTATTTTTCATTCAGGTTTAGTAATGCGCTATATATTTTCCTTGTCCATCTGTTGTTTTTTGGTTTTTTCCAGTCCTGCGATGGCGATGAATGATTTCTGGGCCGAAACCCTCATCTCCAGCACGAGCACTGCAACCACCTACTTGACCTCGCGAGATAGAAAGCTGATAGCAGCAACCCGAGATGATGCCAGCAGCTTTGTTGCGAGCGATGGCAATATCAAGGGGGTTTACCTTGAAGCTGCGATGGATAAATTTCGACAATCCCATCCGGACATAGCTGTCAGTGACATGGCCTTGGCTCAATTCATACTGGCCTACGAGCAGGATTACCTTTGAAGAACACCCATGTTGCATGAACCGAAGGCCGCAGCAGCGCACACTGCGGCCACAGGCAATTACACGCTGCGCGTCAGGCCGCCGTCTACCTTGATGTTCTGCCCGGTGATGTAGGCAGCGCCTTCGCTGGCCAGAAACGCGATGGTCGCGGCGATTTCCTCGCTGGTGCCATAGCGTTTGAGCGGCACGCTGTCGCGGCGTTGTTCGGTGGCCGGCAGGCTGTCGATCCAGCCGGGGAGCACGTTATTGATGCGCACGTTATCCCCGGCAAAAGTGTCGGCGAAGATCTTGGTGAATGCGGCCAGGCCCGAGCGGAATACAGTGGATGTCGGGAACAGCTCATTCGGCTCGAACGCCCAGGCGGTGGAAATGTTGATGATGACGCCACCCTTCTGGCGTTGCATGTAAGGCGTTACCAGGCGAGTAGGGCGAATGACATTCAGTAGGTAGGTGTCCATGCCCTTGTGCCAGTCCTCGTCGCTGATCTCCAGGATCGGTGCGCGCGGACCATGGCCGGCGCTGTTGACCAACACGTCGACGCGGCCCCACTTTTCCACCACGGCGTCGACCAGGCGTTTCAGGTCATCAACTGACTGGTTGCTGCCGGTTACGCCAATGCCGCCAAGCTCGACAGCCAGTGCTTCGCCCTTGCCCGAAGAGGAAAGGATGCCAACCTTGAAGCCGTCAGCGGCCAGGCGCCGTGCTGCTGCCGCGCCCATACCACTACCACCGGCCGTGATAATCGCTACTTTTTCTACTGACATGCTGCCTCCAACGTTAACGGCTGATTGCTTAGGTGCAACCACCTTAGCAGCAGCCCCAGCGGTGAGGGAGGCAGCCAAACTTTACCGTGGCAGTAGATTAACTATTGTCAGCCTGTTGCTTGAGCCAGCGCTGCACAACGCCTAGCGACTCAGGCTGCTGCAGTTTGCGTGGCCACACCAGATAGAACGACTTATCGAGCCTGAGCTGCTGACCGAAGACCTGCACCAGCCTGCCCGCAACGATTTCATCGCTGACGAACGCCAGGCTGGCCAAAGCAATGCCTTGACCACTGATGGCCGCGTCGATGGCCAATGAAGTCTGATTGAACCGCAGGTTTTTCGCAGTCGGTTGGGTGTGTTGCGGGAACACTGCCGCAAGGTACTGAGGCCAGAAATTATGGGCATCGTGCAGCATGATGAATTCTTGAAGCTGCGCAAAGCTGGCGGGTGCATGAGTGCCTTCAAACAGCTTTGGGCTGGCCACGGCAACGATGCGCTGCTCCATCAGCAGTTCGCTGTTCAAACCCGCGCCGATTTCAGGCTTGCCATAGCGCACTGCGATATCCACGCCATCGGTGCTGAAGTGCGACAGCCGATCTGTGGCCAGCACACGCAGATCGATGTCTGGGTAGCTTTGCGCAAAGCTGCCCAGCCTCGGAATAAGCCATTTAGAGGCAAAGGTAGGGGTAACGCTGACCGTCAGGTGCGACGTCTGCGGTCTGAGCAGGCGGGTTGCCTCATCGATCATCGCCAAGGCGCTGCGAATGCTGGTGCTGTAACCCAGGCCCGCATCGGTCAGCGCCAGGCCCCGGGGCAGGCGCTCGAACAGGCGAAGGTTCAGGTTCGCCTCCAGCCCGCGTATCTGTTGCGCGACTGCCGCCTGGGTCACACCCAGTTCCTCGGCAGCCAGGCGAAAGTTCAGGTGGCGGGCAACCACTTCAAACACGCGTAACGCGTTAAGCGGGGGCAATTCTGGGAAACCGTTTGGCATGACGAGGGCAATGGCCGGGCTGGGAAGATTCACCGCCGAGGCTACTCCCTGAGCACCTTTAAAGAAACCCACGGCACCGTTGCCAATCCGGGTCCTTGCACCCCAAACCCTCTGTTCGCTGCTGCACAAATTCAGGGTCCGGCTTGACTCGTGAAAATTTTCATGTAATTTTTCATGAAAAATAACTCTAAAAATTTCACGGCAGCCCACTCGATGAAGATGCACGAAGAGGTTGAAGCCCTCGCGATCCTTATTCACGACCTGCGCAAATTCAAGAACCTGACCCTGGGCGAGCTGGCCGAGCGCATCAACCGCTCGGTCGGCTTCCTTTCTCAGGTCGAACGCGGTGTTTCGCGCCCTACCGTGGCGGACCTCACCGCCATCAGCGAAGCGCTCGGCGTATCCACCGCGTACTTCTACAACCTGAGCAAGCCCCGCAGCATTGGTTGGGTCACGCGCCCCCACGAGCGGCGCACGCTGTACCTGGAGTCGGGCATTACCGATGTGCTGGCTTCGCCCACCATCGCCGGTGCCTTCGCCATGCTCGACAGCCATCTGGAGCCAGGCGCCACCAGTGGCGAGGCGTACCTGAGTGACCGTTCCGAGCAGGGTTGTTTCGTGCTTGAGGGCGAACTCACGGTATGGCTGGACGACGGCGAGGCCGTGACCCTGCAGGCCAACGACTGCTTCCAGGTGCAACCCCACGCGCAGTTCCGTTACGCCAACCTGACGGCAAAACCCACCCGCGTGCTCTGGGTCTTCAATTGAATTCGTTCACCTCACAAGGATAAGAAGATGAGTGTCATCTTTGCGGATCTGCTGGCTGAAGTGCGCTCGTTCCGAGCGGAGCACCCAGAAATTCGTTATGTCGACCTGATTGCGCTGGATATCCCCGGGCACTTCTACGGCAAGCGCTACCCCATGGACATGCTGGAGAAAGTCGCAGCCGGCGCGCCGCTGAAGCTGCCGCAGAACTGCGTGTTGTTGGGTACCCAGGGTGGCCTTTACCCGATTGGCGATTACTGCTTTGCCGACGGCGATCCGGATGCTGCCCGGCGCCTGGTGCCGGGTACCCTGAAGCCGGTGCGCTGGGAAAAGGAAGTGATTGCCCAGATGCTCATCACCTCCGACGGCACTGCCAAGCCTATCGAGTTCGAGCCCCGTGAAGTGTTGGCCCGCGTGATTCAGCGCCTGGCCAAACGCGGCATACGCCCGGTGGTGGCTTTCGAGCTGGAGTTCTACCTGTTCGACCGCAAGCTCGACAACGGCCTGCCACAGTACCCGCGGGACACGGCGACCGGGGACGAGGACGACCAGCCGAACATGCACATCGAGCGGCTTTCACGCTTCTCGTCGGTGCTGCACGAGATGGTCGATGGCGCCAATGAGCAGGGCGTGCCGGCAAACGTCATCACCGCAGAACTGGGCCCTGGCCAGTTCGAGATCAACTTCTCCCACAGCGACGATGCCCTGAGCGCGGCGGATTGGTCGGCGCTGTTCTGCCGCAGTACCCGCGGTATCGCCATGAAGCACGGCTACCGTGCCAGCTTCATGAGCAAGCCGTACCTGGACGCGCCGGGCAGCGGCATGCATGTGCACGTCAGCCTGTATGACGCTGCCGGCAACAACATCCTGGCCGGCGCTGAACAGCGCAAGCTGCGCCATGCGGTGGCGGGGTGCCTGGAGCTGCTGCCGCACTGCATGCCGATCTTCGCCCCCAACCACAATGCTTACCGCCGCTACGGCGCCATGGTGAACGCGGCGAGCAAGGCCAGCTGGGGCTTCGAAGACCGTGATGCGTGCATTCGCATCCCCGAGTCCGACCCGCGCAACCTGCGCATCGAACACCGCATCGCCGGTGCCGATGCCAACCCGTACCTGGTGTTGGCGGCCATCCTGACCGGCATGGAGCATGGCCTGGACCGCGGCGTCGAGCCCATCGCCCCGCTGAACGAAAACCGTCAGAGCGGCATCGATTTCCCCAAGGATGCCCTCAGCGCCCTGGCCGCCATGCGTCACCACCCGGTGGTCAACGAAGGCCTGGGCAGTGAGTTCGTGATGGTCTATTGCGAAAACAAATACCAGGAGCAACTGGACTTCATGCGCCATATCGATGCCCGCGAATACCGCTGGTTCCTGTAGGTGCCGAAGGTCGAACAGCGACGCTGCACCCTCCCTTTCAACACAACGCGCAATATGGATTTGCCGGAGGAAGATATGCCACGTGTGCCCGTTATCGGCATTACCGCATGCACCAGCATGATCGAGCTGCATGCAACCCAGACCATCAGCGAGAAGTACGCACGCGCGGCAGCCAAGGCAGCGTGTGGGCTGCCCATCGTGATTCCCAGCCTCGGTGAACTGATGGACAGCGCCGATATTCTCGACGTGGTGGATGGGCTGATCTTCACAGGTTCGCCGTCCAACATCGAGCCGTTCCACTACAACGGCGCGGCCAGTGCAGCGGGCACTCATCACGACCCGCTGCGTGATGCCACCACGTTGCCGCTGATGCGTGCGGCCATCGCCGCCGGCGTGCCGGTGCTCGGCATTTGCCGTGGCTTCCAGGAAATGAACGTGGCACTTGGCGGCACCCTGCACCAGAAGGTCCACGAGACCGGTGTGTTCATGGACCACCGCGAAGGCAAGGGTGAGCCCATCGACAAGCAGTATGGGCCACGCCACACCATGCATGTAGAGCCCGGCGGCCTGCTCGACCGCATGGGCTTGCCGGCGGTCTTCGACGTCAACTCCATCCATGGCCAGGGCATCGATGTACTGGCCCCGGGGCTACGGGTGGAAGCGCTGGCACCCGATGGCCTGGTGGAAGCGATTTCGGTCGAGAACGGCAAGGGGTTTGCCCTGGCCGTGCAATGGCACCCCGAGTTCCAGGTCATGGACAACCCGCATTACCTGACCATCTTCCAGTCGTTTGGGAAGGCCTGCCGGCATCGCTCGGTATTGCGCCAGAGGCTGTTGCTGTCGGCCTGAACACCCACCGTTCCCAATTATCAAAGTACCCGCGCAGCCTGGCTGCGCAACTTGATGGAGTAGAAGTCAATGAGTGAAAAGAATTCGCAGACCCTTGCCTGGCAATCGATGAGCCGCGACCACCACCTGGCCCCGTTCAGCGATGTCAAACAACTGGCCGAGAAAGGCCCGCGCATCATCACCTCGGCCAAGGGCGTGTACCTGTGGGACAGCGAGGGCAACAAGATTCTTGATGGCATGGCGGGCCTGTGGTGCGTGGCGGTGGGCTACGGTCGCGATGAGCTGGCCGAGGTTGCCAGCCAGCAGATGAAGCAGCTGCCTTACTACAACCTGTTCTTCCAGACCGCGCACCCGCCTGCGCTGGAGCTGGCCAAGGCAATCGCCGATGTGGCGCCGCAAGGCATGAACCATGTGTTCTTCACCGGCTCCGGTTCCGAAGGCAACGACACCGTGCTGCGCATGGTGCGCCATTACTGGGCGCTGAAGGGCAAGAAGAACAAGAACGTCATCATTGGCCGCATCAACGGCTACCACGGCTCGACTGTGGCGGGGGCAGCATTGGGTGGCATGAGCGGCATGCACCAGCAGGGCGGGGTGATTCCGGATATCGTGCACATCCCGCAGCCATATTGGTTCGGCGAAGGCGGCGACATGACCGAGGCCGACTTCGGCGTGTGGGCGGCCGAGCAGTTGGAGAAGAAAATCCTCGAAGTTGGCGTGGACAACGTTGCCGCCTTCATCGCCGAGCCGATCCAGGGCGCCGGTGGTGTGATCATTCCACCGCAAACCTACTGGCCGAAGGTGAAGGAAATCCTGGCCAGGTACGACATCCTGTTCGTTGCCGACGAAGTGATTTGCGGTTTTGGCCGCACCGGTGAGTGGTTCGGTACCGACTACTACGACCTCAAGCCCGACCTGATGACCATTGCCAAGGGCCTGACCTCTGGTTACATCCCCATGGGCGGGGTGATCGTGCGTGACGAAGTGGCCAAGGTCATCAGCGAAGGCGGCGACTTCAACCACGGCTTCACCTATTCTGGCCACCCGGTGGCGGCTGCGGTGGGCCTGGAGAACCTGCGCATCCTGCGTGATGAGCAGATCATCCAGCAGGTGCACGATAAAACCGCGCCTTATCTGCAACAACGCCTGCGCGAACTGGCTGACCACCCGCTGGTAGGCGAAGTGCGCGGCCTGGGCATGCTCGGCGCAATCGAGCTGGTGAAAGACAAGGCCACCCGCGCCAGGTACGAAGGCAAAGGTGTCGGCATGATCTGCCGCCAGCACTGCTTCGACAACGGCCTGATCATGCGCGCCGTGGGCGACACCATGATCATCGCGCCGCCGCTGGTGATCAGCATCGAGGAGATCGACGAACTGGTTGAAAAAGCCCGCAAGTGCCTGGACCTGACCTACGAAGCTGTCCGCTGAAGACACCGGGGCTGCTGCGCAGCCCATCGCCGGCAAGCCAGCTCCCACAGGGGCCGCGCTGTTCTTGATACATGCGCTGTACCTGTGTGGGCTTTAGCCGTGAACACCGGGTTGGATTCTTCGCGGGTGAACCCGCTCCCACAGGGCCAGCGCAATGCTTGAGGTTGGCACCGTACTTGTGGGAGCCCGGCTTGCCGGCGATGGGCCGCAAGGCGGCCCCGGATTGCTTGCCTCACAGCCACAATTTGCTTTGTGAGATGAATCCTGTACTTTTCAAGGCATTATTTTCCCGTCTGAAAGTCGCGATTCAACTATGAAAGTGCACGAAGAAATCGAAGGCCTGGCAGTACTGATTCGCGACCTGCGCAAGTTCAAAGGCCTGACGCTGGGCGAGCTGGCTCAGCGTATTGGCCGTTCGGTGGGCTTTCTGTCCCAGGTCGAACGGGGCGTGTCGCGCCCGACCGTGGCCGACCTCACAGCCATCAGCGAAGAGCTCGGCGTCTCGACCGCCTACTTTTACAAACTGGACAAGCCCCGCGAGCTCGACTGGGTCACCCGCCCTCACGAGCGGCGCACGCTTCACCTGGCCGGTGGCATCACCGATGTGCTGGCATCCCCTACGATAACGGGCGCGTTCTCCATGCTCGATAGCCACCTGGAGCCAGGGGCGAGCAGTGGCGAGGAGTACCTGGACGACAGCTCGGAGCAGGGCTGCTTCGTGCTCGAAGGGGAGCTGACTGTGTGGCTGGGTGGCGGTGAGCCGGTCACGCTGAGGGCCAGTGACAGTTTTCAGCTGCAACCCCACGCCAGTTTTCGCTACGCCAACCTCACCGACAAGCCCACCCGCGTGCTCTGGGTGTTCAGCTGAGAGGCGTTTGGATGCAGTTCACATAAGGTAAGCTGTTGGCCCGCTCGACAAGAAACGACCCATCGCAGACTATCAGACGCTTCCACAAGGATGCCCAGGAACGAATGCCATGGATTGCCTGCCGACGCTGTATACCGATCGCCTTGTACTCACGCCCCTGCGGCTGGAGGATGCACCTGTAATCCAGAAATTGTTCCCGCAATGGGAAGTTGTCCGCTACCTCGATCGTCGCGTCCCATGGCCATATCCGGAAGACGGTGCGCTGGTCTATGTGCGGGATATCGCCCTGCCTGCCATGGCTGCGGGCCGTGAATGGCACTGGATGATCCGCCTGCGCAACGAGGCTGACTGCACCATTGGCAGCATCAGTTTGCATGAGCAGCCTGGAAACAACAGAGGCTTCTGGCTTGCGCCGCAGTGGTGGGGCATGGGCTACATGCGCGAAGCCTGCAGGGTCATCAACGCCTATTGGTTCGAGGCGTTGTCACGCCCGCTCATGCAGGTTCCCAAAGCCGTTGCCAACCATGCCTCGCGCAAGGTTTCAGAGCATGAAGGCATGCGTAGGGTGAGTACCCGTGATGGATATTTTGTTTCTGGGCCAATGCAGGTCGAGGTATGGGAGATGACACGCAGTGACTGGTTCGGCGGGTCGAAAACCGGGCACTAGCATGAGCATCCTGGTCACTCGACCAAGACAAGCCATGGCCAACGCTCCCGGTAGCTGGCGGCTTTCTCCCTGAACAAGCCTGGCCGTGGGTTCAGCTCGTTCATGTTCAGCAGATCGTGCTGCAGGTCATCCAGGCCATGGGTGCTGTACAACGTGCCCGTGCACACATCAACCCCAAGGCAGGTCGAGCGGATCAGGTAGCGGTCGATGCCATCCGTGACCTTGAGCAATGGCGAGTAAGCACCGCCGAATTTCCCCTGGTACCACAGGTGGACGCGGGCCTGGTTGCGCACTTCCACGTTGACGCCCAAGTGCGCGCAGGCCTGCTGCACCCTGGTGATAACCCGGTCCTCTGCCTCCCAGGACACGTCGGCGTCGAAATAGGCGATGTCATAGTCCTTGATACCCCAGCCGGCAGGCAGCCCTGCGCGGTGGTTCCAGAAGGTCTGGAACAGGGCGCCTGCCACCAGCATGCAGTGGGGGATCTCCAGCGTTGCCAGCAGCGCCAGAAGTGCCCGGTTTACCGGGTTCTCGCGGATGATCGCCAGTACCTGCTCGTCAGTCAGTGAATGCATGGGCACCGTCCTTGAGGGTTGCATTGCAGGGGCTGAGCTTACCTGAATGGCGCCAGGGCCATCACTGGGTGCCGTACAGTGCGCCGCTACACACGGGCGGGGTCAATACTTCCAGGTCACCGAAGCCGTCAGGTTGCGGGGCGCACCATAGCTGGCGGTTGTCGCGTTGTTGTACAGCGACAGGAGGTATTTGCGGTCGGTGACGTTGTTCAGGTTCAGCGACGTGCTCCAGTTGCTGTCAATGTCGTAGCTGGTCATCAGGTCAACCAGACCGTAGGCGTTCTGGTGGATGGCGCTGTTGGTGTCGTTCTCGACGCCGGTCTGCCAGCTGACACGGGCGCCAACCTTCATCTGTGGCAGGGTCGGCAAGCGGTAAGTGACCATGCCGCGCAAGCTGTGGGCCGGCACATATTTGCGCGCACGCTCGCCGTTGTCATCGTCAATACGTACATAGGTGTAGCCGGCGAGCAGGTCGAGGCCTGGCGCCACTTCGCCGGACGCCTGCAGCTCTACGCCGTGGCTCTTGAAGTCGCCCGGAGTGTAAACCTCCTGAACCCCGTCGAATCCGGCATCCACGGCCACGTTGCGCTGCTCGGTCTTGAACAGCGCAGCGGTCAGGTGCAGCCGCTGGTCCATCACGCTGCCTTTTACGCCCATTTCCATGCTCTTGCCTTCCAGTGGGTCGAGCAGCTTGCCGTCGGTACCGACCACGTTGTATTGCGGGTTGTAGATCTTGGTCCAGCTGCCGTAGATGCTCCATGCCTCGTTCAGGTCGTAGACCAGGCCGGTGTAGGGCGTGACTTTGCCGTGGGCGCGCGTGGAGTGTTCTGAACCGTAGCTCTCGCCCTTGCCGTCGGCGCTGAGCATGCGTGCACCGGCTATCCAGTGCAGGTTATCGGCCAGGCTGAAGCGCGCACCGGCGAATACGCTTTTTTGCGTGTCCTTGAAGTTCTGCGCCAGGTCGTCACTGGTGACGCCAAACGAGGGCATCGGCGTATTGCCCGCCAGGATGCCCGAGAACGACGTGTTGAAGAAACTGCCATGCTCCAGGTCTTCGTCATACTCCTGGCCTTTTCGATGCGTGCGCCCGTACGCGGCACCGAAGGTCAGCTGGTGCTCGCGACCGAACAGGCTGAACGGGCCTTGCACCTTGGCCTCGCCCAGCAACTGGTGGGCCTCGCTGCGGGTGTGGTTGGCATACGCGTCGGCAACATCACCGGAGACGCCACCGACATAGAGCATGTTGGTGTTCTGCTTTTCCTGCTGCCCGGTGGCCGTGAGCGTGGCGTTCCAGTCATTGCCGAAATCATGCTTAAGCTCGACGAAGGCCCGCTGGGTGTGCAGGTTCCAGTAGGTCCACGGCTGGCCGATGCTGTTGCTGCGCCCGCTGTAGTGGATGGCATTGCCGTCGTTGTCCACCAGTGGCAGGTTGCCCCAGGTGCTGCCGTTGGAATCACTGTTGTGCTGGGAGAAGCCCACAGTCACGGTGTCGGCGTCGGACACATCGAACGCCAGCAGGCCGGCAGCAACGTTGCGCTCGTGGCTGTAGCGGTCCATCCATGAGTTGCCCTTGTCGTGGGAGTAGATGAACCGGCCGCGCACATTGCCGCTGTCGGTCAGCGGGCCTGCAACATCGACGTCGATACGGCGGCTGTCCCACGAGCCGACGCTGGTGTCGACCTGCGCCTGGAAGGTATCTGTCGGGCGTTTACGCACGAAGTTGACCGTGGCCGACGGGTTGCCGGCACCACTCATCAAGCCATTGGCGCCGTGCAACACGTCGATCTGCTCGTACTCGGCCAGGTCCTGATCACCTACCAGCGTGCTGCTTACGAAGGGCATGCCCGTACCGTCGTATTCGAAGGTATTGATGTCGAAACCGCGCGAGGTGAATTCGGTACGGTCGGTTTCGGTTTGCTCGACGGTTACCGACGGTGCTGCGCGCAGTGCGTTCTTGATACCGGTGATCTTGAAATCGTCCAGCGCCTGGCGGGTGATGGTTGTCACGCCCTGCGGGGTCTGCTTGTCGGTCAGGCCCAGTTTGGTGGTGCTGGATGAGGCCCTGCCCTCGTAGCCCTGGCTCACGCCATCCACCACTTCGCTCGTGCTGTCGATCTGGGTCGCGGGCAGGGTGAGGTTGTCGGCGGCATGAACGACAGGCATGGCGCTGCATGCGCCGACCAGCAAGAGGCGGGCAGGGAGATGACGTTTCACGGGGAATTCCTGAGGCGGGGGACTGGTAAAAGGGTTACAGATTTCGTGCGAATGAGAAGCTACATCAAATGAGAAAATTTATTGATAAACAATGTTTCATGCTTCTTCACATCTCGCGAAACACGGCCTAGGTGGATGGCAGCAGCCAGCCGGTGCTCACGGAGGTTTCAAGCGGCTGCCGCGAGCAGCCTTGAAAGCGTTGGTTACATTGCCCTGCGCCGTCTTGCGGCTGGCAGGGCCATAGTTCATGCGTGTTCCGGGTCAACGCTCGAATCGGGTGGGAACCGCTGGTCGCTTTGGCTTCGCAAGCGCTAGATTTGATCCGGATTTTGTACGATGATTTTCGTAATTGCAGGGATGAGCTATGAAAACCGGTTTCAGGGAGGCCCAGCGCGCAGTGATAGCGGCGCTCGAATCAGGGGAGTACCAACACGTTTCGCGCGGGGATATCGATATAAAGAACCTGTTGGCTACAGGGGAGGTGTCAGCCCGAGCGGTTGTCGAAGTCGTGCGCTCATGCCGGGGCATTCACCACGCAAGCAGCCCTCACCACGCTGTCGCTGCCGTAGAGGTGCATCTGCTCAAACGGGATGGCTGGTACATCAAGTTCTTTTTTATCGAACCAGACACCTGGTTCATAAGCGTTCACCAGTGAGTACCCAGATCATGAAGATTCTGTTCGAAGGGGATAGCGGAAAAGCACTGTGCGAGCACTGCCAGGCAGTGGTGACCACTCGCTATGCCCGCCGGGATGTACCGTTCAGCGATGGCAAGGGTGTGGCCAGGGACATATTGGTGGGCGTGTGTACCCGTTGCGATGGCGTGGTCGCGCTTCCACCGCAATCCACACCAGCCATTCACGAGGCGCGCAACCAGCAGCTCAAGTCTATCGAGGCACGTTTACCAGCGGTCTACCTGGATGTGCTGGATGCGGCTATGCATGCGGTCAGTCGCGAGGCGGGCGCCAATCTGCGCAAGTTATTTCTTGCGTACTATTTTCAGCAACTGGCGCAGGTGCAGCAGGGTGGGCAATTGCAGGCTGCGCATCAAACATTCGTCCAGGCCCTGGATGAACAGCGAGAGCAGCGTGGGCTCGCGCGTTCCAGTGCTACTCGACGGTTGTCGATGAAGGTCAACCCGCACATGGCGCAGGACATGCTTGCGCTGCAACAACGAACAGGTGTGAACCAGACCGAGTTGTTGAAGGCTGTAATCGCTCTTATCCAGGCGGATGTACTGGAAGAGCGGGACGAGGAAGTGATTCTGGCCCTGCAGCGGCTGGCGCGGTTGGCTTTGTAGTCAGGGTTTGATTGCGATCAAGGCCCTGATGGATGACGCTCACATCGGCATGCGCAAAAAACCGCTGAGCTAGTCGCAAGCGGCGATGTTGCGCAGGCAACAGTGATCCGACAGCGTGTTTGATCACATGCAGTCAACATCGCCGACTAATTCCATTAACCCGTTGAAAGTAAAGCAATCCAGCCGTTGGCACGCTTGCTGCTCATGCCTCCTTGAACCCCAAGGATTCTCAAGGAGCTTCCCCATGAGCCACGCCCCACTCAAGTTCGCCTACTGGGTCCCCAACGTCAGCGGTGGCCTGGTGGTCAGCACCATCGAGCAACGCACCAGCTGGGACATCGACTACAACCGCAAGCTTGCGCAAATCGCTGAAAAAGCCGGCTTCGACTACGCCCTGTCGCAAATCCGCTTCACCGCCGGCTATGGTGCCGACAACCAGCATGAGTCGGTCACCATCAGCCACGCGCTGCTGGCTGCCACGGAAAAGCTCAAGGTCATCGCCGCCATCCTGCCAGGGCCGTGGAACCCGGCGCTGGCGGCCAAGCAGTTGGCCAGCATCGACCAGTTCACCAATGGCCGCATCGCCATCAACGTGGTCTCGGGCTGGTTCAAGGGCGAGTTCCACGCCATTGGTGAGCCGTGGCTGGACCACGACGAACGCTATCGCCGTTCCGAGGAGTTCATCCGCGCGCTCAAGGGCATCTGGACGCAAGACAACTTCACCTTCAACGGCGACTTCTATCGCTTCCGTAACTACAACCTCAAGCCCAAGCCGCTGCAGCAACCGCACCCCGAGATCTTCCAGGGCGGCAGTTCGCGTGCGGCGCGGGACATGGCCGCGCGGGTGTCGGACTGGTACTTCACCAACGGCAATAGCGTGGAAGGGATCAAGGCCCAGGTCGATGACATACGCGCCAAGGCCGCAGCCAACGGCCACTCGGTCAAGGTTGGGGTAAACGCCTTCATCATTGCCCGCGACACAGAGGAAGAGGCGCGGGCGGTGTTGCAGGAAATCATCGACAAGGCCAACCCCGAGGCGGTGCGGGCGTTCGGCCACGAGGTAAAGCATGCCGGGGCAGCCAGCCCGGAGGGCGAGGGCAACTGGGCGAAATCCAGCTTCGAGGACCTGGTGCAGTACAACGATGGCTTCAAGACCAACCTGATCGGCACGCCTGAGCAAATTGCCGAGCGCATCGTTGCGCTGAAGGCAGTCGGGGTGGACCTGATTCTGTCCGGCTTCCTGCATTTCCAGGAGGAAGTGGCGTACTTCGGCGAGCACGTATTACCGCTGGTCCGTGAGCTGGAAGCTGGGCGCAGCGTAAACAAGGCAGTGGCCTGAGGCCTGGAGGCAGGGTGGCTTGGCACCCTGCCAGTATTGTCGGATTGTCGTGCAGGGGTTAGGTTGCCGGGCTTACTTCAAGGAAGATACCCCTATGAAACGGACCTTACCGCTCCTGTTCGCCTGCGCGATGTTCCCCCTGCAAGCCTGGTCAGCACTTGAAATCGGCCAGTTCACCCTCGGCATGCCCAAGCGCCAGGTGCTGGCCATTCTGCAGCAGCAGTTTGGCGAGGTTGAGCATTTCACGGGCTATCACTATCAGGTACCGACCGAGTTCTACAAGGGCGCCGGCCCTAAGGGGGACCTCAACCTGGGCGGTATTCCCATCTCGCAGGTCCAGGCGGCGTTCAACGAGGCAGACCAGCTGCGCCAGGTTCAGGTGCGTTTGGACACCACCGATGAAGCGCGGGTGCAGCAACTGCTGCCAATGACCAGGGATGCGAAGCCTGTACCGGATACCGGTGGCCGGCTGGAAGCGTTTTCCGCAGATGGCGAACTGGTTTACTGGGTGTCCAGGAACTGGGACAGGACGGTGGTGACCATTGCCGACAAGGCCAGTTCGGAAGACAACATCAAGGCGCGGGCCAAAAGCGACGAGAAGTTTGCCCAGGTGAACCGCAAGTTCGACAAGTTGATCGAGACGGCCAAGGCGGTGGAGGGCAAGGGCGCGCCTTGATCGATGGCGAGGATCGGGTGGTCTGTGAAGGTGAGTTGCGTTTGCTGGGTGCCGATGGCTGCGACCTGTGCCACTGTTACCAGGATGGCGGGCTGGCCACTGCCCTGAAACCTCGCCTACCGTGCAGGGGGCGTGCACTTGGCGTCGGTTTCAGGATGCGCCTGGTCGTTCGCACGCAACCCCCTGGCGCCACAAGTGCCATGCTTGCAGGATGCCTTCGGACCAGCGTGCGCAGATGCGCGGCCGTGGGCAAGGAGGCCGTCAGCGCCGCGCAACCGTGACGTGGCCGACGCGCCGCAGCAGAACACGCCGGATACCTGCCCCCACAACAATTCAGGCGGGGTCCGTGATGCCGAGGTCCGCTGTATGCCTGATGAATTGCTCCACCTGCCCGTGATCCAGCGCATTCTGGCTCGCGACAAGGACGCCCCTGGTGCCTTGTTGCCTATCCTGCATGCCATCCAGCACGACATCGGTTTCATCCCCGATGCTGCTGTACCCGAAATTGCCCATGCCCTGAACCTCAGCCTGGCTGAAGTGCGCGGGGTGATCAGCTTCTACCACGACTTTCGTACATCGCCACCGGCGCGCCACACCTTGCGCCTGTGCCGCGCCGAGTCGTGCCAGAGCCGTGGCGCCGAGGCCCTGGCCGCGCAACTGCGCGATCAGCTGGCGCTGGACGACCATGGCACCAGCGCCGACGGTGCCATCAGCCTGCGCCCGGTGTACTGCCTGGGGGCCTGCGCCTGCTCGCCGGCCCTGGAACTGGACGGCCAGGTGCATGCGCGGCTTACCCCTGAGCGCCTGCGTGCATTGGTAAACGCTTGCCGGGAGGACGCCGCATGCTGAAGCTCTACATCCCGTGCGATTCGGTGGCCCGTGCCGTGGGGAGCGACCAGGTTGCCGAGGCCTTGCAGCGCGAGGCCGAGCGCCGCCAGTTGCCGCTGGATATCCAGCGCACCAGCTCTCGCGGGCTGTACTGGCTGGAGCCGCTGATCGAGTGCGAGAGTGCGCAAGGGCGCCTGGGCTTCGGCCCGGTTACCCCACAAGACGTGCCGGCATTGCTCGACGCCCTGGCCGGTGAGCCAGGTGGCCACTCGCTGGCGTTGGGGCTGGTCGAAGAAATCCCTTACCTGAAAACCCAGCAGCGGTTGCTATTCGCCCGCGCCGGCATTTCCCGCCCATTATCGCTGGACGACTATCGCGCCCATGGTGGCTTCGCCGGCCTTGAAGCGGCCGTGGCCCTGAACGGTGCCGAAGTGGTCGCGGCCGTGCTCGACTCCGGCCTGCGTGGCCGTGGCGGTGCGGCGTTCCCGGCCGGCATCAAGTGGCGCACCGTGCGCGACGCCGGGGCTGGGCAGAAGTACGTGGTGTGCAACGCCGACGAGGGCGACTCCGGCACCTTCGCCGACCGTATGCTGATGGAAGGCGACCCCTTCCTGCTGATCGAGGGCATGATCATTGCCGGCCTCGCCGTGGGGGCCGACAAGGGCTACATCTATGTGCGCTCGGAATACCCGGATGCCATTCGCGTGCTGGACCAGGCCTTCGCCATCGCCCGTGATGCCGGCTACCTCGGCACCGACGTAGCCGGCAGCGGCCAGGCGTTCGACCTGGAAGTACGGGTGGGTGCCGGCGCCTACATCTGCGGCGAAGAAACTGCGCTGCTCGAATCCATCGAGGGCAAGCGTGGCATTGTCCGTGCCAAGCCGCCACTGCCCGCGCTGCAAGGCCTGTTCGGCCTGCCCACACTGGTGCACAACGTGCTCACCCTGGCTTCAGTGCCCATCATCCTCGCCAAGGGGGCAGCGTTCTATCGCGATTTCGGCATGGGCCGGTCGCTGGGCACCATGCCTTTCCAGCTGGCTGGCAATATCCGCCAGGGCGGCCTGGTGGAGCGTGCGTTCGGCCTGACCCTGCGCGAGCTGGTGGAGGGCTACGGCGGCGGGACGGCCAGTGGCCGGCCGCTGAAGGCTGCGCAGGTCGGCGGCCCGCTCGGCGCCTGGGTACCCCCCAGCCACTTCGACACCCCGCTGGACTATGAAGCCTTCGCCGCCATGGGCGCGATGCTCGGCCACGGCGGTGTGGTGGTGGCCGACGATACCCTGAACATGGCCAGCATGGCGCGCTTCGCCCTGCAGTTCTGCGCCGAAGAATCCTGCGGCAAGTGCACCCCATGCCGCATCGGCTCCACCCGTGGCATGGAGGTGGTCGACCGGTTGATCGCAACGACTGATTTCACCGAACGCCACGACCAGGCCCTGTTGCTGCGCGACCTCTGCGACACCATGCAGTACGGCTCGCTGTGCGCCATGGGCGGCATGACTGCCTACCCGGTGGCCAGCGCCCTCAAGTACTTCCCCGCCGATTTTGGGCTGACCACCACGGAGGCTGCGCAGTGATCAATTTCTTCGACCCCGCTTCTGATAGAAGTAGCGACTTCGGCACCCCGGCCCGTGACAGCGAAGTGCAGGTCAGCCTGAGCATCGATGGCCGCCCGATCAGCGTACCTGCCGGCACCTCGGTAATGCGCGCTGCGGCCATGCTCGGCACCAGCATCCCCAAACTGTGTGCCACCGACAGCCTCGAAGCCTTCGGCTCATGCCGCATGTGCATGGTGGAAATCGACGGCATGCGCGGTTACCCGGCGTCCTGCACCACGCCGGTCAGCGAAGGCATGGTGGTGCGTACCGAAACGCCACGCCTGGCCGGCCTGCGCCGCAACGTGATGGAGTTGTACATTTCCGACCACCCGCTGGACTGCCTGACGTGCTCGGCCAACGGCAACTGCGAGCTGCAGACCGTGGCCGGCCAGGTGGGCCTGCGCGAGGTGCGCTACGGCTACGACGGCGCCAACCACCTGGCCGAGAAAAAGGACGTATCCAACCCGTATTTCGATTACGAGCCCAGCAAGTGCATCGTCTGCAGCCGCTGCGTGCGCGCCTGCGAAGACATCCAGGGCACCTTCGCCCTGACCATCACCGGCCGCGGTTTCGAGTCGCGGGTGGCGGCAGCGGGTGGCGATAACTTCCTCGCCTCCGAATGCGTGTCGTGCGGCGCCTGCGTACAGGCCTGCCCAACCGCGACGCTGACGGAAAAGAGCCTGGTGCAGCTTGGTCAGCCTGAGCGTTCGGTGATCACCACCTGCGCCTACTGCGGCGTCGGTTGTTCGTTCCGCGCCGAAATGAAAGGCGACCAGCTGGTGCGCATGGTCCCGGACAAGAACGGTGGCGCCAACCACGGCCACGCCTGCGTCAAGGGCCGCTTTGCCTGGGGCTATGCCACCCACCCGGATCGCATCACCAAGCCGATGATCCGCAAGCGCCTGGAAGACCCGTGGCAGGAAGTGAGCTGGGACGAAGCGGTAACCTACGCTGCTAGCGAGTTCCGCCGCATTCAGCTCAAGTACGGGCGCGATTCCATCGGTGGCATTACCTCCAGCCGCTGCACCAACGAAGAAGCCTATCTGGTGCAAAAACTGGTGCGTACGGCGTTTGGCAACAACAACGTCGATACCTGCGCGCGGGTGTGCCACTCGCCCACCGGCTATGGCCTCAAGCAGACCCTGGGTGAGTCGGCCGGCACGCAAAGCTTCGATTCGGTGATGCAGGCAGACGTGGTGCTGGTGATTGGCGCCAACCCCACCGACGCTCACCCGGTGTTCGGCTCGCAGCTCAAGCGCCGCCTGCGCCAGGGGGCGCGGCTGATCGTGATCGACCCACGGCGCATCGACCTGGTCGACTCGCCGCACGCCCGCGCCGAGTTTCACCTGCAACTGCGCCCGGGTACCAACGTGGCCATGCTCAATGCCTTGGCCCACGTGATCGTCACCGAGGGCCTGCTGGCCCAGCGTTTCATCGATGCCCGCTGCGAAACCGAAGACTTTGCCCGCTGGCGCGACTTCGTCAGCCAGGCAGACAACGCCCCCGAGGTGCTGGGCCCGGTGTGTGGCGTACCCGCCGAGCAGATCCGCGCCGCGGCGCGCCTGTATGCCACCGGTGGCAACGCGGCCGTCTACTACGGCCTGGGCGTGACGGAGCACAGCCAGGGCAGCACTGCGGTGATGGGGATCGCCAACCTGGCCATGGCCACCGGCAATATCGGCCGTGAAGGGGTAGGGGTGAACCCGCTGCGTGGGCAGAACAACGTGCAGGGTTCGTGCGACATGGGCTCGTTCCCCCACGAGCTGCCCGGCTATCGGCATATTTCCAACGAGGGCGTGCGCGCCGAGTTCGAGCGCGCCTGGGGCGTGACCTTGCAGCCCGACCCGGGCCTGCGCATCCCCAACATGTTCGAGGCAGCGCTGGACGGCAGCTTCAAGGCCCTTTACTGCCAGGGCGAGGATATCGCCCAGAGCGACCCCAACACGCAGCACGTCACGGCGGCCTTGCGCGCCATGGAATGTGTGGTGGTGCAGGACATCTTCCTCAACGAAACGGCCAAATTCGCCCATGTGTTCCTGCCGGGCAGCTCGTTCCTGGAAAAGGACGGCACCTTCACCAACGCCGAGCGGCGCATTTCGCGGGTGCGCAAGGTGATGGAGCCGCTGGCCGGCAAGGCTGACTGGGAAGGGACCGTAGCCTTGGCCAACGCCTTGGGCTACCCGATGAACTACCGCCACCCGTCCGAGATCATGGACGAGATTGCCCGCCTGACGCCGACCTTCCGCCGCGTCAGCTACGCCGAAATCGACCGCCATGGCAGCCTGCAGTGGCCGTGCAACGACGCGGCGCCGGATGGCACGCCGACCATGCATATCGACCAGTTCGTGCGTGGCAAGGGCCGCTTCATGCTCACCGGCTATGTGCCCACCGACGAAAAGGTCAACAACCGCTACCCGTTGCTGCTCACCACCGGGCGCATCCTCAGCCAGTACAACGTCGGCGCCCAGACCCGGCGTACCGGCAACGTCGCCTGGCATGACGCCGACCGCCTGGAAATCCACCCGGCCGACGCCGAAAGCCGCGGCATCCAGGACGGTGACTGGGTGGGCATCGGCAGCCGCGCGGGGCAGACCGTGCTGCGTGCCAAGGTCAGTGCGCGGGTAGCGCCGGGGGTGGTGTACACCACGTTCCACTTCCCCGAGTCGGGGGCTAACGTGATCACCACGGACAACTCCGACTGGGCCACCAACTGCCCCGAATACAAGGTGACGGCAGTGGAAGTGGTGAAAGTGTTCCAGCCATCGGAGTGGCAAAAGCGCTATCAGGATTTCAGTGACGAACAGCGGCGCCTGCTGAAGGAACGCCGTACATCGGAGAAAGCCGAGGTGCGCCGATGAGCAGCGATAACCTGGTCAAGATGGCCAACCAGATTGCCCATTACTTCGACAGCGAGCCAAACCGTGCGCTGGCGGTGCAAGGGGTGCGCCAGCATTTGCAAAGCTTCTGGACGCCGGCCATGCGCCAGCAGCTGGCAGAATGGATCGAGGCCAATGCAGGAGAGGGGCTGGACCCGAAGGTGCTGGAGGCTATGCCGTAGCGGATTTGCGCGGTCCTTGTAGGAGCGGCCTTGTGTCGCGAAGGGCCGCGAAGCGGCCCCAGATATGAGCTGTGATGCACAAATTGCTGGGGCCGCTTTGCGGCCCTTTCGCGGCACAAGGCCGCTCCTACAGGGACCGCGACAATTGTGGAACTTGCATCAGCCGCGGGCTAATTCGGCTTGGTGGGCGATGGCTTCCTCGCTCTTGAGCACCAGCACATCCCCCTCAAGCGCATCCAGCACCACCTCCGAAGTATTGCCAATCAACGCCCCGGAAATCCCCGTGCGGCACACGGTGCCGATCACCGTCACCACCGCATCAAGCTTCTTCTCGGTAAAGGGGATCAGCACATCCGCCGGCCCTTCAGCCACATGCAGGCAATCGTCGCTGATGCCGTATTCAGCCTGGAACGCCTTGCACGCTTCGCGGTAGCGGTTTTCTATCGTCTCGCTCAGCTGGTACGTCGGGTCAGAGGCCGACAGCATTGGCGACGGGTGCGCACTGATGACATGCAGTTCGCCCTTGGCCAGCCCGGCGATGGCGTAGCCATGGTCGATGATGCTCGCATGCAGGCGGCGGTGGTCGTCGTCCTGGTTGCCCACGTCCACCGCAGCCAGAATCTTGCCACCGGTCCACGGCCGTTCGCTCTTGACCATCAGCACGGCACACGGGCATTGACGCAGCAGCTTCCAGTCGCTGGGGGTGAGCAGGGCCTTCTTCAGCGGGTTGTCCGGGCGGTGTTCCTTGATCACCAGCTCGCAGCCCTCGGCCTGCTGTACGTAGATGATGGTGTCGTGCAGGTTGTCGCGCCAGGCCTCCTCGTGGGTGACGTTGTCGTACCCGTCATCGTGCAACTGGCTACTCAGCAGGCTAAGCAGTGCAGTGTGGTCATGCTTTTTGTCGCACATCAGCAGGTGCAGGCGTGCGCCAGTGACGCCGGCAATCAGCTTGGCCCGGGTCAGCGCCCGGCTGTGGGCGTGCTCGGGGTCGAGGACGACAAGGATGCTGCGGACGGCTTGCATGGGTGTTAGCTCCCTTCAAAGGTGGCGACCAATGCCTGACTATAGACGGCGCGTCCCCCGCTGGCGCTTGATGTACATCAACAAGCATAGTCACTGGCGCCGCCCGTCGCCGCCGGTATAATCGGCGGCCCTGCCTGTCCTGTGTGGTTGCACGCTTATGTCCCTGATCCCCGAAATCGATGCCTTTCTTGGCTGCCCGACGCCAGACGCCTGGATCGAAGCGGCGCTCGCCGACCAGGAAACCCTGCTGATCGACCACAAGAACTGCGAATTCAAGGCCGCGAGCACTGCCTTGAGCCTGATGGCCAAGTACAACACCCACCTCGACCTGATCAACATGATGTCGCGCCTTGCCCGCGAGGAGCTGGTGCACCACGAACAGGTGCTGCGCCTGATGAAGCGCCGTGGCGTGCCACTGCGGCCGGTGTCGGCGGGCCGCTATGCCTCGGGGCTGCGCCGCCTGGTGCGCGCCCACGAGCCGGTCAAGCTGGTAGATACGCTGGTGGTGGGGGCGTTCATCGAGGCACGCAGTTGCGAGCGGTTTGCTGCGCTGGTGCCGCACCTGGACGAAGAATTGGGCCGCTTCTATCACGGCCTGCTGAAAAGCGAAGCGCGCCATTACCAGGGCTACCTGAAACTGGCGCACAACTACGGTGATGAGGCGGACATCGCCCGCCGGATTGAACTGGTACGCGCTGCAGAAATGGAACTGATCCAGTCCCCGGACCAGGAACTGCGCTTCCACAGCGGTATCCCGCAAGCGCTGGCCGCCTGATTTGCACCAGGCGGCCCAGGCTTCAGTTGCGCCGCCCCAGCAGCAGACCCACCACCAGCCCCAGGCCGGCGGAAATGGCGACGGTCTGCCAAGGGTGGCCGCCGATGTAGTCCTGGGTGGCGTCCACCACCGGTTGCGCTTTGTCGCGCATAGTGCCAGCGGCCTGGCGTGCCTGTTTCAGTTTCAGGCTGACCTGCGCTCGCAGGGTTTCTGCTTCTTCGCCGACCAGGGCGGCGCTGTCGTTCAGCAGCTTTTCCGATTCTTCGATCAGCGATTGCAGTTCGCTGAATACCTGGTCCTTGATCTGATCGCTGTCCGCCAGTGTGGCGTTTTTACGGGCCATGAACTCGTCCTCGTTGATGGGGTGGTGTGAACAATGGATGCCGCTGCGTCGGGAAAGTTGCGGTGGCTTTCCGATGTTGCGTTGCCTGGGTGTAAGATAGCGGCCATTTTCAAACTTGCAGGTACCTTCATGAGTTTCAATCTGGCCAACATGAGCTTCGAGGAACGGGCGCAGATCGAGGCAGAGAAGGCGCGGCTGTTCGAGATGTGGCAGAGCAGCCTGGGCAAGGCCAAGGGCGATGCGGCCCGGCTGATCGCCGAAAAGCCCCGGCGCAAGGGTAAATGGGCCGAGTGGGTGCGCGCCGAACTGGAGAGCATGTCGCCGCCCGAATACGCCAGCATGGTGCGCAGCGAAGTCAACAAGCTGATGGCCGCCGCCAGCGCCAGCCGCTGAATACCCCTGGCGGGTGCTTACCAGGTCGCGCCTTTTGGCAGGTCCAGCTTGCCCTCGTCAGTAAAGCGCACGGTCCCCAGCAATCCGCCCGCCAGCTTGCCGCGCAGCTTGTAGGGCAAACCCTTCAGTGAGTCCACCGTGCCCAGCCCATAGGCCTGGCGCAGGAAGGAAAACGCCGTGATGCTCACCGGCACCACGATCACCGCTTCGTCATAGCGGCCAATGTGCCCCTGCTGGTCGCTGACCCCGGCGGCCAGCGGCTGGCCGTTCACTTCCAGGTTCAGGGCAATGCCGTTGTAGTCGATCGGCGACTCGTTA
Source organism: Pseudomonas putida NBRC 14164 (assembly GCF_000412675.1). NCBI lineage: Bacteria > Pseudomonadati > Pseudomonadota > Gammaproteobacteria > Pseudomonadales > Pseudomonadaceae > Pseudomonas > Pseudomonas putida. The sequence continues at coordinate 4,131,348 of NC_021505.1, read as the reverse complement.
GGGTTTTGCACGCGCATTTTCACCGCCATGCGCAGTTCCAGTTCTTGGCCGGGCAGCGGCTCGATGCCGATCACGCTGATGTTGACCGGGTCGCGTGGCTGGAACAGTGCGCAGGCACCCAGGCCATACGCCATCAGCAGGACGAGAAACAGGCGGCTACAGCGGTGCAGGCGGGCAGTCATTGCGGGCGACCTTGCCAGAGTGAGCGAACCGTCAGTGTGGCAAATGCGCGTCGGCGTTGAAAGTCTCCTTGCAGATGAAAGATACTGTTTCTCATTAACGCCCGATAACTCATCCTGCTGGCAGTGCCCAAACCCATGCTGACGTCACCCGTGTCGGGCCTGCTGGCGACTTTCCAGGAGCACTACGACGACCTGTTGCAGTTCCTGACGCGGCGCATGAGCGACCGCCAGCGCGCAGCCGACGTGGCGCAGGAAACCTACCTGAAGCTGGTGAAAGTCGATGAACAGGCGGTGCCGGTGCTGCACGCCCGCAGCTTCATCTTCCGCGTGGCCGGTAACCTGGCAATTGATGCCTTGCGCCGTGAGCAGCGCCTGGCTGCCAGCCATGACGACTGTGACGGGACCGGTGAACTGACCTGCCCGGCGCCAGCGCCCGAGGCGACGTTGCTGGCCCGTGAGCGCCTGCAAATCCTTGACGATGCGCTGCTGAAACTGCCCGACAATGCCCGCCAGGCGTTGTTGCTGAACCGCGTCGAAGGCCTGACCCAGGCGCAGATTGCACAGCGGCTGGGGGTTTCCGAGAGCATGGTGGCCAAATATATCGGCCAGGCCCTGCGTCATTGTCGCGACTGGCTCAAGCAGGCCGGTGTGGCGGCCTCCGTGGTGTTGCTGGTTGCCGCTGTGGCGGGTTGGCAGCAGGCACCGGTGTTGTTGGCGGACTACCACACCGCTGTGGGTGAACGGCAGGTGATTACCCTGGCGGACGGCACGCGGGTGACGCTGAACAGCGCCAGTGCGCTGAGTGTGGTGTTCAGTGAGCACGAACGCCGTGTGGTGCTGGCTGCCGGTGAGGCCTTGTTCGAGGCCACGGGTGATCCGCGGCCGTTTGTGGTCGATACGGCAGGCGAGCGGGTGCAGGGTGGTGCCGCCACCTTCAGCGTGCGTCGCGATGGCCGCGTGGTGTTGGCACGCGGTGAAGCCAAGGTCGGCGAACATGAACTGGCGGTGGCGGCCGATGCCGGTGCGCAGATGGCCTGGCAGCGCGGCAAGCTGATCTTCAACGGCAAGCCGCTGGGCCAGGTGCTGATGGAGCTTGAGCGTTACCGGCATGGGCGCATCGTGCTGTCCGACAGCAAGCTGGCGGCGATGGAGGTGAGCGGGGTGTTTGACCTGGACGAGCCTGAAGCACTGCTGCGCACGCTTGAGCAGCGGTATGGGCTGAAGGTTACCTACCTGCCGTGGTTGGCTGTGGTTCATTGATCAGCAGGCATGTGCGATTCCTGTAGGAGCAGCCTTGTGCTGCGAAGAGGCCGGCACAGAAATAAAAATATTTTCCATTTGGCACTGCAAGTTCCTGCAAGCCAGATCGTCGTAGTGGGACTGATCAGCAACCCATTCTCATTTACGACTTGTCAGGAAGCTCATTCGTGCCTCTGATGCTCAAGCCCTTGCACCGCAGTCGCGGTCCTCTTCACCATGCCCTGATGTCTTGTGGCGCCCTGGCCATACTGGTCGGCCCGTTGCATGCGTCGGCCGCGACCACTGCGAAACAAACCCAGATGCAGGCTCGCCAGGTTCAGCTCGACCTGCCAGCGCAGCCGCTGGACCAGGCCCTGACCACCTTTGCCGACCAGGCCGGCCTGCACTTGCTGTACACCACAGGGGATGCAGCAGGCTTTGCCAGCCCGGCCATGCACGGCAGCTACAGCGTCGAGCAGGCCCTGCAGCAGTTGCTGGCCGGCAGCGGCATGAGCTGGCACTTCAGTGACGCGCGCACCGTGACCCTGCGCAAGGCCCAGGCAGCGCCACAGGCGGTCAACCTCAAGCCGATCGAAGTCAGCGTGGCCTCGCGTACCAGCACCGCAATCAGCGAAATCCCCGGCACTGTGTGGGTAGTTGACCAGCAGCAGCTGCGCGAGCAGATCGACAGCGGCGTCAGCCTGAAAGAAGCCATCGGCAAGCTGGTACCCGGCCTCGACCTGGCGCCGGAAGGGCGTACCAACTATGGCCAGAACATGCGCGGGCGCAACGTGCTGGTGATGATCGACGGGGTCAGCCAGAACAGCTCGCGCGGCCTGTCGCGCCAGTTCGACAGCATTTCACCGTTCAACGTCGAGCGTGTCGAAGTGCTGTCTGGCGCCAGCGCCATCTACGGCGGTGGTGCTACTGGCGGCATCATCAACATCGTCACCAAGAAGGGCGAACCCGGCCCGGCGCGCTTCGAGACCCAGCTTGGCGCCAGCAGCGGGTTCAACAACAGCGATGACCTGGCCACCCGCTTCGCCCAGTCGATCAGCGGCGGCAACGAGCGGGTCAATGCCCGGCTGGGTATTTCGGGCGAGCAGAACGAAGCCTTCTACGACGGTGCCGGTGACCAGATCTTCATCGACAACACCCAGACCGACCTGCAATACAACCGCACAATCGACGTGCTCGGCACCCTGGGCTTGCAGTTGAACGACCAGCAGAGCCTCGACCTGCTGGCCCAGTACTACGATTCGGGCAACCACGGCAGCACGGGGATCTACTTTCCCAACCTCAACTACAATGCGCCATCCGACCTGGAAGACGCTGAGCTGCGCAGCGGCTATTCGTCCGACCTGGAGCCGCGTACTCGGCGCTTGTTGCTGAACGCCAATTACCACCACAGCGATGTGCTGGGCCAGGATTTCTACCTGCAGGCCTCGTACCGCAAGGAAGACGACAACTTCTACCCGTTCCCGTACTACAACCGCGCCACGCCCACCGGCTCGCGCGGGGTGTACTTTGCTGCCTCGCAGCAGAACTTCGAGGTCACCAGCCTCAAGGGCCTGTTCGCCAAACAGTGGGACACGTTGAAGCTGACCTATGGCCTCGACCTGGATCGCGAGCGCTTCAATGCCGAGCAGACCACCTTCAACGCCCTGACCTCGTCCGAGTCGGGCGGCCTGGAGATGGAAAAGGACAGCAAGGCCGCGCGCTACCCCAGCTACCGGGTCGATGGTGTGTCGGTGTACGCCCAGCTGGACTGGCATGCCACCGACAACCTGACGTTCTCCGGCGGTGCCCGTCGCCAGCAGATGGACGTCGACGTCAGCGACTTCAAGGGCGTGCCGGGTGGCAGCAACGATTACCAGGTCAACCTGTTCAACGTAGGCGCCATCTACGACTTCAAGAACGGCCACCAGGTATGGAGCAACTATGGCGAAGGTTTCGACCTGCCAGACCCTGCCAAGTATTACGGCAAGCCGGGCCTGAGCGTGGCCGACAACCCGCTGGCCGGCATCAAAAGCCGCCAGGTGGAACTGGGCTGGCGCTATGCCGACCTGGACTGGGATGCCCAGGCGGCGCTGTACTACATCTGGTCGGACAAGATCATCAACGTCGATTCGCAAACGCTGACGATCAACGTGGAAGAGCAGAAGAGCCGCGACTTCGGCTTTGAAGGTGCGCTGACCCGGCACTTCCAGACGGGCTGGGAAGCGGGCGGTACCCTGCACCTGACCCGCTCCGAGGAAGAGGCTGCCGACGGCGGCTGGAACAAGCGTGATGCCCGCTATGCATCCTTGTCCAAGGCCACGGCATTTGTTGGCTGGAAGGGCGATGGCCGCAGTGCGCGGCTGCAAGCCAACCATGCGTTCAGCCTGAAGGACGATGCCGACCACGAGATCGACGGTTACACCACCTTCGACCTGCTGGGTAGCCAGGACACCGGCTTCGGCACCTTCAGTGCCGGCATCCAGAACCTGCTGGACAAGCAGTACAGCACGGTCTGGGGCCAACGCGCGACGCTGTTCTATTCGCCGACCTACGGCCCGGCGTACCTGTATGACTACCAAGGGCGCGGGCGCACCTACACCCTGACCTGGAGCATGGCTTACTAACCCTTCTCCAAGGCGTGCCCGGCCCTTGTAGGAGCGCATCAGGCGAACGCTGCGAGCAAATCCTCGGCAAACGCCTGTTGCGCTTCACCCGTCACCTGCGCCCGATGCCTGGCCAGGGTAAACGGCACCACAAAATCCAGCCCTGGGTTCAGCGCCCACAACAACCCCTCCGCCTCCCAGGCGTGGGCGCAATGGCAGGGCAGGTAGCCAATATGCCGCCCTGACAGAATGAACGTCAGCACGCTCTCGATCTGCTCCGCCACAGCCATGCTGTGCCGGCTCTGGAACGGCTCACCGCCTTTGAGAAACCGGTACGGATGGCGCACCTGGTCCATCTCCAGCAACCGCTCAAGTTCAACACCCGATTCGCCGAACAGCACATGCCCCTTGCCGCAATACAGCCGTTGCGGTTCCTCGAACAATGGCTGGTAATCAAAGGCCGCCTGGTTGCCGGAGAAGTAGCTGATGGCGTTATCCAGTCGCTGCTCCAGCAACAACCGCTCCAGCTCCGCCGGCGGTGCACTGATCAGCTCCAGCTGCACTGATTCCTCTCGTGTGCGGAATGCGGCAATGGCCGCCGCCAGTTTCAGGCTCACGGTTTTGTCCTGGTTTTCTGCCATGCCGATACGCACGGTCCCCAGCAACCGCCCGGCAACGCCGGTGGCCTGCTGGCGAAACTGTTCGATGTTCAGCAGCAGCCCGCGCGCTGCATCCAACAGCAACGCGCCTTTCTCCGTCAGGTGAAAGCCACCCTTGCCTCGACTGCACAGGCGGTAGCCAAGGCGTGTTTCCAGCTGCGCCATGCGCTGGCTGATGGTGGGCTGGCTCAGGCCCAGCACGCCTTGCGCGGCGCTGAAGCCCCCGGCCTCGACTACAGTGACGAACAGCCGCAGCAGGTGCAGGTCGGGATCGTGCACTTGTCCGAGCATTACATTGCTCCTGATGAATGTCAGCTTTGCAAACTTGCCATTCCTACAATGTAACCCGGCTGGCATGCTCGCGGCATCCACCCATTTGCCGAGGTGTCCGTCATGCGTCGATCGTTGTGCCTGTTGTCCCTGGTTCTGGCCCTGCCGCTGCAGGCCGAAGAAAAGGTCGTCAACCTCTACAGCTGGGCCGACTACGTCGCCCCGCAAACCCTTCAGCGTTTCGAACAGGAAACCGGCTACAAGGTGCGGTATGACACCTTCGACACCACCGAAGTGCTGGAGACCAAGTTACTCACCGGTGGCAGTGGTTACGATGTGGTGGTGCCATCCTCGACCGTGCTGGCCCGGGCGCTGAAGGCCAATGCCCTGCAAGCGCTCGACCCCCAGGCCATGCCCGGCTACAGCAACCTCGACAAGGACCTGCTGGCCAAGCTCGCCGAGGCCGACCCCGGCAACCGCCATGCCGTGCCGTACACCTGGGGTACGCTGGGCCTTGGGGTGAATGTGGAGGCGGTGCGCCAGCGCCTGGGCGACGTGCCGCTGGACAGCCTCGACCTGCTGTTCAAGCCCGAATACGCCAGCCGGTTGAAGGACTGTGGCATCGCCATGCCCGATTCGCCGCAGGAAGTGATTGGCGTGGCCCTGAACTACCTCGGCAAGGACCCTTACAGCCAGGACAAGGATGACCTGGCCGCCGCGCAGCAGTTGCTGAGCCAGCTGCAACCCTCGATCAGCTACGTCGCCAATGGCCGGCAGATCAGCGACCTGGCCAACGGTAGCGTGTGCCTGGCGCTGACCTACAACGGCGATGCCGCGATGGCGGCCGACCAGGCCCGCCGCGCCGGCAAGCCGTTCGAGCTGATCTACCGCATCCCGCGTGAAGGCACGCTGGTGTGGCAGGACAACCTGGTCATCCCCAAGGACGCGCCGCACCCCGAGGCCGCGCGGGCGTTTATCGCATTCATGCTCAAGCCCGAGTCGGTGGCTGCGCTGACCAACACACTGTTCTTTGCCAACGCCAACCAGGCTGCCACGCCGTTGGTGGACGAGGCGGTGCGCAATGACCCGGACATCTACCCGCCTGCCGAAGTGCGCCAGCGCCTGTTCGCCGACCGCAGCATGGCCCTGGCCGACCTGCGTCAGCGCAACCGCCTATGGACGGCCTTCCGCAGCCGTCAGTGACTGATAACAACCAAGGAGCCCGACCGTGGAGCAAGCAGCAAGCAACGACCAGGCGATGACCCGCGACAGCCTGTATGGCACTGCCGCAGAAAGTACCTACGCCGGCATTACCAGTTTCTCCCGCCGACGCTACAGCCGCGATTTGCGTGGTGTGGATGTGGTGGTCAGCGGAGTGCCGTTCGACACTGCCACCAGCAACCGCCCAGGTGCGCGTTTCGGTCCGCGGGCGATCCGCGCCGCCTCGGTGCAGCAGGCCTGGGCCCGGCACTGGCCGTGGGCGTTCGACCCGTTCGACCACCTGGCCGTGATCGACTATGGCGACTGCGCCTTCGACAGTGGCACACCGCAGTCGGTGCCGGACAGCATCGAGGCCCATGCCACCCATATTCTGGAAGCGGGCTGCGCCATGCTTACCCTCGGTGGCGACCACTTCATCAGCTACCCGCTGCTCAAGGCCCACGCCCGCCGCCATGGCCCGCTGGCGCTGATCCACTTCGATGCCCACAGCGACACCTGGCCGGACGAGGAGGGCAAGCGTATCGACCATGGCACCATGTTCTGGCATGCCGCCCGTGAGGGCCTGGTTGACCCTGCCTGTTCGGTGCAGATCGGCCTGCGCACCACCAATGACGACAGCCAGGGCTTTGCCATCCTCGACGCCCGCCAGGTGCACCGTCAGGGCACCGAGGCGGTGATTGCGGCAATTCGCCAGCGTGTAGGTGACCGGCCGGTGTACCTGACCTTCGACATCGACTGCCTCGACCCGGCCTATGCGCCTGGCACAGGTACGCCGGTGTGTGGTGGGTTGAGCACGGTGCAGGCGCTGGAGATTCTGGGCGGGCTGCGCGGTATCAACCTGGTGGGCATGGACCTGGTGGAGGTGGCGCCGGCTTATGACCACGCCGATATCACTGCGCTGGCGGGGGCGACTTTGGCGATGGAGATGTTGTGCCTGTATGCGGCGCGGCACAAGGTAGACAAGGGTCAGTGATCCGGGGCCGCTTTGCGGCCCCATTCGCAGCACAAGGCTGCTCCTACAGGGCCTTGCGTCGCAATGGACAGCAAAGCAGCCCCGCGAGCACATACTGAAACATCAGGAATCATCTCCGCCCAAATTCACACTTTTGTCTCGAACCCCTCGCGCCTTAGGCTATCAAACCCACCAGGCGCGGCATTTTCGTACAGGAGGTGAAGCATGACCCCGACATTGCCTATCCTGGCCCTCGGCCTGGCTTTGTGCCTGCCCGCGCACGCGGCCCCGCAGCAGCCTTTGCAGCTTGCGGCCGGCAACAACAACCCCTACAACAGCCCGATCCAGCGCGCCAACCCCAACAGCCGCCAGGGCAGTATGCCGGCCACACCCCCCGTGCGCGGCCCGTCCACCGACCCGTACCAGCGCACGCCCAGCCTGGACAACCGCGGCATTGGCAACGGCGACAACCTGCGTCGGCAGCAACAAACCCCAAACCTGGAACCGAGCCGGCCGCCCCGCGACAGCACGCGTGCGCCGTGAGCCCATACGGAAGGAATCCTGCATGCCCAGAGCAACCTGGCTAGCTACCCTGACTGCCGCTGCACTCATGCCCCTGCTGGCACAGGCGGCGGCAGAGCAACAGTTTCGCAGCGAAGAAGGCACGTTAACCGTCAGCACCCTGGCCGACGGCCTGCGCAACCCTTGGGCGCTGGCATTTCTGCCGGGCGGCAAGGACATGCTGGTAACCGAGCGCGCTGGCAACCTGCGGGTGGTCAACGCTGAAGGCAAGGTCGGCCCGCCGATCAGCGGCGTGCCCAAGGTGTGGGCCGAGGGCCAGGGCGGCCTGCTGGATGTCGTGCTGTCGCCGGAGTTCGACAAGGACCGTACCGTGTACCTGTCCTACGCCGAGGAGGGCAGTGACGGCAAGGCCGGTACCGCCGTCGGTCGTGGCCAGCTGTCCGAAGACCGCGCGCGGCTGGATAACTTCAGCGTGATCTTCCGCCAGCAGCCCAAGCTGTCGGTGGGCAACCACTTCGGCTCGCGCCTGGTGTTCGACCGCGACGGCTATCTGTTCATCGCGTTGGGCGAGAACAACCAGCGCCCCACCGCCCAGGACCTGGACAAGTTGCAAGGCAAGATCGTGCGCATTTTGCCGGATGGCGAAGTGCCCAAGGACAACCCCTTCGTCGGCAAGGACAACGTGCGGCCGGAGATCTGGTCGTTCGGCCACCGCAACCAACAAGGTGCCGCGCTCAACCCCTGGACCGGCAAGCTGTGGACCCACGAGCACGGCCCGCGCGGTGGCGACGAAATCAACATCCCCGAGCCCGGCAAGAACTATGGCTGGCCGATTGCGACCCATGGCATCAACTACTCGCTGCTGCCGATTCCCGAGGCCAAGGGCAAGCATGTGGACGGCATGGTCGACCCACACCATGTGTGGGAGAAGTCACCGGGTATCAGCGGCATGGCGTTCTACGACAGCCCGACATTCAAGGCCTGGGACCACAACCTGTTCATTGGTGCACTGGCGACACAGGAGCTGATCCGTTTGCAGCTGAAGGGCGACAAGGTGGTGCATGAGGAGCGTTTGCTCGGTGACTTGAAGGCGCGTATCCGCGATGTGCGGGTTGGGCCGGATGGCTACATCTATGTGCTGACCGATGACAAGGACGGCGCATTGCTGAAGGTAGGCCTGGCCGACTGACGCGGTCCCTGTAGGAGCGGCCTTGTGCCGCGATGGGCCGCAGAGCGGCCCCAACAATCTATGCTGCAATGCCGAAGTCCTGGGGCCGCTGCGCGGCCCATCGCGGCACAAGGCCGCTCCTACAGGGACCTGTGTAGAATGCGGCCATGGCCATCACTCCCCAATCCCTTTACCAGCAAGCCCTGAGCACTCAGGGCTACGCTGACGACCCTGCCCAGGCCCGCGCCGTCGAGGCCTTGCAGGCCTGCTTCGTGGCTGTCGAGCAGGGCTGCCCCACCCAGGGCATCTACCTCTGGGGCCCGGTCGGCCGGGGCAAGACTTGGCTAATGGACCAGTTCCACCGCTGCTTGTGCGTGTCCAGCCGGCGCCAGCATTTTCATCACTTCATGGCCTGGGTCCACCAGCGCCTGTTCCAGCTCAATGGCACCGCTGACCCGCTGCTGGCGTTGGCCCGGGAGTTGGCAGGGCAGATCCGCGTGTTGTGCTTCGACGAACTGTTCGTCAACGACATTGGCGACGCGATCATCCTCGGCCGCTTGTTCCAGGTACTGTTCGACCAGGGCGTGGTGATCGTCGCCACCTCCAACCAGCCACCCGATCATCTCTACCGCGACGGTTTCAACCGCGAGCGGTTCCTGCCGGCCATCGCCGCCATTGAGCGGCACATGCAGGTACTGCCGGTGGCGGGCGAGCAGGACCACCGCCTGCACCCCGGTGCAGAGCGGCAGCGCTACTGGGTGGCAGCGACAGGGCAGGCCAGCCCGCTGGGCGAGGTGTTCTGCCAGCTCAGCCCGGATCACACGGGTACTGATCAGCCCTTGGTTATCGGCTCCAGGCAGGTGCGGGTCGTGCGGCGCAGCGAGCAGGCTATCTGGTGCCGCTTCACCGACCTGTGCGAACAACCGCTGGCGGCCATGGAATTCATGGCACTTTGCGACCGTTTTCCGGCCATCCTGGTGTCGGGTATTCCGGCGCTGGGCGGTAAGCAGCAGGCCGGTCGCATTGCGCGTGGCACTGAAGATGGTGCGGCGCGGGTGGTGGCAGGCGACCGTGAGCTGCCGGCGCTGTCGCCCAAGGACGATGCGGTACGCCGCTTCATCGCCCTGGTCGATGAGTGCTACGACCGCCGTGTGGCACTGTACCTCGAGGCCGAGGTGCCGCTGCAAGAGCTGTATACGCAAGGGTATCTGGCATTCCCGTACCAGCGGACCTTGAGCCGGTTGCGGGAGATGCAACTACAGCGGTTTGGCTGAAGAGTGCCGGGGGCCGCAAAGCGGCCCCCGTTTCACTTGGCCAGCCACTCGACCAGGGTACGGTTGAACCGCACGGGTTCTTCGATCTGCGGCGCATGCCCCATGCCTTCGAAAGTGATCAGTTCACCTTTGGGGATCAGCTTGGCCACCTGTGGCCCCAGCACGGCATACTTGCCCAGCTTCGCCTTCACTTCCGGCGGTGCGATATCGCTGCCAATGGCCGTGGTGTCCTTGTCGCCGATCAGCAGCAAGGTCGGCATCTGCAAGTCCTTGAACTCGTGGTACACCGGCTGAGTGAAGATCATGTCGTAGATCAGCGCCGAGTTCCACGCCACCGCTTCATGCCCCGGCCCCTTGTTCAGGCCCGCCAGCATCTGTACCCAGCGCTCGTACTCCGGCTTCCAGCGCCCGGCGTAGTAAGTCTTGCGCTCATACTCGCGCACGCCCTCGGCATCCAGCTTGAGCTCGCGCGCATACCACTGGTCCACCGTACGGTAGGGCACGCCCAGGGCTTTCCAGTCTTCCAGGCCAATCGGGTTGACCATGGCCAGGCGTTCCACCTGCTGCGGGTACATCAGCGCATAGCGGGTGGCGAGCATGCCGCCCGTGGAATGCCCGAGCACGATGGTTTGCCTGATACCCAGCTGTTCGAGCAAGGCATGGGTGTTGTCGGCCAACTGCTGGAAGCTGTACTGGTAATGCGCGGGCTTGCTGGAAGTGCAGAAGCCGACCTGATCGGGGGCGATGACCCGGTAACCGGCCTTGCTCAGCGCGTCGATGGTGGTTTCCCAGGTGGCGGCGCAGAAGTTCTTGCCGTGCATCAGCACCACGCTGTGGCCGTTGGCCTGGCCTTGTGCGGCGACGTCCATGTAGCCCATCTGCAGGGACTGGCCCTGGGACTTGAAGTCAAAGTGCTTGAGCGGGTGGGGGTAGCTGAAGCCCTCGAGCTGGGGGCCGTAGGTAGGCGTTTCGGCGGCGATGGCCGGGCTGCCGACAAGGCAGGCCAGGGCCAGGGCGGTTGCGCGCAGCATGGGGCACTCCGTGTAGGGCCATATAGGAGAGGGCGACTTTAGCAGCCAGGCGCGCGCCGGGAACGTGAAAGGTGTTACCAGGCGTGAAACCAGCCCAGGGTAATCATCGCCAGCACCGCATAACGGCCAGCCTTGGCCAGGGTCACCAGCAGCAGGAAGCGCCAGAAGGGTTCCCGCATGATCCCGGCGATCAAGGTCAGCGGGTCGCCGATCACCGGCATCCAGCTGAGCAGCAACGACCACTGCCCCCAGCGCTGGTAACGCCGCTGCGCGCGCTGCAGTTGGGCAGCGCTGAACGGGAACCAGCGTTTGTCGCGCAGGTGCTCGACGGCGCGGCCCAGCAGCCAATTGACGACCGAACCCAGCACATTGCCCAGGGTGGCCACCAGCAGCAGGGTTGCCCAGGCCTCGGGCTGGCGGAGCAACAGGCCGACCAGCACGGCTTCCGATTGCAGCGGCAGCAGGGTGGCGGCGCCGAAGGCGCTGAGAAATAGCGCCCACAAGCTGAGCATCAGTAGTTGGCTACAACGGTGTCCTGGCCATCCTGGGTTACGCCGATGACCTGGTAGGCATCCTTGTGGTCACCCATTTCCATGCCGGGCGAGCCCATGGGCATGCCCGGTACGGCCAGGCCCTTGAGGTCGCTACGCTTTGCCAGCAGGCGCACCTGCTCGGCCGGCACATGGCCTTCGACGAACTTGCCGTCGATCACCCCGGTGTGGCACGACGCCAGGCGCGGCGCCACGCCCAGGCGCTGCTTGACCGCGCTCATGTTCGGCTCGACGTGGTCGTTGACGGTGAAACCATTGTCACGCAGGTGGCTGATCCAGGCCTTGCAGCAGCCGCAGTTGGGGTCGCGGTAGACGTCGATGGTCTCGGCGGCCTGGGCCAGACCGGTGATGGCCAGCAGGCCCAGGGGCAGCAGGTGTTTGCGCAGCATGGTGAGGCACTCCTTTAGAAACGCAGGCGGATACCGGCAACCAGGCGGGTCTGGCCCAGGTCTTCGCCGTCTTCGCGGGCCTGGTCGGCACGCGTGCCGTACAGGCGATTGAAACTGACCCCGATGTAGGGCGCGAAACCGCGCGTGATCTCGTAGCGCAGCCGCAGGCCCACCTCGCTGTCGGCCAGCCCGGCGCCTTGCTCGCGCCTGGCGTCGTTGCGGCCGTAGAGGTTGGCTTCCAGGTTCGGTTCCAGTATCCAGCGGTTGGTCAGCAGCATAGCGTAAGCGGCCTCCAGGCGCAGCGCGGTCTGTTGCCGCTCGCCGGCGTAGGCGGTGGCTTGCAGCTCCAGGCCATACAGCGGCGTGCCTTGAATGCCGAAGCCGGCCCAGGTCTGGCCGCTGGCGGGCTTGAAGTCCTGGCGCACGCCGGCCACCAGCTCCCACCACGGGCTCACGGCATGGCCCCACAGCGCCTGCACTTCGGCCTTGTGTGTCTTGCCTTGCTCGCGTTCGCCTTCCGTGCGCAGCCACAGGCGGTCGATATCGCCGCCGACCCAGGCCGTGGCGTTCCAGTTCAGGGCACTGCTGCTCTCGAAGTTCTGGTATTCAAGCTTGTCGACGATCACCGCCCAGTTCAGCGCCCGGTCGTGTACCTGGTGCCCAGGCAGTGGCGGGAAGGCGGCGCGGCGGTCGGCGTCGGTGATTGCAGGCAGGGGCGTGCGCGGCGGGCTGGGCGTAGCCGGGCCATGGCCCATGCTTTCATGGTTCATCTGGCCATGGTTCATGTGCGCCATACCAGCGGCCAGCGCACGTTCGCTGGCGAACAGGGTCAGCAGGGCCACGCCGGCCACGACGCTGCGGTTGCGGGTGTCATTCATCGACGCGTACCTCGCGGAACATGCCGGTCTCCATGTGGTAGAGCAGGTGGCAGTGGTAGGCCCAGCGGCCAAGGGCGTCGGCAGTCACCCGGTAGGAACGTCGGCTGCCGGGCGGGATGTCGACGGTGTGTTTGCGCACCAGAAACTGGCCGTGCTCGTCTTCCAGGTCGCTCCACATGCCATGCAGGTGGATGGGGTGGGTCATCATGGTGTCGTTGACGAGGGTGATGCGCACCCGCTCGCCGTAGGCCAAACGCAACGGCTCGGCATCGCTGAACTTGACGCCGTCGAACGACCAGGCGAAGCGCTCCATGTGGCCGGTCAGGTGCAGCTCGATGTCGCGCGATGGCGTGCGGCCGTCCGGGTCGGGGTAGGGGCTGCGCAGGTCGGCGTAGGTCAGCACGCGGCGGCCATTGTTGCGCAGGCCTATGCCAGGGTCGGCCAGGTTGGCGCGCGGGGCCATGGTCTGCATGTCCACCAACGGGTTGCCGGTTTCACTGGCCGGGTGTTGTTGCATCGCTGACATGGCCGTGTGGTCCATGCCGGCCATGTTGCTGTGATCCATGCCCGCCATGGCGCCCATGCCGCCGTGGCCCATGTCGTCCATGCTCAGCACCGGGCGCGGGTCGGGGGTAGGCACGGGGGCCTGCAGCCCGGTAGCGCGGGCCAGGGTGCCGCGGGCGAAGCCGGTACGGTCCATGCTCTGGGCGAACAGGGTGTAGGCAGGTTGCTCGCCCACGGTCACCAGCACGTCATAGGTTTCGGCCACGGCAATGCGCAGCTCATCCACGCTCACCGGCTTCACCGGCAAGCCGTCGGCGGCGATCACCGTCAGCTTCAGCCCGGGGATACGGAAATCGAAATAGGTCATGGCCGAGGCGTTTATCAGCCGCAGGCGCACGGTTTCGCCCGGTTGGCACAGGCAAGTAAAGTTGCCGTCCGGCGGCTGGCCGTTGAGCAGGTAGGTGTAGGTGGTGGCGCTGATATCGGCGAGGTCGGTAGGGCTCATGCGCATGCGCGCCCATGCCGTGCGCTCGGCGACGGTGGGGCTCCAGCCCTTGTCGGCCACGTCATCGATGAAATCGCCGACCGTGCGCTTGTGATAGTTGTACGCGTCGGACTGTTTCTTCAGGGTGGCCATCAGCTGTTCCGGCGCCTGGTCCGACCAGTCGCTGAACAGCAGCACGTGGTCGCGCTGGTAGTGGTGCGGTTCGGGCTCGCGCGGCTCGATCACGATGGCCCCGTATACCCCGGCCTGTTCCTGCAGCCCCGAATGGCTGTGGTACCAGTAAGTTCCACTTTGGCGCAAGGTGAACCGGTACAGGTAGTCCCCGCCGGGTTCAATGCCGGCGAAGCTCAGGCCAGGTACGCCGTCCATGTTGGCGGGCAGGATGATGCCGTGCCAGTGGATCGAGGTGTCCTGTGCCAGCCGGTTACGCACGCGCAGGGTCACGGTGTCGCCTTCGCGCCACCGCAGCAGCGGGCCGGGCAGGCTGTTGTTGATGGTCAGTGCGGTGCGCGGGCGGCCGGTGATGTTGACCGGGGTTTGGCCGATGAACAGCTCGAAGTGCTGGCCGGCCAGGTCCTGGCCTTCGGCGGCCTGGGCCAGCGGGCGCCACAGCCCCAGGCCCGCCAGTGTAGTGGCGGCGCCCAGGCCTTTGACGAAGGTGCGGCGGGTGGGGGTGCGCAACATGGCGTGGCCTCATGCGGGGGAGCCACGATGTTCGCTGCAGGCGCCTGTCAGGCAGCTGAGGCGCACATTACAGCATTGTCAGCTTGCCACCTCGTCGGCGCGCAGGTCGCGCATCAGCAGGGCGTAGTCAAGTGCGACCTGCTCCGGAATGGGCAGGTACACCACATGGCCGTCGCCTGGTGCCACGCCGATGGCCTGCTGTTGGCGGTTGCACAGGCGGTGCAGGTCGAAGTGGTAATTGCCACGCGGGGTCATCAGCTCCAGGTGGTCACCTACGGCAAAGCGGTTCTTCACCTTGACCTCGGCCAAGCCTTCGACACGCACGCCGGTCAGTTCACCGACGAACTGCTGGCGCTCCGAGACCGAGTTGCCGCGTTGGTAGTTCTGGTATTCATCGTGCACGTGGCGGCGCAGGAAGCCTTCGGTGTAGCCGCGTTGCGCGAGGGATTCGAGGTTGCCCATCAAGGCGCGGTCAAACGGCCGCCCGGCCACGGCGTCGTCGATCGCCTGGCGGTACGACTGTACGGCACGGGCACAGTAGAAGTGCGACTTGGTGCGGCCTTCGATCTTCAGCGAATGCACGCCCATGCCGGCCAGGCGCTCGACGTGCTGGATGGCGCGCAGGTCCTTGGCGTTCATGATGTAGGTGCCGTGTTCATCTTCGAACGCCGGCATTTCGGTGCCGGGGCGGTTGCTTTCCTGCAGCAGGAAAACCTGCTCGGTAGGGGCGCCCAGGCCAAGGGTGGGCTGCACTTCGCGCACGATGTCGCCGGTGGCGTTCTCGGTGGCCGGCGTGGCGTCGTACTTCCAGCGGCAGGCGTTGGTGCAGGTGCCCTGGTTGGCATCACGCTTGTTGAGGTAGCCCGACAGCAGGCAACGGCCGGAATAGGCCATGCACAGCGCGCCGTGGACGAACACCTCCAGCTCCATGCCCGGCACCTGCTGGCGGATTTCCTCGATCTCTTCCAGGGACAGCTCGCGTGACAGGATCACCCGGCTGAGGCCCATTTGCTGCCAGAACTGCACACTCGCCCAGTTGACGGTGTTGGCCTGCACCGACAAGTGCACCGGCATCTGCGGGAAGTGCTGGCGCACCAGCATGATCAAGCCGGGGTCGGACATGATCAGCGCGTCCGGCGCCATGTCGATGACCGGTGCCAGGTCCTTCAGAAATGTCTTGAGCTTGGCGTTGTGCGGGGCGATGTTGACCACTACGTAGAAGCGCTTGCCCAGGGCATGCGCCTCCTGGATACCCAGCGCCAGGTTGGCGTGGTCGAATTCGTTGTTGCGCACCCGCAAGCTGTAGCGCGGCTGGCCGGCGTAGACTGCGTCGGCGCCGTAGGCAAAGGCGTAGCGCATGGTCTTGAGGGTGCCGGCGGGGGCCAGCAGTTCGGGCTTGGCGGTAGGGTTCATGTGCGCACCGGGGCAAAAAGGCCGGGATGCTAGGGGCGATGGACAAGGCGCGTATTGATTTGCGTCAAGTGAGCGCGGCACTTTTGCCCGAGTGCCATGCACTAATCTCTCACAAGCCATGAGAGGAACTGCAATGAACGAAACCGCGCTACAGAACAAAGCCCTGGCAGTACTCCTGGCGCTGGTGACCATTGCCTTCTTCTGGATCCTGTTGCCGTACTATGGCGCAATCTTCTGGGCGGTGATCCTCGGCATCCTGTTCGCCCCGCTGCAGCGCCACCTGCTGATCCGCTTCGGGCGGCGACGCAACCTGGCCGCGGCCACGACCACGCTGGTGTGCCTGCTGGTGGCGATCCTGCCGGTGATCATCACCAGCGCGCTGTTGGTCCAGGAGGGCGCCACGCTGTACCAGCGCATCGAAAGCGGGCAACTGGACATCGCCGGTTACGTCGAGCACGGCAAGGACCTGCTCCCGGCATTCGCCCAGCATGGCCTGGACAACATGGGCATGGGCAACCTCGACGGGTTGCGTGACAAGATCACCAAGTGGGCAACCCAAGGTAGCCAGGTATTGGCCAGCCAGGCATTCAGCTTTGGTCAAGGCACGTTCGAGTTCGTGGTCAGCTTTGGCATCATGATGTACCTGCTGTTCTTCTTTTTGCGCGACGGCCCGGAAGTGGCTCGCCGGGTGAGGCAGGCCGTGCCGCTGCCCGAGCACCAGAAACGCCGTTTGCAGCTGAAGTTCAACCGTGTGGTGCGGGCGACGGTGAAAGGCAACGTATTGGTGGCCATTACCCAAGGGGCGCTGGGCGGGTTCATTTTCTGGGTGCTGGATATCCCCAGCGCACTGGTGTGGGCGGTGCTGATGGCGTTCCTGTCGCTGCTGCCGGCGGTGGGTGCGGGGATCGTCTGGGCGCCGGTGGCCGCGTATTTCCTGCTGACCGGGGCAATACTGCCGGGCATTATCCTGACCGCGTTCGGGGTGCTGGTGATTGGCCTGGTGGATAACGTGCTGCGGCCGATTCTGGTAGGCAAGGATACGCGCATGCCGGACTACCTGATTCTGGTGTCGACGCTGGGTGGGCTGGCAGTATTCGGGCTCAACGGCTTCGTGATCGGGCCATTGATCGCGGCGCTGTTCGTGTCCAGCTGGGCGATATTTGCCGCGACCAAGCCGCAGGTGCAATTGCCACAGTAGGGGTTTACCAATGCGCCAGGGTTGGGTTCAATGCCGTCACAGTCGCCGCCATGGACAACAGCCAGATCGACAAGCCCAGCTACACCTACCAGGCGGTCTACCGCTACTTGCTCGACAGGATCGAGGCAGCGCCCTGCGATGTGGAGCAGCGCTTGCCGTCGCTGCGCGAGTTGGCCCGGCGCCTGAGCGTTTCGGTATCCAGTACCAAGTACGCCTATGCGCTGCTGGAAGACGAAGGGCGGGTGTATGCGCGACCCAAGCAGGGCTACTTCATCCGAACCCGCGCGCCCGCCATGCGTGGCCATCACTCACCGAGCCTGCTCGACACTGTGTTCGCCAGTGCCCGTCAGCCGGGTATGCTGGCCCTGGGCAGTGATGCGCCGGCCATGATGCTGTCGCTGCAACAGCCGCTAATGATGATCGAGCGCGAACTGGCGCGCCAATACCCGCACTCGTTGGCACCGTTGTTCCAGCCGTTCGGTGAGCCTGAGTTGCGCAGCGTGCTGGCCGACCGCTACACCCGCTCGGCGCAGCATTACTGGAGCGCCGATCAGGTGTTCATCGGCGCGGACCTGCGCAGCATCCTCGAATTGTCGTTACGCGCCCTCGACCTGGAGGGCCAGGTGGCGCTGGTGGAGTCGCCCTGCAACTGGGCGGTGCTGAGGCAGTTGCAGGCTGCACGCATGACCATCATCGAAGTGCCATTGGGTGATGACGGGCGTTTCGACCTGCAGCAGTTTCACCGGCTGCTGTGCGATCAGCCTGTGCGCCTGGCAGTGCTGTCGTCAGCGGCCAACGTGCCGCAAGGTGGCCTGATGCCGGCGGCGGACAAGCAGCAGATCTGCCGCTGGCTAACCGAGCACGCAGTGTGGCTGTTTGAAAACGATGGCTACGGCGAGTTGTGTTTCCACGCGTCAGCGCCGCGCTACCGGGACTTCGCCGACCCTGACCGGCTGCTGGTGTTTTCGACCTTGGACAAGCTGATCGGCGCAGAGGCGCCCTTTGGCTACCTGCTTTGCCGGCAGCATAACGAGCGGTTGCAGCAGCTGTTTCTCGAACGTGCTTTTCGCTTGTCACCGATTCGCCAAAAGGCCATCGCCAGGCTGTTCACCTCGCGTCGGGTCGAGCTGCATGTCAAGCGCTTGCGGCCCATGCTGCGCCAACGCCTGCAGCAGCTGAAGGCGCTACTGGACGTCTACGGCCAGGGATGCCTGCGCATCACTGAGCCCCAAGGCGGGGCCAGCCTGTGGTTGCAGGCGACCCGGCCGGTGGATATGCGCCGGGTCTTCGAGCGGTTGCTGGCGCAGCGCATCGTCATCGCCCCCGGGGAGCTGTTCAGCCAGTGTGGCCTATGGCGCAGCCACCTGCGGCTGTGCTGCACAGTGGACTGGAGCAAGAATATTGCCTTCGCGCTGCAATGCCTTGTCGAGGCGATTCAGGCCGAAGCTCAAACCCCGTAGCAGTGGTGCAAGGCAGGGAACGCCCCGTCGCGCACTTCGTCTGCATAGCGGGTGCAGGCCTCGCGGATCACCTGGCCGACGTCGGCATACTGCTTGACGAAGCGTGGCACGTGGTCGCCCCCCAGCCCCAGCAGGTCTTCGGTGACCAGCACCTGGCCATCGCAGGCGGGTGAGGCGCCAATGCCAATGGTCGGTTTATCGCTGGCCTGGGTGATGGCGTGGGCCACGGGCTCCGCCACGCCTTCGAGCAGCAGGCTGAAAGCACCCGCATGCAGGTTCGCCTGCGCATCGGCGCGCAGGGCTGCAGCGCTGCCAGGGGTCAGCCCCTGAGCCTTGTAGCCGCCCATGGCATTGACGAACTGCGGCATCAAGCCGATGTGCGCCATGATCGGGATACCCCGTGCGACCAGGAATTCGACGGTGCTCGCCAACGCCTGGTTGGCCTCCAGCTTGAGCGCATCGCAGCCGGTGCGGGCCAATACCTGGGCGCAGTTGCGAAAGGCTTGTTCGCGGGATTCCTGGTAGCTGCCAAACGGCATGTCGGCGACCACGCAGGCCAGGCGGGTGCTGTCGACCACAGCGCGGGTGTGGGCGATGGTCTCGTCCAGGCGCATGCCCAGGGTGGACGGGCGGCCGTAGCCGACCATGGCCGTGGAATCGCCGACCAGGATGAAGTCGACCAGCGGGTCGATCACCCGGGCAATGGAGCTTGAGTAGGCGGTGAGCGAAACGATCTTCTGCCGGCCTTTCATGGCTACCAGTTGCGGGACGGTAAGGCGGCTGGTGCGGGGGTGTGTGCTCATTGGGGGCTGGGCATCTCAGGACAGGGATGGCCCATTTTTGGGAACTTGCAGCGGCAACTCAATGTACAGATCCAGGCTGAAAAGCGACCCAGATTGCCTGCTTGATTTGGCCGGCTGGCGCGGTCCTTTGCAGGAGCGGCCTTGTGTCACGATCGGGCCGCAGAGCGGCCCCTCGGATTCAGCAAAAAGGGCTGGATTGCTGGGGCTGCTGCGCAGCCCGATCACGACACGAGGCCGCTCCTGCAGGCCTTGCGCACGGCTTCAGAAGGCTTGTGGCATCTCGCCTTTGGCCAGGCGCCGGTTGATGTCGGCGATCACTTCAGGCAGTTCGTTGATGGTGTCGATCAGGTAGTGCGGACGCGAGCTGGCAAACAGTGCGTGGATGCGCGTGCGCTCGCTTTCCAGCTTCTCGGCGCTCAGCGCCCGGAAGCCATCCCAGGTCAGCCCCAGGGCGTTGCCCGAGCACACCAGTGCCACGGTCCACATGCCGGCACGGCGGCCTTCGAGAATGCCTGGCACGGTGTCGTCGACCTTCACGCAGGCCGCCACATCGTCAATACCCAGTGCAATCACGTTGGCCAGGGCCTGGGCTGGCCATGGTCGGCCGTTAGGGGTTTCGTCGGTGGCCACCACGTGGTCGGCCACGTAGCCGTTCTGCGCCGCCAGTTCCACCACCTTGTCCATCACTACCTTCGGATAGCCCGAGCACGAGCCGATCTTCAGGCCATCCTGGCGAAGCCCGGTAAGGGTGTCCAGCGCACCGGGGATCAGCGCCGAGTGCACGGCGATCTTTTCTATCTGCAGCGGCATGAAGCGGTTGTAGATGGCGGTGACGTCGTCGTCGGTCGGCGTGCGGCCGAACACCTTGCGGTAGCGTTCGGCAATTTCCGGCACGTTGCACAGGGTGCGGATGTGGTCCCATTTGCCCATGCCCATCGGGCCACGGGCTTCCTCGATGGACACTTGCACGTCGAACTCGGCAAAGGCCTCGACAAAGATCTGGGTGGGGGCGAAAGAGCCGAAGTCGACCACGGTGCCGGCCCAGTCGAGGATGGCGGCTTGCAGCTGGGTGGGGTTGCTGTAGTTCATGTGCGCTAATTCCTGAATTCGGGTGGGCAAAGGGTCAGATGTCCAGCACTTCCATTTCCCGCAGCACTTCGGCCACGGCATTCACGGCGGCCTGCATGCCATCGGCACCGACCACGCCAATGCAGCCGACGCGGAAGGTTTCGACCTGGGTCAGCTTGCCCGGGTAGAGGATGAAGCCCTTGGCCTTGACCCGCTCGTAGAAGTCCTTGAACTGGTAGCGGGGATCGTTTGGTGCGTGGAAGGTGACGATGATCGGCGCCTGGATGTCAGCTGGCAGGAAGCTGCGCAGCCCGATGGCGGCCATGCCGTCGAGCAGGGTCTTGCAGTTGTCGGCATAGCGTTGGTGGCGCGCAGGCAGCCCGCCTTCCTCGTTGTATTGCTGCAGTGCTTCGTGCAGGGCCGCGACCACATGGGTGGGCGGGGTGAAGCGCCACTGGCCGGTCTTGGCCATGTAGGCGTGCTGGTCGTACAGGTCCATGGCCAGCGAGTGGGCATTGCCCTCGGCGGCGGCCAGGGCGGTTTTTTCGGCGAAGACGAAGCCCATGCCGGGCACGCCTTCCAGGCACTTGCCGGAGGCGGCGATCAGCGCTTCGAAGGGGATTTCGCGGGCATCGATCGGCAGCGCGCCGAACGAGCTCATGGCATCGATGATCAGGCGCTTGCCGTGGCGTTTGATCACCTGGGCGATTTCGGGCAGCGGGTTGAGGATGCCGGTGCTGGTTTCGCAGTGGATCAGTGCCACGTGGGTCACGGCCGGGTCGGCAGCCAGCAGCCTGTCGACATCAGCGGCAGTGGTGGGCTGGTCTTCGGCGGTTTCGAAGGTGCTGTAGGTGCGGTCCAGCACTTTGCAGATCTTTGCCAGGCGCTGGCCATAAGCGCCATTGATCAGCACCAGGACCTTGCCGTCGCGTGGCACCAGGGTGCCGATGGCGGCTTCCACGGCAAAGGTGCCGCTGCCTTGCAGGGGCACGCAGTGGTGGCTGGCGGTGCCATCGATGATCGCCAGCAGTTGTTCGCAGACGCTGGCAGTCAGCTGGTTGAAGTCACGGTCCCAGGAGCCCCAGTCCACCAGCATGGCTTGGCGGGTGCGGATTGATGTGGTCAGGGGACCGGGGGTCAGCAAGATAGGGGCGTTGCTCATTCCGTTTTTCCTCACAAGCGGTGGAGTGAAACTACGGGTCCTAGGTTGCAATCCGGGCTGTCATCAATCAAATTGTTTGTTGTTATCCCAGCTATAAGTCAGGCCGATAAATATGAACCTGTTCCAGCTACGTGCCTTCGACGCGGTGGCCCGAGAGGGTAGTTTTACGCGTGCTGCCGAGCGCCTGTTCATCAGCCAGCCGGCGGTGACCGGGCACGTCAAGGCCCTGGAGGAGCACTACCAGATCACCTTGCTGCGGCGCACCGCACGGCGTGTGGAGTTGACTGAAGAAGGCATCCGCCTGGCGGCCATCACCCGCGCCATGTTTGGCCTGGCCGAAGAAGCACAGGCCATGCTCGAAGCCAATCGCCAGTTGCTGACCGGGCGCCTGGAGGTGGCAGCCGATGGCCCGCACCGGGTGATGCCGATGCTGGCGCTGTTGCGCGAGCGCTACCCGGGCATCACCGTCAACCTGCGCCTGGGCAATGCTCAGGAAACCCTGGCTGCGTTGCTCAGCGAGCATGCCGACGTGGCTGTGCTGACCGAGATCGAGCCGCGCAGGGGGCTGCATTTGCAAAGTCTTTGTGAGTCTCGCCTGTGTGCCTTGTTGCCGGCGGGGCATGCCTGGGCGAGCGATGAGGAAGACTTGCCGTTGGCCAAGCTGCACCAGCAGATCATGGTGCTGCGCGAACCCAGCTCCACCACCCGGCGTACCTTCGACAAGGCCTGCACCAAGGCGGGTGTGCAACCGCGTGTATTGCTGGAGCTGGACAGCCGTGAGGCGGTGACCGAGGCGGTGGCCTCGGAGTTGGGTATTGGCGTTGTTTCATCAACTGAAGTGGCCAATGACCCACGGGTGGTCGCACGACCCTTATCTGGCGAGGGCCTGATCAACCAACACTTGATTGGTTGCCTGGAGCGTCGTCGAGAATTGCGCCTTATCCAGGCATTCCTGGGGCTGGCGGCGGGGCTGTGATGGCTGTTTTCAGCGTGGCAGCCTAAGATGGCCGGCAACCAGCCGACAGGACCGTCGATGAGCGACAAAGATACGATTTCGATGCAACTGGTGCGCGAAGCGCTGTTGCAGACCTGCCCCGCCGGTAAGCCTGATAGCGGCTTGCTGGCCCGGGCAGGCATTGCCGTTGAACAATTGCACCTTCCAGAGGCGCGGGTCAGTGCCGAGTCCTATGCTCGGCTGTGGCGCTTGCTGGCACGGCGCTGCAACGACGAGTTTTTCGCGATGGATCCGCGCGGCCTGCGCAGCGGCAGCCTGGCGTTCATGTGCCGTGCCAGCATGGGTCAGCCGACCTTGGGCGCCGGCCTGGAAACCGCGCTGGCGTTCCTGTCGCTGATGCTCGAAGACATGCAGCCCAGCCTGGTGCGCCAGGCAGGCCTGGCGGAGATCGTCATCAACGAACCGCGTGACGAACCGCGCCGCGCATTCACCTATTTCACGTTCTGGATGATCGTGCATGGGGTGGCCTGCTGGCTGGCCGGGCGGCGCATCCCTATCCTGGCCATTGACCTGCGCTGTGCCGAGCCGCCGTTCTGTGACGACTATCGGGTGATGTTTTCGGAAAACCTCTGCTTTGAGCGCCCGCGTACGCGCATGATCATCGCGTCTGATTGCCTGGAACTGCCGCTAAAGCGCAGCGAAGAGGAGTTGCAGCGGTTTCTCGCCGGTGCGCCGGATAATATCCTGGTGAAATACCGTGACCCCGCCAGCCTGGCGCGGCGCATCCGTGATCAGTTGCGGCGCATGGACCCGGCCGGCTTGCCGGATGCCGAAGCCGTGGCTGGCGGGTTGTGCATCTCTCTTTCAACCTTGCGCCGGCGCCTGGTGGAGGAGGGGCAAACCTACCAAGGGCTCAAGGACAGCGTACGCCGCGAGCAGGCCATTGCCTGGTTGTCCGACCCCGCGGTGGGCCTTGGCGAGATCGCCGAGCGGTTGGGCTTTGCCGACAGCAGTTCGTTCTACAAGGCTTTTCGCAAGTGGTTCGGTTGCAATCCGGGGCATTACCGAAGCCTGGTACTGGGGCGACAAGCGCCCGCACAGGAAAAGCCTTGATACTGGATGAAGCTGAGCTGAAACACGCCTCGCCTGCCCTTCCTCTCGAGGCGTTTCATGCAGACCCTGGGGCCGGTGGCTGAGGTTCCCCCTGATGACGGCGCGTATCAGCTGACAGAGTGGGTGTTCCCCATGTCAACAAAGATCGCCCCCAATCATGGCCAACCCCACCGAAATCCCTACTGCCCAGACCCCAACGCGCGCCAGCGCGACCGATGCCTTCATCGGCAAGCTGCTGCCCGAATGGTTACGTGCAGCGACCCCGCAACAAATCAAACGCCTGCGCAACCTGTTCAAGGACCACAAGGCCGGGCAGGACAGCGTACGCGCAGCCACTCGGGGGCTTGTCCCGCTGCAAACCTTCGCCCTGGACAAGCTTGGCACGTTGCTCGAGGGCCGGCTCCCCGCGGGCAGCAAACTGAACGAGCTTGAATGGCTTGAACCCGAGGGCGGGGTGGTTAGCGACGGCTTTCTCGGTTTTTCCCTGGGGACTATCGAGGTGCGCCAATCCGCGCTGCTGCGTCTCATGCAGAACTTTCCCAGCGGCGCCACGCCGCTACGCGGTGAGTTTGTCGTCAACGGCGGGCGCAAGGTGCTCTATCGCGCCGACGATGCCTTTGTGAAAGCGTGCAGGGATCTGGACACTGGCAGGTTGTATCAAACCCTGATTGATCAAACCTTCAACGCTCAAACGTGCAAGCTGCTTGTCGCGGAAAAGCGTGCGGGGCTCCGGCTGGCTGCTGAGCTGGCAGTGATCCAGGGTGAACTGAACGAGCAGGTGTGTGAGGCGCTGGCCGAGGTGGCGGATGCCAAGCACAGTGAGGGCCTGCACCTGCAAGGTTACCCAGGGTTGTTGACCATGCTCGGCAAGCCTGTGGCAGATGCCCTGGTGATCGCGTTGCGTGACGCAGCTGGCGAGGCAAGTGGCTGGGTCCTCTATCTTCCCAGCGACCCGTCGCAGGCCTTGCATCACTTCCTCACGCTGGGGCAGATGCATCAGGCCATGGTCAAGCGGCTGAATGCACCTGAATATCAGGATTACTTTATCCAGTTGATTGCGCTTGAGGACCGTCAGGACTTCGTGCAACTGCTTCAGACACGTCTCAAAGACCCAGAGCCTGACCTGCAGATGGATGGCACGACTGGCCAGGGGGACGTGTCCGTACGGCTGGTCGAGCAGCAAGTAAAACGGATAAAAAGCGACGCCAGCCTGCTATTGGTGCCGCTGGCACAAGCTGATGCGCGGGCGGCCAAACAGCGCCAGGCAAGCTGGAAGTCGCTGGGCTGGGACGTGGCCAATCTGGCCGGCATGTTTGTCCCCGTGGTGGGTGAGTTGTTGCTGGGGCGGATGCTGGTACAAACCGTTTCCGGGGTCTACGAGGGTGTGACGGACTGGGCGTACGGCCACCAGCATGAAGCGCTGGAGCACCTGCTTGGTGTGGCTGAGACCCTGGCCCAGGTTGCGGTGACGGGTGCGGTGATCGGCGCTACCGGCCACTTCGTGCGCAGCCGCTTCGTCGATGGCCTTGAGCCAGTGAGGCTGGACAATGGTCAGCAAAGGTTATGGTCCAGCGACCTCACGGTCTACGAGTCGACGCCCGATGAACGCACCCTGGCTGATGATGGCTTGTATGGCAGCGGTACACGCCGCTGGATGCGCAGTGGTGATCGCTACCATGAGGTTCATCGCCCGCAGGTGCAGGGGCCGTGGCGGCTGCGTCATCCACGCGGTGATGAAACCTTTGGACCGGTCGTGGAGTTCAATGGCGAGCGCAGTTGGCATGTGCGGTCGGCTCGCCCGCAGACCTGGGATGACAGCGCCCGCATGCTCGATACGTTGTGGCCGTTC
Source organism: Pseudomonas putida NBRC 14164 (assembly GCF_000412675.1). NCBI lineage: Bacteria > Pseudomonadati > Pseudomonadota > Gammaproteobacteria > Pseudomonadales > Pseudomonadaceae > Pseudomonas > Pseudomonas putida. The sequence goes on along the minus strand of NC_021505.1, from coordinate 4,105,695 downwards.
CAGGCACTGCTGAGCACCGAACATGCACAGCAGATCGTACACATGGCGGGCATGAACAAGGACATACTCCGCGGCCTGATAATTGAGAACCGCCCGCTGCCGGTTACCCTGCGCGAGACCTTGCGGCGTTTTGATGCCAACACCCGTATCGAGGCGTTTTTCACATCGCTTGGCGATGCATCGGTGGTGGGGGGGGATGCCGAGATCCAGGCGTGGTGCCTGGCCCGGCCTGGAATGACGGACCTGGATCCGGCCGCCCTCAAAGCCGCTTTACTGCAGCAGCAACCCCAGCTGGAGGGGCCTCTGCTGCAGCATCTGACCCGGGTCAGGCTGCCGGATGACCCCGTAGCCAGGTTGGTAAAGCGTGATTTCCCCCACTTGCCTGACGCCTATGTCGCGGAGGTCGTGGCCGAAGCCGATAACGCCCAGGCCAAGCTGTCCAGGCTCGGCAGGCTGTCTGTGAAGATGGCGACCAAGGCGCGCTTCTTGTCGCAGGTGGCGCGGCTGGACCGGGCAGTGCAGGGCGTGTTTCTAAGCAGTGATTACACAGACGAGGCCGGGGAACTGGTGATCAACCTGCTGTCGAGGCTGCCCAACTGGCCTTCGCAGCTCGGGGTGGAGTTACGCGACGGCTCGCCCTACGGTCGTTTGCTGACCCGGTTGTCGGCCATGTCGACCGAGGGTGAAACCGTGTCAATGGTCCATGTCCACGGACGTTTTCGCTTGTTCGATGGGCAGGGCTATGAACATTCCGCGGAAGTCGCCGAACCAGGCACGATCTTTCAGGCCCTTGCCGCTTTGCTGACGCCCGAACAGCTTGGCCGAATGGGGTTGCCCGCTGAGCAGCCTGCCGCGCTATTGCGTGCCAAGCTCCAGGCCTTGGTGCCCGACACGCGCACCGCCCGCCTGCACCTGCTCGGATGGCGTGAGCAAGCCCCGTGGTTCAACCCGGGCCAGCGTTTGACCAATGGCAGGGTCGGCTATCTGCTGAGCGGCCGCGGCGAAGCCGGTACCGGCCTGCAGCAGCTGTTGCGCGCCCGCCTGGGAGTACTGTATCGAGGGCTCGGTGACGTCGAACTCGAGCAAGAGGCCATACGGCTGCAAGGTTTCGGTGATCAGGCATTCCAGCACCTGCTTGATCTGGAGGATAGCTACAACCGATTGGATCGGGCACTCAACCAATGGTATGGCAGCGAATTGAACGAGGCCCGCCAAACGTGCCGAAAGGTTGTCGCTGACAGCATTCGCAGGGCTTGGCGTTTCCAGGGCGAACAAGTTTACGACAGCGAAGGAAACACCATTGGCCAGCGCCTCAGGCTGGAGGGGCCAAGCATCACGACACTCCCGTCATTGCCGTTGTCGGTGGACTTCCCTCGCCTCGTTTCATTAGTGGTCAACGACACCGCGGTCACCGTTGTACCGGTGGACTTCCTCCACGGCCTTACGGCCCTGACCGAGTTGAACCTCGTCGGTAACCAGCTATCTGCAGTACCGATCGGTATCGCCTACCTTATCGAACTGCGCACCTTACGCCTGGCTCGTAACAACATTCACTTGAACATCAGCTCCATCAGCGCAATCAACCGCCTCCCACGACTGGAAGCGGTAGACCTGAGTTACAACCCATTGGGGCAATATCCTGTGCCCTACAACCAGCTGTCTCATTTGCGTGAGCTGGATTTGCAGCATTGCCGCCTGGGCGTCTGGCCGAGTGGCCTCGAACTTTGCAGCTCGCTTGAAAAAGTGAACCTGAGTGGTAATCACCTGAAGGTAATACCGGAAGTTGTCCTGAGGATGCCGCAGTACTTTCGGCACATGTTCGTGGTGGTGCGCAACCCCCTGAGCACGTATGACGTGCAGCGCCTGTATGCCTTCGATGTCATTCTGGAAGAGGGTGTGATGCCTGCGCCGTCGTTGAAAGGGCTGCAACGGGCACGTTCGCTGTGGGTGGAGGGTAGCGAGGCCAGCACTTTGGAGGCGCGAGGGCGGCAGTGGGATGAATTGGCAGGCATGCCTGACAGCGTCGGTTTGTTTGCGCTGGTTGAGCAGTTGGAACGCACTACCGACTATGTCAACGCCAGCGAGTACCTGCGGGGCAACCTGTGGACGCTGTTGGATGCCTTGTGCAGCAATACGGCTTTGCGTTTGGAAGTGTTCGCCGAGTTGCGCCCCCCGTTCGGCTCGATCAACCGCGTCGTTCGCCGCTTCAGCGATTTGCTAAAGCGGGCAGCGATTGCCCAGGCTGAAAACAACACCTCACCTGATCGCGGTAATCAGTTGCTCAATCTTGGGCGGGGGTTGTTCCGCCTGGAGCAAGTCGAACGACGTGCCACTGCCGAAACAGCCCGACGCGCAGCCCAGGGGCAGTTTGTTGACGACGATACCATCGACACGATCAACCTGTATTTCCGAGTCAAGCTGCACGAGGTACTGCAGTTGCCCTTCCAGCCGCAGACCATGGATGCCAGCGAAACGGCGGGGGTTAGCGATGCAGCGATTGCGCAGGCGTTGCGTCGAGTCAAGGATGCTGAAACATTGCTCAACCTCTCGCGCAGTCTTGCACAGCGCGAGTTCTGGCAGCGTTACCTGTGCGAACGGAGCAGCGAGTACTTCACCAACCTGGAGCGTGTCTATCGGGACCGCGTACAGCTTATAGAGCAGCAACGTGCTGAACTTGCCCCCGCTGAAGTCACCCAGCGCCTTGACGACCTGGTCATCGAACGCGACCAGGACGAGCGAGCCCTGTTGGTGCAACTGACTCACCAACTGTTATATGGCAAGGAGCGCGGCCAGGCCTGAGGTCGGCAGCGGCCAAACCGGTCATCCAGATTGACAACTTTGGCCATTGCCGCCGCGGTTGAGCGGCGCGAACATCATCGGACTTATGGTTCAACTCCAAAAACAATAAACCAGGAGTCCGACGATGCGTGATTACGCCGAGGCCGCTCGAGCGTTCGACCCTGCCCAGGCCGCTAGCGCGGCGCTGCATGGCCACCTCGAAGCCCTCAATGCCTGTGTCGAATGCTGTGACCGCCATGCCGGTGACGGCAAGCTGGCGCTGATCCACGAAGACCGCGACGGCACCAGCGCACGCTACAGTTTTGATCAGCTCAAGGCACAGGCGGCCCGCTTTGCCAATGTGCTCAAAGCGCAGGGCGTGGGTGCAGGGGACCGGGTGGCGGGCCTGATGCCGCGTACTCCCGAGTTGCTGGTGACCATTCTCGCCACCTGGCGTCTCGGTGCGGTGTACCAGCCGCTGTTCACCGCGTTCGGCCCCAAGGCCATCGAACACCGCCTTGAACAGTCCCACGCCCGCGCTATCGTCACCGACAGCCACAACCGTGCCAAGCTGGACGAGGTGCAGGCCTGCCCATCGATCATCACGGTCAGGGCCCGCAGTGGCGAGCTGGATTTTCAGCAATGCCTGGATGCTGCCTCGCCGGTATGTGAACCGGTCATGCGCACGGGCAACGACCCGTTTCTGCTGATGTTCACCTCTGGCACCACCGGCCCGGCGAAACCCCTGGAAGTGCCATTGCGTGCCATTGTCGCGTTCCAGGGTTACATGCGGGATGCCATCGACCTGCGCCCCGAGGACAACTTTTGGAACCTGGCCGACCCGGGCTGGGCCTACGGCCTGTATTACGCCGTCACCGGCCCATTGTCGCTGGGCCATGCCACCACCTTCTACGATGGCCCGTTCAGCGTTGAAAGCTGTGCCCAGGTAATCGACAAGCTGGGTATCACAAACCTGGCTGGCTCGCCCACGGCGTATCGTTTGTTGATTGCCGCGGGCAAGGCATTTTCGGCACCGGTCAAAGGCCGGCTGCGTGTGGTCAGCAGCGCCGGAGAACCCCTCAACCCGGAGGTGATCCGCTGGTTCGCCGAGGAACTGGACGTGACCATTCACGACCACTACGGCCAGACCGAGTTGGGCATGGTGCTGTGCAATCATCATGGTTTGTTGCATCCGGTGCACCTGGGCTCGGCCGGCTTCGCCATCCCCGGGCATCGCATCGTGGTGCTGGATGCCCAAGGTAACGAACTGCCAGCTGGCCAGCCGGGCATCCTCGCGGTTGACCGCGAGCAGTCGCCATTGTGCTGGTTCGCCGGCTACCACGGCCAGGCAACCAAGGCCTTCGTCGGCAAGTACTACCTCAGCGGCGACACGGTGGAGCTGAACCAGGACGGCAGCATCAGTTTCGTTGGCCGCAGCGACGACGTTATCACTACCTCCGGTTACCGAGTCGGCCCGTTCGATGTGGAAAGTGCATTGATCGAGCACCCGGCGGTGATCGAGGCAGCGGTGATTGGCAAGCCGGACCCCGAGCGTACTGAGCTGATCAAGGCCTTCGTGGTTTTGGCCAACGGCCATGTGGGCAGCGTCGAGCTGGAAGAAACCTTGCGCCAGCACGTGCGCCAGCGCCTCTACGCGCATGCCTACCCCAGGGAAATCGAATTCGTCAGCGAGCTGCCCAAGACCCCGAGCGGCAAGCTGCAACGCTTCATCCTGCGCAATCAGGAAGTCGCCAAACAACAAGCGCAACAGGCCACCCCTGCCAGCGTCTGAAAGGAAACCGATCATGCACATAGCCAATAAACACTTCATCGTCAGCGGCGCCGCCTCCGGGCTGGGTGCTGCCACTGCGCAGATGCTGGTCGAGGCCGGCGCCAAGGTCATGCTGGTCGACCTCAATGCCCAGGCCGTCGAGGCCAAGGCCCGTGAGCTGGGTGACAACGCCCGCTTCGCCGTGGCTGACATCAGCGACGAGCAGGCTGCCCAGGCGGCCGTCGATGCAGCCGTCAGCGCCTTTGGCAGCTTGCAAGGGCTGGTCAATTGCGCCGGCATCGTTGGTGCCGAGAAAGTGCTGGGCAAGCAAGGTCCGCATGGCCTGGCCAGCTTCGCCAAGGTTATCAACGTCAACCTGGTCGGCAGCTTCAATTTGCTGCGCCTGGCCGCTGCAGCCATGGCTGAAGGGGCTGCCGATGAGGCCGGCGAGCGTGGCGTGATCATCAACACCGCCTCCATCGCTGCCTATGACGGCCAGATCGGCCAGGCCGCCTATGCTGCCTCCAAGGGCGCGATTGCCAGCCTTACCTTGCCGGCCGCGCGCGAACTGGCACGCTTCGGCATCCGCGTGATGACCATCGCCCCGGGCATCTTCGAAACGCCGATGATGGCTGGCATGACCGAGGAAGTGCGTGCTTCGCTGGCTGCCGGCGTGCCGTTCCCGCCACGCCTGGGGCGCCCGCAGGAATACGCTGCGCTGGCCCGTCACATCATCGAGAACAGCATGCTCAACGGCGAGGTGATCCGCCTCGACGGTGCACTGCGCATGGCTGCCAAGTAAGGAGAGCGAACATGACCCTCGCCAATGATCCGATTGTTATCGTCAGCGCCGTGCGCACGCCCATGGGCGGCCTGCAAGGCGACCTGAAAAGCCTGACCGCACCACAACTGGGCAGTGCGGCCATTCGTGGTGCCGTGGAACGTGCCGGCATCGATGCTGCCAGTGTCGAGCAAGTGCTGTTCGGCTGTGTGCTGCCGGCCGGGCTGGGCCAGGCGCCAGCACGCCAGGCCGCACTGGGGGCTGGGCTGGACAAGCACACCACCTGCACCACCCTGAACAAGATGTGCGGCTCGGGCATGCAGGCCGCGATCATGGCCCATGACCTGCTGCTGGCCGGCACCGCAGACGTGGTGGTGGCGGGGGGCATGGAAAGCATGACCAACGCCCCGTACTTGCTGGACAAGGCCCGTGGCGGGTATCGCATGGGCCACGGCAAGATCATCGACCACATGTTCATGGACGGCCTGGAAGACGCCTATGACAAAGGCCGCCTGATGGGCACCTTCGCCGAAGACTGCGCCCAGGCCAATGCGTTTAGTCGCGAAGCCCAGGACCAGTTCGCTATCACCTCGCTTACCCGTGCCCAGGACGCGATCAGCAGCGGCCGTTTTGCCGCCGAGATCGTGCCGGTGGAAGTCACCGAGGGCAAGGAAAAGCGCGTCATCAAAGATGACGAGCAGCCGCCCAAGGCGCGCCTGGACAAGATCCCGCAGCTCAAGCCCGCCTTCCGTGAAGGTGGCACGGTGACCGCAGCCAACTCCAGCTCAATTTCCGACGGCGCTGCGGCGCTGGTACTGATGCGTCGCTCCGAAGCCGAAAAGCGCGGCCTTGAAGCACTGGCAGTCATCCATGGCCACGCGGCCTTCGCCGACACCCCGGCGCTGTTCCCGACCGCGCCGATCGGCGCCATCGACAAGCTGATGAAACGCACCGGCTGGAACCTGGCCGACGTCGACCTGTTCGAGATCAACGAGGCCTTTGCCGTGGTCACCCTGGCGGCCATGAAACACCTTGACCTGCCCCACGACAAGGTCAACATCCACGGTGGCGCCTGCGCCCTTGGCCACCCGATCGGCGCTTCGGGCGCACGCATCCTGGTGACCCTGCTGTCGGCCCTTCGCCAGAACAACCTGCGCCGCGGCGTGGCGGCCATCTGCATTGGCGGCGGCGAGGCCACGGCCATGGCCGTCGAATGCCTGTACTGAGGTGAACCATGCTGGTAACTGACGAGCAACAACAGATCGCCGATGCGGTACGTGCCTTTGCCCAGGAACGCTTGAAACCATTTGCCGAGCAGTGGGACAAGGAACACCGCTTCCCCAAGGAGGCCATCGAGGAGATGGCGGGGCTGGGCCTGTTCGGCATGCTGGTCCCGGAACAGTGGGGCGGCAGCGACACCGGTTACGTGGCTTACGCCATGGCCCTCGAAGAAATCGCCGCTGGCGATGGTGCCTGCTCGACCATCATGAGCGTGCACAACTCGGTAGGCTGTGTACCCATCCTGCGTTTTGGCAGCGAGCAGCAGAAGGCGCAGTTCCTCACCCCCCTGGCAACTGGCGCGATGCTGGGTGCCTTTGCCCTCACCGAACCGCAGGCTGGCTCCGATGCCAGCAGCCTGAAGGCCCGAGCGCGCCTGGACGGTGACCACTATGTGCTCAATGGTAGCAAGCAGTTCATCACCTCCGGGCAGAACGCCGGGGTAGTGATCGTGTTTGCAGTGACCGATCCAGAGGCCGGCAAGCGCGGGATCAGCGCCTTTATCGTGCCCACTGATTCGCCGGGCTACCAGGTAGCGCGGGTGGAGGACAAGCTCGGCCAGCACGCGTCGGACACCTGCCAGATCGTCTTCGACAATGTGCGTGTGCCGGTGGCCAACCGCCTGGGCGCAGAAGGCGAGGGCTACAAGATTGCCCTGGCCAACCTGGAAGGCGGGCGCATCGGTATCGCCTCGCAGGCTGTGGGCATGGCCCGTGCGGCGTTTGAAGTGGCGCGGGACTATGCCAATGAGCGGCAAAGCTTTGGCAAGGCGCTGATCGAACACCAGGCCGTGGCCTTCCGCCTGGCCGACATGGCGACGAAAATTGCCGTGGCCCGGCAGATGGTGCTGCACGCCGCCGCGCTACGTGACGCCGGGCGCCCGGCGCTGGTGGAAGCGTCCATGGCCAAGCTGTTTGCCTCGGAAATGGCCGAAAAGGTCTGTTCGGATGCCTTGCAGACCCTGGGCGGTTATGGCTATCTGAGTGACTTCCCGCTGGAGCGGATCTACCGCGACGTTCGGGTTTGCCAGATCTACGAAGGCACCAGCGACATTCAGCGCATGGTCATTGCGCGCAATCTTTGAAGGAGCAGACTGCATGGCATTCGAAACCATCCTGTTGGACATTCACGGCAAGGTCGGGCTGATTACCCTCAACCGCCCGCAGGCACTGAATGCGCTGAACGCGCAGATTGTTGGCGAGATCAACCAGGCCCTGGACCAGCTCGAGCGTGATCCGAGCATCGGTTGTGTGGTGCTCACGGGTTCGGCCAAGGCCTTTGCCGCTGGCGCCGACATCAAGGAAATGGCCGACCTGCAATACCCGCAGATCTACGTCGATGACCTGTTCAGCGACGCTGACCGCATTGCCAACCGGCGCAAGCCGATCATTGCTGCGGTATCCGGCTTCGCCTTGGGCGGTGGCTGCGAGCTGGCGATGATGTGTGACTTTATCCTTGCCGCGGACAACGCCAAGTTTGGTCAGCCGGAAATCAACCTTGGCGTGCTGCCGGGCATGGGCGGCACCCAGCGGCTCACCCGTGCGGTGGGCAAGGCCAAGGCCATGGAACTGTGCCTGACCGGTCGCCTGATGGGGGCCGAAGAGGCCGAGCGTGCTGGCCTGGTGGCGCGCATCGTGCCGCAGGCAGAGTTGGTGGAAGAGGCGCTGAAAGTAGCGGCGACCATTGCCAGCAAGTCGATTCCGGTGAGCATGATGGTCAAGGAGAGCGTCAATCGCGCGTTCGAAGTTACCCTTAGCGAGGGCGTGCGCTTTGAGCGTCGGGTGTTCCATGCGGCGTTCTCTACCGAAGACCAGAAAGAAGGCATGGCCGCCTTCATCGCCAAGCGCGAGGCGCAGTTCAAGAATCGCTGATCAGACTCGGTTCGTGCCGTTGCCGTTGCCGTTGCCGTTGCCGTTGTTTTTGCTTTTGCTTTTGCTTTTAAGTGCGCGGTAGTTCAGGCGACGCAGATTGCGACTTCAGGAACCCGGAGCGAGGGGACCCCGGAGCGAAGCTTAGGGTCCGGATGATGAGAGCCAGCGTTTTTTGGTGGACCTGCCCCGTGACAACGGACGCCTTCAAGCGACAAGCGAAAGCGAAACAGTGGTGGTTTTTAGCTCGCGCATAGGCCATTTGCGATGGCGACGCATATTCACCTTTTCGCCCTTACGGCGAGTCACTTTTTGTCAAACGCGACAAAAAGTAACCAAAAAACGCTGCGCTCCGATCATCCGGCCCCTGCGCTGCGCTCCGGGGTTCCCTCACTCCGGCCTCGCTCCCGGGAGGACCGCGCTGCAGGCCCCATCCTGGGGCCCAGCGCTTGACGGGCATCCATGCCCGTCACCTCCCTCCGCAAGGCCTGCGTTCGGCCTCCTGAAGTCGCGAAGATCAAGATCAAGATCAAGATCAAGATCAAGATCAAGATCAAAAGCCGGCGATATGGCCGCAGCCAGAAATACGGTTTACTACTGGCTATACAGCAGAGCCGCGGTGCCGACCGGCGGATTGTAAGCACTGGAAGCAAATTTGCACCCGATTGCAGTTGCTCCACGCGACGTGGCGCCTTAGACTGCCGCCCCCTGAGAAAGAGTGCCGGTTGGCGCTTGAAAATTTCCGCTGCCGATGCCAAGGCGTCGGCGGCACCCGAATCGCCCCAATGCACATTTTTTCATAGAGAAATCGATGACCAAGGAACAGTTGCTGGCCATGTCGGCCGATGACTACATGAACGCTGACCAGCTGGCTTTCTTCACTGGCCTGCTGCAGTCGATGAAAGTCGAAACCCATGAACGCATCGAGCTCAGCCGTGCCACCATCGAAGGCCTGGACACTCCGTCGGATCCTGCCGATGTGGCGTCGGTCGAAGAAGAGCGTAGCTGGCTGGTCAATGCCATCGACCGCGACCAGCGCCTGCTGCCTCAGCTGGAAATGGCGCTGGACCGTATCTCCGACGAGAGCTTCGGCTGGTGCGATGACAGCGGTGAGCCAATTGGCCTTAAGCGCCTGCTGATCAGCCCGACCACCAAGTACTGCATCGAAGCGCAAGAGCGCCACGAGCAGCTCGACCGCCACCAGCGCCAGGTATAAACCCGCGCGCGGTGCCAAGCCCCACGGAGCAATCCCTGGGGCTTTTTGCGTTTTTTGCTGATACCGGTTTTGTTGTCCCGAACGTAACAGTGCTGTACCGCGAAGCGCTGTTTTCTCCCGGTGGGCAGGCGTATCATAACGCTATCGTTAGGGTGCTAACTAAGTGCCGGAGGGCATGATGAATAGCCGGGTCGATGTAGCTGTGATGATAGGTTCGGGAGTGCCAGCCACCTTGCAGGCGCTGGGTAAACGCATCTGTTGGGTGGTGCTGGTCAATGGCGAGCGTCGGGGCACCGCCTTCGCCACGCGTGAAGAGGCACTTGAATGCCAAGCTGCCTGGCAGCAGCAACTGAAGAAAGGCCTGGCCGCCTGAAATTGTTTTTTGCCTCTCGACGGGTTTCGGTGTTTTCGGGCATATTTGTCCTACGGTAATACGCACATGGATGCCAGGGCTTGTCTACTTGCAGGCTCACCCCCATGGTTGCGTTTTCTGGTAAGTGATCTCAGGCATCACGCTTCCCAAATCGGGAATTAGCCAAACGCCTTCGTTTGAGGGCGAATCTGGCAAACCAGAGTAAAGATTCCTGCACGCTGCATCGTCAGCGGGCACAGACATTTCGCATATCGCTTTATTACTCTTTTCGCCTATCGATAAGAAATGGCCGTGCCTCCCCGAGCTTGGGAGAGGGCGGGTTGTAACCGGTTGAGGATTACTTCATTGGCAGTCAGCACACTTGATACCCATGCGTTGTTCGCCTTGGGCGACTTGCGCGGTAAATTGGCCCAGCTGTTCCAGGGCCGCTTTATCTACGTTACCGAACAAACCCCCGAAGGCCTTTACATGGCCGAAATCGACACCGAAGAAGCATTGGTGGTCGATGACAAGCAGCGCCTTGAATTGAAAGTCGGCGATCACTTCCGCGCTGCGGTGTTGCCCAGCCGTGAAGGTGGCAAGCTGGAAATGCGCTTTCGCGAAATCAAACTGAATGTGTATGGCGTGGGCGATTATGCCTTCGTGTCGGTACCCGAAGGTGAGGGCATCGTGTTGCGCGAGGGGCATGGCGTGATGCTGGTTTTCGCCGCGCAACAGCAGGTTCAGGAAGGCTTGGGCAAATTGCTCAAGGCGGTGACCGGCAAGGTTGCCAAATGGCGCAAGGGCGAGTTGACCACCTTCAAGGCCAGTGAATGACCGACAGCGGCGATGCGCCTGTCACGCGTGTCGAGTTTCATCGACAGCACCAGGCAGATGCCGTGGCCGAGGCCGAACGTTTGCTGGCCAGGCGTGGGGAGCTGCAAGGCGCCTGGTTGCACTGGGTGGCGGGTGCGTTGTACCGGCTCGGTCCGCCCCCTTATGCCGCCATGGTACGGCGGGAGCTGCAGCGCCTCAGCCAAGGGTGAGGCGGAGGCCCTTCAATTGCCCCGGTCGCGGCCGCTGCTGACTTCTTCAGGCACTGGCTCTTTCGACATGCGCTTGCGAAACAACGCCGCCCGGGCCAGCAGCAGCGTGGTCACTGGCACGGTGATCGACAGCAGGATGGGAATCAGCCAAGCGTGCAGTACCGGTGCTTCCTTGAGCCACGAGAAATAGATGATCGAAGCCAGCGCTACGCACCAGGCGCCAATGGTCGACGCCAGCGCTGGCGGGTGCATGCGCTGGAAGTAATCCTTCAGGCGCACCAGGCCTATTGCTCCGACCAGCGCGAACAGGCTGCCGGTCAGCAGCAGTGCGGCGGTGACCACTTCCAGCCAGAAGGGCAGTACCAGGGTTTCGGTCATTCGATCACCTCACCGCGCAGCAGGAACTTGGCCAGGGCAAACGAGCCGACGAAGCCGAACAGCGCAATCAGCAGGGCACCTTCGAAGTAGGTGTCACTGGCATAACGGATACCCAGCACCAGCATGGTCAGCATGGCCAGGATGTACAGGTAGTCCAGCGCCAGCACCCGGTCCTGGGCGGACGGGCCACGGAACAGCCGGATCAGCGCCAGGCCCATGGCCAAGGCGAAGATGAACAGGCTGGCAAGGACAGCATTGGCGAGCAGGCCTGTCATTGGAATATCTCCATCAGCGGGCGTTCATAGGTGTCCTTGAAGTGCTGGATAAAGGCCGCCTCATCGTCCAGGTCGAACACATGCAGCAGCAATACGCTGCGGTCCAGCGCCAGCTCGGACCAGACCGTGCCGGGCACTACCGTAGTGATCATCGACAGTGCCGCCAGCCCATGTGCATCGTGCAGGGCCAACGGAATGTGCACGAACGCCGAGCGTGGTGGTTGCTTGCCAGCGCGCAGCACGCCACGGGCAACCAGCAGGTTGGACAGGATCACATCGATGCCTACCCGGCCTATCAGCCGGGCGATGACCATTGGTCGACGCACGTGGGCATGCTGTGGGCGCAGTGGCGCCATCAGCAGTGGCGCCAGCACGCCAAGTGCGGCGCCCAGCAACAGGTTGCCGGGGCTGACCGAGAGGTTCAGCAGCAGCCACAGGCCGAACAGCGAAACCGATAGCAGCGGGGCGGGGAACAGTCGGTTCATGGCTGCACCTGGATGTCGAGCGAGGTGGGGCCAGGCATCGGCCGGGCGGCCATCACGGCTTCAATGTAGGCATCGGGGGCCTGCAGGCTGGCGGCGGTGTCCTGGGTGTAGCGCAGCAATGGCTCGGCCTTGAGGCTGAGGATGATGCACAGGCCGAGCAGGATGACGATGGGCAGGCACTCATAGCGGCGCAGCACCGGCGACGGGCGCTCCTCGGGCTTCCAGAAACGCTGGATGCCGACGCGCCCGAAGGCGATCAGCGAGGCCATGCCGGACAGGATCAGCAGCGCCACCAGGCCCCAGCCCGCCGCACTCAGCGGCTGCTCGGCCGGCACGCCCAAACCCTGCGGGTTGAACAGTGCGCTGATCAGGTTGAGCTTGCCGACGAAGCCTGACAACGGCGGCATGCCGATGATGAGCAAAGCGCAGGCGATGAAGCTGAGGCCGAGGAAGGCCATCGTCCACGGGATGATCTGGCCGATCACCACCTTCTGCTCGTCGTCGAGGTTGATGCCCTTGGGTGGGTGCAACGACTCCAGCGGTGGCGGCATGGCATCTTCTTCTTCGTCCAGCGGCACTTCATTGGCCGAGCGCGAGCGTTCGACCAGTTCGGCGAGCAGGAACAGCGCGCAAAGTGCCAGGGTCGAGTTGACCAGGTAGAACAGCGCCGCACCCGTCAGCGCCGACTGGGCAAAGCCGACGGCGCCAAGCAGGGTGCCGGCCGAGACCAGGATGCTGAGCGCCGCCATGCGTTCCAGGCGTTGTGCCGCCAGGATCGACACTGCTGCCACTGCCAGGGTGACCAGGCCACCGTACACCAGCCATTCGCCACCGAAATGCGCCGAGGCCCCAGCCTGCCCGGAGAACAGCAGGGTCCACAGGCGCAGCAGGGCGTACAGGCCGACCTTGGTCATGATGGCGAACAACGCAGCTACCGGCGCGCTGGCCGAGGAGTAGGCCGGCACCAGCCAGAAGTTCAGCGGCCAGATACCGGCCTTGACCAGGAAGGCCATGGCCAGGATTGCCGCACCGGCATGCAGCAGGCCACGGTCGGCCTCCGGTACCAGTGGGATCTTCAGCGCCAGGTCGGCCATGTTCAGGGTGCCGGTTACCCCATACAGCATTGCCGCGCCGATCAGGAACAGCGACGAGGCGAACAGGTTGATGGCGATGTAGTGCAGGCCGGCACGTACCCGCGCACGCCCCGAGCCATGTAGCAGCAAGCCATAGGACGCTGCCAGCAGCACCTCGAAGAACACGAACAGGTTGAACAGGTCGGCGGTGAGAAAGGCGCCGTACAGGCCCATCAGCTGAATCTGGAACAGCGCATGGAAGCTGGCCCCGGCCCCGTCCCAGCGGGCGCGGGCAAACAACAGGGCGCTGAAGCCGATGATCCCGGTGAGGGTCAGCAGCAGCGCCGACAGGTGGTCCACAACCAGGACGATCCCGAACGGTGCAGGCCAGTTGCCCGGCAGGTAGACGCCGATCGACTCCGCCTGGCCCTGGGTGCGCACCCACAGCAGCAGGCTGACCGCGACGGCCAGGCCGGCGAAGGTCGACAGCAGGTTGAGGCGGGCCTTGATACGCCGGTGTTTCTCCCCCAGCAACAACATCACGGCTGCCGTTAACAGTGGCAGCAGGATGGGCGCGACAATCAGTTGGCTCATGCCATTCATTCGTCACGCTCCCGGCCATCCACGTGGTCGGTACCGGTCAAGCCGCGCGAGGCCAGCAACACCACCAGGAACAGCGCGGTCATGGCAAAGCTGATGACGATGGCCGTCAGCACCAGGGCCTGCGGCAACGGGTCGGTGTAGTGCAGCAGGTCCTGGGTGACGCCATCCTTGATGATCGGTTCCTTGCCGATGAACAGGCTGCCCATGCTGAAGATGAACAGGTTCACGCCATACGACAGCAGGCACAGGCCCATGATCACCTGGTAGGTCCGCGGGCGCAGGATCAGCCACACCCCCGAGGCGGCCAGCACGCCGATGGCGACTGCAATGACTTCTTCCATCAGGCGGCTCCTGCTTGGCTGGTTTTCGATGAATTGCCCGGGCGGTAGGCGCGCACCGACTGGTGCGCCAGGGCAGTGAGGATCAGCAGGGTCGAGCCGACCACCACGGTGTACACGCCAACATCGAAGAACAGCGCGCTTGCCACGTGCACATCACCGAGCAACGGCAGGTGCAAGTGGGCGGTATGGGTGGTCAGGAACGGGTAGCCCAGCAGCATGGCACCGACCCCTGTCAGGGTGGCGCACAGCAACCCGGTGCCCATCCAGCGCAGTGGGCGCAGGCTCATCTGCGCCTCTACCCACTGGGTGCCAGCCACCATGTACTGCAGGATGAACGCCACCGACATCACCAGGCCGGCGACGAAGCCGCCACCTGGCTGGTTGTGGCCACGCATGAACAGGTACATCGACACCAGCAGGGCGATGGGCAGCAGCAGGCGCACCAGCACCGCAGGCACCATCATGAAGCCCAGGGCGGTGTCGGTGGCATGCCGCGGGTTGATCAGGTCGGTGACCACATCAGGCGCGAGCTGGCGTTGTTGCGCCGGCAACTGCATGCTTTCTTTCGGCGGGCGGAAGCGTCGCAGCAGGGCGAACACGGTCAGCGCCACGGCCACCAGCACGGTGATTTCACCGAGGGTATCGAAGCCGCGGAAGTCGACCAGCATGACATTCACCACATTGGTGCCGCCGCCTTGGGGCAGCGCCCGGCTCAGGTAGAACGAGGAAATGTCGTTGGGCGTCGGCCGGGTCAGCATGGCGTAAGACAGCACGGCCATGCCGCCACCCACCAGCACTGCCAGTAGCAGGTCGCGCAGGCGGCGCATGCGCGCGCGTTCCAGGCTGCCCGGTAGCGGCGATACGCCTTCGATACGCCGTGGCAGCCAGCGCAGGCCCAGCAGGATCAGCACCGTGGTGACCACCTCCACCACCAACTGGGTCAGGGCCAGGTCGGGGGCGGAGAACCAGACAAAGGTAATGCAGGTCATCAGGCCGCAGACACTGACCATGATCAGTGCCGCGAGGCGGTGGTACTTGGCCTGGTAGGCGGCGCCGATGGCGCAGGCAATGGCGATCAGCCACAGCGCGACGAACACGCCCGACCCCGGAATCTTGGGCCGGTCGCCCCAGCTGAGCCCGCTGTACAGCATGGGCGTGAGGCCGGCGAGGAAGGCGGCGAGCACCAGCATGAACAGTTGTGCCTGGAGGCGGCGGGTGGTGAACAGGCGCTCGACGTGCCGGGCCAGCAACATCAGGTGCACCTGGCCGTGCTCGAACAGGCGTTTGCCATTGAAGCGTTCGATCACCGGTGGGTACGGGAAGCGGCCCAGGCGCAGTTGCTTGCGCAGCAGCAGGTACAGCACGATGCCGCCGCTCATGGCCACCAGGCTCATGATCAGGGGCGCGTTCCAGCCATGCCAGATGGCCAGGCTGTACTCTGGCAGGGTACCGCCTACGACCGGGAGGGCTGCGGCGGCCAGCAGCGGACCGACCGACTGGGCGGGGAAGATGCCCACCACCAGGCAGGTGAGTACCAGCAGTTCGACCGGCGCACGCATCCAGCGTGGCGGTTCGTGCGGGGTGTGGGGCAGGTCCTGCGCAGTGGGACCGAAGAACACATCTACGGTAAAGCGCAGGGCATAGGCCACGCTGAAGGTACCGGCCAGTGTGGCGATCACCGGCAGCGTTGCTTCGACCCAGGCGGTAGAACTGATGAACACCGTTTCGGCAAAGAACATTTCCTTGGACAGGAAACCGTTCATCAGCGGCACGCCGGCCATGGAGGCGCTGGCCACCATGGCCAGGGTGGCGGTGTAGGGCACCAGGCGGATCAGGCCGCTGAGACGGCGGATGTCACGGGTGCCGCTCTCGTGGTCAATGATGCCGGCGGCCATGAACAGCGAGGCCTTGAAGGTGGCGTGGTTGAGGATGTGGAACACCGCCGCGACCGCGGCCAGCGGGCTGTTCAGGCCCAGCAGCAGGGTAATCAGGCCCAGGTGGCTGATGGTCGAATAGGCCAGCAGGCCTTTGAGGTCGTTCTGGAACATGGCGGCGAAGGCGCCGAGCAGCAGGGTGAGGGCGCCGGCACCGCCGACGATCCAGAACCACTCTTCGCTGCCCGACAGCACCGGCCAGAAGCGCGCCAGCAGGAACACCCCGGCTTTGACCATGGTGGCAGAGTGCAGGTAGGCCGATACCGGGGTGGGCGCTGCCATGGCATGGGGCAGCCAGAAGTGGAAGGGGAACTGTGCGCTTTTGCTCAGGGCGCCGATGAGGATCAGGGGCAGCAGCACCGGGTACAGCGCATGCTGGCGGATGGTGTCGCCGGCAGCCAGGACCTTGTCCAGGTCATAGCTGCCGACCACATGGCCGAGCAGCAGGGCACCCACCAGCAGGCACAAGCCACCTGCGCCGGTCACCATGAGCGCCATGTAGGCGCCACGCCGGGCGTCTGCGCGGTGGTGCCAGTAGCCGATCAGCAGGAAGGAGAACAGGCTGGTCAGTTCCCAGAAGAACACCAGCTGGATCAGGTTGCCGGAAATGACCAGGCCGAGCATGGCGCCCATGAAGGCCAGGAAGAAGGCGAAGAAACGCGGCACCGGGTCCTGTGGCGACATGTAGTAGCGCGCATAGAGCGACACCAGCGTGCCGATGCCCAGCACCAGCAGCGAGAACAGCCAGGCAAAGCCGTCCATGCGCAGTACCAGGTTCAACCCCAGGCTGGGCAGCCAGAGGAATTCTTCGCGAATCACGCCCCCGTGGGCAATTTGAGGGTACAGCAGTGCTACCTGGACGGTGCCGACCAGGGCCACGAGCCCGGCGAGAATGGACTCGGCGTTACGTGCGTTGTGCGGCAGCACGGCTGCCAGGCAACTGCCCACGAACGGCAGAAGCAATAGCACTATCAATGACATAGGGGCCTATTCTGGAGAAGTTTGCAAAGATCATACGTGCCGGGGAAGTGATCACCAACACGCAAGCTGTCGCAGAATCCTACAAACAGGCTGTGACAAGCTGTTTTTTTATAACAGTTTTTTACAAAGCATAGTCGCTGTTGTCATCTTTACAGACCAGTCTGGCGCTCGCCTTCACTCTGGACGTCGTGTGCTTCGACGGTTTCGCGGGGGCGGCGTACCTTGAGCTCGCTGACCACCACCGCGATCACGATCAGCAGGCCACCGAGCAGCGCCACGCCCGGCAGGCGTTCGCCGGCGATGCGCCCGACGATCCCGGCCCACACCGGTTCACCGGCATAAATGAGGGTGGCGCGGGTGGGCGAGACCGACTTCTGCGCCCAGTTCATGGCCACCTGGATCACCGCGCTCATGGCACCCAGGCCTATTGCGCTGGCCAGCAGCAGCCAGGAAAAGTCGGGGATGCGCTCCTGGGTCGGCACGATCATCAGGAACGCCAGCAGCGAAGCGGTCGCCAGTTGCACCACGGTGACCCGGCGCACATCGACCTGGCCGGCGTAACGGCTGATCAGAATGATTTCGGCGGCGATCGCTACGGCGCTGACCAGGGTAACCACCTCGCCCTCGCTGAAGTGCAGGCTGCCGCCTTCCGGCCCGGCCAGCAGCATCAGGCCGATGAATGCCAGGCAAATGCCGATGCTGGGCATCAGGCCAGGCCGGCGGCCCAGCACCAGCCACTGCAACAGCGGCACGAACGGCACGTACAACGCAGTGATGAACGCCGACTGGCTGCTGCTGATGGTCTGCAGCCCCATGGTTTGCAGGCCGTAGCCGAGCATGATCGAAACGCCGATCAGCATGCCGGCCTTGAGCTCGGTGAAGGTCAGCCCGGGCAGCGCCCGCGCCGAAACCACGCCCACGAACAGCGCTGCCGCAGCGAAGCGCAGGCCGACGAAGAACATCGGACCGCTGACGGTCATTACGTTGTGCACCAGCAGGAAGGTGCCGCCCCACAACATGGTGATGAACACCAGCACCAGTTCTGCCTTGCTCAGGCGAAAGGTAACGGCGGGGGTGGGTGTGTTGCGGGCCTGGCTCATGGTCTTGCGCACTCGGAGGGGGCGGCGCACAATCGCCGCAAAGTGGGCAGTATACTGCGCAATCTCTACCAGTGAGCAATATAGTGCACAAAGATACTTCGCATCGGGCATCGGTGTTGCAACATGTAAGCCTCAACGTCCGCAGCCTGCGCCATGCTTCCCGGTTGAGCCAGACAGCGTTGGCCGAGCGCTCAGGGGTTAGCCGGCGCATGCTGGTGGCAATCGAGGCGGGCGAGAAGAATGTCAGCCTGACCACCCTCGACCTGATCGCCGAAGCTTTGGGGGTGGCTTTCAGCACCTTGATCCAGGCACCGGACCAGCGTGACCCTGGGCGCATCGAGGAACTGGCCTGGGCCGGTGAATACCCGCAGAGCAAGGCCGTGCTGCTGGGTAGCAGTGCGGCACGGCGTGAGGTGGAGCTTTGGGAGTGGACCCTGGCACCGGGCGAGTGCTATTCCAGCGAGGCTGATGCCGAAGGCTGGAGCGAGCAGATCTATGTGGCAGAAGGGCAACTGACGCTGGTCATTGAAGGGGTTGAGCATCGGCTGCTGGTGGGGCAGTTCCATGTGTTCCCGAGCAACTGCCAGTATGCCTACCGTAACGATGGGGTGGTGGCAGTGCGTTTTGTGCGTAATGTAGTGATCTGAGTTTGCAAGCGTTGGGGCTGCTGCGCATCCCATCGCGACACAAGGCCGCTTCCACAGGGATCGCTTACGGTTCTTGCTTGCGCATTACCTGTGGGAGCGGCCTCGCCGGGGCGCCGGACCGGTCGGAAAGGGGCGCAAAGCGCCCCCAAAGCTCTGAAGTCGATCAGTTCTTCAGCAGCTCATCGGTCTTCACCACCGACGCATAGGCAAAAGCCAAGGCTGCCATCGCCGAATCATGCACCTGCGCCGCCGGCACCTGCTTGCCGTCGAACTCCAGCGGCAGGGTAGCGCAGGCATCGTGCGCCACGGTCACCGTGTAGCCCAGGTCGGCCGCGGCACGTGTAGCGGCATCGATGCACATGTGGCTCATGCTGCCAACGATGGTCAGGGCTTCCACGCCATGTCGGTCCAGCGTGTTCTCAAGGTCGGTACCGAGGAAGGCGTTGACCTTGTGCTTGAGCACCACCGGCTCACCTGCCACCGGCTCGACCTTGGCGTGGATGGCCGCACCCTGCGAACCGGGTGCGAAAAATGGCGCATCGGCGCTGTCGAACTCATGCCGCACATGGACCACCAGGTCGCCGCGCTGGCGTGCCGCCGCCAGCAGCCGGGCGGCGTTGTCGGCCGCCTGGTCGGCGCCATCGAGGGTCCACTTGCCGCCTGGGAAGTAGTCGTTCTGGATGTCGATGATGATCAGCGCCTGCTTGCTCATGCTGCCTCCTGTGGCAGTAGTTGTCGGGAGACGTTAGTTATAGGCTGTTTGCACGGGCAGAAACCACTTGACCTTGACTTTGCTTGAGGTTTTACCCTGCTCGGCATCGCCAAGCATGCGTCCGTAACCAGGAGAACGTCGATGTCGGCAAACCCTCATGCGCTGTGGTTCACCCAGATGATCGAATACGAAGTGCCCAGCCTGTGCCAGCAAGCGCTGGCCCAGGCGCTGGTGGCGCGCAGCGAGGCGCTGGCCACGCGCTGCGAAGGGCTGCAGGGTGTCAGCATCCAGGCCAGTGACGATGGCAGTCGGGTGTTGCAGTACCTGCAATGGCAATCTCGTCAGGCGTGGGCGGCGGCGGCCGTGCACTTCGTCGAGGAGTCTTTCCTTGAACTGCTGGGCCAGCATCAGGCGCGGGGCGTCAACTTTGCCGCTTACCAGACCTTGCGCAGCCTGGTGCGTGGCGCTGATGGTGGCCTGCAGTGCGAGGTGGGTGAGCCTCAGGCATACCAGGGGGCGTAGTGCGGGTAGCGGTCCAGGCGGGCACCGATCACCATTTCGCTGATCCACGCCGCCAGGATCGAACTGTAGGCTTTCTGGCTCGCTTCGCTGGACAACGCGTGGTCGGCACCGTCGACGATGCGATGGGTAAGGGAGTGGGCGCTGACGAATGCCGAACGGTAGCTCATCAGCGTACTGTGCGGCACGTAGTCGTCCTGCTCGGACTCTACCAGCAATACATCACCGGCGAATTCTGCGCACGCCGCCAGCGCGCGATTGTCTGCCGGGCCCAGCGATTGCTGGCGGTAGGCGTTCAGGCGTTGGCGGTCGAGGGTTTGCTTGGGGGTGTTCCATTCGTCGTCCCAGTACATGGCCGGCACCCGCAGGGCCAGCCATTTGACTGGCCGTTCGCGGGTCAGCAAGGTTGCCAGGTATCCCCCATAGCTGCTGCCGATGATGGCGATGGCGCTGCCGTCTACGGCCGGGTGGCTGAGCAGCCGGTCGTAGGCCACCAGCAGGTCTTGCAGGTTCTGTTCACGGGTGACCGTCAGGCGTTGGCTTTCGGTTTTTTCGTGGCCGCGCAGGTCGAAGGTCATGCACACGCAGCCCAGCCCGGTGATGTGCCGGGCACGGGCCAGATCACGCTGCTGGCTACCGCCCCAGCCGTGGACGAAGAGGATGCCCGGCATCTTGCTGCCAGGGCTGACCAGGGTGCCGACAATGCTGTCGTTGTCGACTTGCAGTTCAACGGTTTCACTCTGAACGGCCATGTTCGCGAATCCGTGCAAATTTGCTGAGTTGTCCGAGTTCACTGTCGTTTCCTTGGTAGAAGAGGGTGGCGTCAGCGGGCAGGTCGGGGGTGCCGAACACTTCATGGGTGGATGCACGCACCCGCTGCAATGCCGGGTCATCGGCAAATGCCTGCAGGGCCAGCAGCTCGGCACTGCTGGCACCGCCCAGGCGCCAGGATTGTTCGAGCACACCGCTGCGCAGGTGGCCCTGGGGGGTCAGGCCGCGCGCGATGTCGTAGTTGCGCCGCGAGGCGATGAAGCCGGGGAAGTGTTGCTCGGCAGCCTGCTCGTAGGCGATCGCCTGGTTGATGGCCAGGCGCACGTAGTCTTCCAGTGGCAGTTGCAATAGCGCCTGGTAATCGCCACGTACCACCACCAGGTCGGAGCCGCCGTACACCTCGGTGCCCTGATGGTCACGGGTCAGTTGCTGGGTGCCGTGATAGCTGCAGGTCAGGCCGGCGACGCGCACCTGGCCGACGCTGAAGGTTTCTACATCGCTCAAGTCTTCTTCGAGCACCAGCCCCCACAGCGCCAGCATCTGGTCATCCATGCCCGCCAGCAGAGGCTCTAGCGCATCCGCACTGGTGATGACCTGCTGCCCCCGACCTGCGCAGGCCAGCACGGGCTTGACCCTCAGGGGGCCGTCGAGCAGCAGCAATTGTGCGGCGCTGCGCGCATCGGCTTTACTGAACACGGTATAGCCGCGCAGCAAGGCGTCGCTCGCCTGTCGGGCGAAGTCGTCGGTCCAGCCCGGCGGGAAACTGGCCCCGGCTGGTAGTGGGTGGGAAATCGCCTTGGTCGCCATGTAGGGGTGTGGCACCACGCCGCCGAACAGGTCCTGCTCGCTGCGAATGCCCAAGGTGGCAGGGTGCCTGGGATCGACGAGCGTTTCGGTAGGTAGGTAATAGTAGTTATCAGCGGCGGTGGGTGCATGAGCGGGATGGACGTGCTGGCAGCCCAGCAGGCCGGCCAGGCCATCGGCTAGCTTCAGGTGCACGGCATGCTCATGGTCAGGTGTATGTTCGCGGGTATCGAGCAGCACTACGCCGGCTTTCGGTGCGCTGGCACTGGGCATGGTCATTTGCCTGTGTGCAATGAATGTACTGTGTCTGAAGCCGGTGTCATGGGGAAGTTCAGCGGAACTTGATCGGTGGTCCTGGCCCTTTTGTAGGAAGCGTCCTGTTGGCACAGGGCGTGACGGGCAATGCATGCCGTGTCCTGGTCTTCCCGATTGCAGGGCTCTGGCGGCTGTTCCATTATCAGCGCATTGGATCAACCGTGATGTAGCCGCAGGAGAGCGCATGAACGTCCAGACCACCCTTGAACAAAGCGTGCCACAGCGCCTGGCGCATGTGCGCCAGGCCATGGCAGCAGGGGGCATCGATGCCTTGCTGGTACCTTCGGCCGACCCCCACCTTTCCGAATACCTGCCCGGTTACTGGCAGGGGCGCCAGTGGCTTTCGGGTTTTCACGGCTCGGTCGGCACGCTGGTAGTCACGCCCGCTTTTGCAGGATTGTGGGTCGATAGCCGGTACTGGGAGCAGGCGGATCACGAGCTGGCCGGTAGCGGTATCGAACTGATGAAGCTGCTGCCCGGCAGGCCCGGGGCGCTGGAGTGGCTGGGTGATAATGTCGAGCCCGATGGCAACGTCGCGGTGGATGGGGCCGTCATGGCGCTGGCGTCGGCGCGCCAGCTGGGTGAGCGGCTCAAGGCCCGTGGGGCAAGGCTGGTGACCGACAAGGACCTGCTAGCCCAGGTCTGGGAAGGGCGCCCGGCGCTGCCCGCCAACCCGGTGTATCAGCACTTGCCGCCGCACGCCACGGTAAGCCGGGCGGAAAAGCTCGCGCAATTGCGCCAGGGCATTCAGGCCAAAGGGGCTGACTGGCACTTTATTGCAACTCTGGATGACATCGCCTGGCTGTTCAACCTGCGTGGCAGTGATGTTTCGTACAACCCGGTTTTCCTGGCCTTTGCCTTGATCAGTCAGCAGCAGGCCATTCTGTTCGTGGGCCAGGACAAGGTGGACGCGCATTTGCGTCAGGTGCTGGCGGTGGACGGCATCGAGGTGCGCAACTATAGCGAGGCAGGCAACGCCCTGGCTGCTGTTCCGGTGGGGGCGCGGTTGTTGGTGGACCCTGCCCGTGTCACCTGCGGCCTGCTGGGCAACCTGACGTCAGAGGTGGTGCTGGTCGAGGGGCTCAACCCCACCACCCTGAGCAAATCCTGCAAAGGTGACGATGACCTGGTGCATATCCGCCATGTCATGGAGCAGGACGGTGCGGCCTTGTGCGAGTTCTTCGCCTGGTTCGAGGCCAACCTTGGCCAAGAGGTCATTACCGAGCTGACAGTTGACGAGCAATTGAGTGCCGCACGTGCCCGGCGCCCGAACTTCGTATCGCTGAGTTTCTCGACCATTGCCGCCTTCAATGGCAATGGCGCCATGCCCCATTACCGTGCCACCGAGCAGTCGCATGCGGTCATCGAGGGTGATGGCTTGCTGCTGATCGACTCTGGCGGGCAATACCTGGGTGGCACCACCGACATCACCCGTATGGTGCCAGTCGGTAACCCCAGCCACGCACAGAAGCTGGACTGCACCCGGGTACTCAAGGGCATGATCGCCCTGTCGCGTGCCACTTTCCCGCGAGGAATACTGTCGCCGTTGCTCGACGCCATTGCCCGGGCGCCAATCTGGGCTGACCAGGTCGATTATGGCCACGGTACCGGGCATGGTGTTGGCTACTTCATGAACGTGCACGAAGGGCCCCAAGTGATTGCCTACCAGGCGGCACCTGCACCGCAGACCGCGATGCAAGCGGGCATGATCAGCTCGATCGAGCCGGGTACGTACCGCCCGGGGCAGTGGGGTGTCCGTATCGAGAACCTGGTGGTCAACCGTGAGGCGGGCAAGAGTGCCTTCGGCGACTTCCTGCGCTTCGAGACCTTGACGCTGTGCCCCATCGATACCCGCTGCCTGTTGCCCGAGCTGCTGGCCAAGGAAGAGGTGGAGTGGCTGAACGGCTATCACGCGAATGTGCGTGAGCGTCTGGCACCGCTGCTCAAGGGTGATGCGCTGGCCTGGCTGCAGGTGCGTACCGCGCCCCTGTAAGGGCAAATGAAAAAGGGCAACCTGTGAGCTGCCCTTTTTTCTACTTGCAGATGACGATCATGCTGCGGCTGGTGTAGCCCGCCGGATTGATGCCGAACAAGTAGTCACCGGCTTCTTCATCACTGTCACCAGAGCGGGCGATGACCCGGTATCCGCGCGTGCTGCAGGAGCTCTCGGCCTTGCTGTAGCAGTTGTCCCATGAGGAGGAAAGGCCGGAGCAATTGATATGCAGGCCCTTCTTGCCCCTTTTGACCTCAGTCTTGGCTGTAGCGGCACATCCAGCAATAGCCAAGATGGCCAGGATGAGAAAAATACGTTTCATTCCTGTCCTTAAATGCAGGGCGGATCAGCTGCCTGGCCCTGTCGTTATCGCTTCGCTTCTTCCTGAAAATATCCCCAGCGTCCGTGTTCGGTCCAGTAAATAGCGCAAAGATGATGATTCTGTGACAGCTTAATCAGCGAGGCGGGCGGCTACAATCACTAATCCTGTCCCAAATGAAAATATTTCTCATATCAGTCTGCTGCAACGGTCGGTGTGGGCTCCTTGCGCATGGACAAGGTAGTGCCAACCGACGCGGCGATGATTGCAGCGATCGCCAGCCATTGGGTGAGTGTCAGCACCTCGCCAAGGAACAGCAGGCCGGACAGTGCGCCGAACGCTGGTTCGATGCTCATCAAGGTGCCGAAGGTGCGTGCCGGGATACGCGTGAGGGCAACCATTTCCAGGCTGTAGGGCAGGGCGGTGGACAGTACCGCAACGGCTAGGGCCATGGGGATCAAGGCAGGTGTGAGCAGAGCGCTACCGGCGTGGGCGATACCGATGGGGGCGACGAACAGGGCGGCGACTACCACGCCCAAGGCTGCACTCTGGATACCGTGCTCGGCCCCGGCGCGTTGCCCGAACAGAATATAGAGGGCCCAGCATACACCTGCGCCCAGGGCGTAAGCAGCGCCCACCGGGTCGAGTGCCTGGCCGCTGTGGCCAGCGGGCAGCAACAGCAGCAGACCGGCGATGGCCAAGGCAATCCACAGGAAGTCGATCGGCCGGCGCGAGGAGAAGATCGCCACTGCCAACGGGCCGGTGAACTCCAGGGCCACGGCGATGCCGATCGGTACTGTTTGCAGGGCCATATAGAAGAGGAAGTTCATCCCGCCCAGTGCCATACCATAGATGACCACGTTGCGCAGGGTGGCAGCGGTCATGCGTACCCGCCATGGGCGCAATATAAGCAGCATGATGATGCTGGCGAAGATCAGGCGCAGGGTGGTGGTGCCTTGTGCGCCAATGATGGGGAACATGCTTTTGGCCAGGGAGGCACCGGACTGGATCGATGCCATGGCGATGAGCAGCAGGCCGATCGGGAAAAGAGTGGCGGCCAGGCTGCGGGGCTGGGTGTTCATTTAGGTGCGGCGATCCTTGGGCGGGGTAGGGGTGAGCAATATAGTGCGCAATTGCTGAGGCGCGTGATAGCCCTCAAGTGGATTAGCCACAAATATTTCAAATCATTGAAATTAAAGGTTGACCTGCGTAATGACTGCCCTATAATGCGCACCATTCCAACGGGGTAGCGAAGTAAAGCTAGCCACCCGGTTGAGTCAAGTGTTTGAAGTAAAACGAGTTTCTCGCAAAAAACTTCAAAATAAACGCTTGACAGGCTCTGAGGAAAGCGTAGAATGCGCGCCTCGGTTGAGACGAAAAGCTCTTAACCAAACGCTCTTTAACAAATTGAATCAAGCAATTCGTGTGGGTGCTTGTGAGTATGGACTGATAGTCAAAAAGATTATCAGCATCACAAGTGACCATGCGAGAAATCACATAGTCATTTGAGATTGCTGAGCCAAGTTTAGGGTTTCTTAAAAACCCAAGCAGTATTGAACTGAAGAGTTTGATCATGGCTCAGATTGAACGCTGGCGGCAGGCCTAACACATGCAAGTCGAGCGGATGAGAAGAGCTTGCTCTTCGATTCAGCGGCGGACGGGTGAGTAATGCCTAGGAATCTGCCTGGTAGTGGGGGACAACGTTTCGAAAGGAACGCTAATACCGCATACGTCCTACGGGAGAAAGCAGGGGACCTTCGGGCCTTGCGCTATCAGATGAGCCTAGGTCGGATTAGCTAGTTGGTGAGGTAATGGCTCACCAAGGCGACGATCCGTAACTGGTCTGAGAGGATGATCAGTCACACTGGAACTGAGACACGGTCCAGACTCCTACGGGAGGCAGCAGTGGGGAATATTGGACAATGGGCGAAAGCCTGATCCAGCCATGCCGCGTGTGTGAAGAAGGTCTTCGGATTGTAAAGCACTTTAAGTTGGGAGGAAGGGCATTAACCTAATACGTTAGTGTTTTGACGTTACCGACAGAATAAGCACCGGCTAACTCTGTGCCAGCAGCCGCGGTAATACAGAGGGTGCAAGCGTTAATCGGAATTACTGGGCGTAAAGCGCGCGTAGGTGGTTTGTTAAGTTGGATGTGAAAGCCCCGGGCTCAACCTGGGAACTGCATCCAAAACTGGCAAGCTAGAGTACGGTAGAGGGTGGTGGAATTTCCTGTGTAGCGGTGAAATGCGTAGATATAGGAAGGAACACCAGTGGCGAAGGCGACCACCTGGACTGATACTGACACTGAGGTGCGAAAGCGTGGGGAGCAAACAGGATTAGATACCCTGGTAGTCCACGCCGTAAACGATGTCAACTAGCCGTTGGAATCCTTGAGATTTTAGTGGCGCAGCTAACGCATTAAGTTGACCGCCTGGGGAGTACGGCCGCAAGGTTAAAACTCAAATGAATTGACGGGGGCCCGCACAAGCGGTGGAGCATGTGGTTTAATTCGAAGCAACGCGAAGAACCTTACCAGGCCTTGACATGCAGAGAACTTTCCAGAGATGGATTGGTGCCTTCGGGAACTCTGACACAGGTGCTGCATGGCTGTCGTCAGCTCGTGTCGTGAGATGTTGGGTTAAGTCCCGTAACGAGCGCAACCCTTGTCCTTAGTTACCAGCACGTTATGGTGGGCACTCTAAGGAGACTGCCGGTGACAAACCGGAGGAAGGTGGGGATGACGTCAAGTCATCATGGCCCTTACGGCCTGGGCTACACACGTGCTACAATGGTCGGTACAGAGGGTTGCCAAGCCGCGAGGTGGAGCTAATCTCACAAAACCGATCGTAGTCCGGATCGCAGTCTGCAACTCGACTGCGTGAAGTCGGAATCGCTAGTAATCGCGAATCAGAATGTCGCGGTGAATACGTTCCCGGGCCTTGTACACACCGCCCGTCACACCATGGGAGTGGGTTGCACCAGAAGTAGCTAGTCTAACCTTCGGGAGGACGGTTACCACGGTGTGATTCATGACTGGGGTGAAGTCGTAACAAGGTAGCCGTAGGGGAACCTGCGGCTGGATCACCTCCTTAATCGACGACATCAGCCTGCTGATGAGCTCCCACACGAATTGCTTGATTCACTTGTATAAAGACGATGCTGTAACGCGACCCTGTTATAGGTCTGTAGCTCAGTTGGTTAGAGCGCACCCCTGATAAGGGTGAGGTCGGCAGTTCAAATCTGCCCAGACCTACCATTACATGGTTTAGCCGTAGAAACGGGGCCATAGCTCAGCTGGGAGAGCGCCTGCCTTGCACGCAGGAGGTCAGCGGTTCGATCCCGCTTGGCTCCACCACTTTCGCCGTACGCAGTAGCTTGTCAGAACTTAGAAATGAACATTCGTTGATGAGTGTTGATTTCTGACTTTTGTCAGATCGTTCTTTAAAAATTCGGATATGTGATAGAAATAGACTGAACACCAGTTTCACTGCTGGTGGATCAGGCTAAGGTAAAATTTGTGAGTTCTGCTCAAAAGAGCAACGTGCGAATTTTCGGCGAATGTCGTCTTCACAGTATAACCAGATTGCTTGGGGTTATATGGTCAAGTGAAGAAGCGCATACGGTGGATGCCTTGGCAGTCAGAGGCGATGAAAGACGTGGTAGCCTGCGAAAAGCTTTGGGGAGTCGGCAAACAGACTGTGATCCAGAGATCTCTGAATGGGGGAACCCAGCCAGCACAAGCTGGTTATCTTGTACTGAATACATAGGTGCAAGAGGCGAACCAGGGGAACTGAAACATCTAAGTACCCTGAGGAAAAGAAATCAACCGAGATTCCCTTAGTAGTGGCGAGCGAACGGGGACCAGCCCTTAAGTTGGTTTGAGATTAGTGGAACGCTCTGGAAAGTGCGGCCATAGTGGGTGATAGCCCCGTACACGAAAATCTCTTATCAATGAAATCGAGTAGGACGGAGCACGAGAAACTTTGTCTGAATATGGGGGGACCATCCTCCAAGGCTAAATACTACTGACTGACCGATAGTGAACTAGTACCGTGAGGGAAAGGCGAAAAGAACCCCGGAGAGGGGAGTGAAATAGATCCTGAAACCGTATGCGTACAAGCAGTGGGAGCCTACTTGTTAGGTGACTGCGTACCTTTTGTATAATGGGTCAGCGACTTATATTCAGTGGCGAGCTTAACCGAATAGGGGAGGCGTAGCGAAAGCGAGTCTTAATAGGGCGTTTAGTCGCTGGGTATAGACCCGAAACCGGGCGATCTATCCATGGGCAGGTTGAAGGTTAGGTAACACTGACTGGAGGACCGAACCGACTACCGTTGAAAAGTTAGCGGATGACCTGTGGATCGGAGTGAAAGGCTAATCAAGCTCGGAGATAGCTGGTTCTCCTCGAAAGCTATTTAGGTAGCGCCTCATGTATCACTGTAGGGGGTAGAGCACTGTTTCGGCTAGGGGGTCATCCCGACTTACCAAACCGATGCAAACTCCGAATACCTACAAGTGCCGAGCATGGGAGACACACGGCGGGTGCTAACGTCCGTCGTGAAAAGGGAAACAACCCAGACCGTCAGCTAAGGTCCCAAAGTCATGGTTAAGTGGGAAACGATGTGGGAAGGCTTAGACAGCTAGGAGGTTGGCTTAGAAGCAGCCACCCTTTAAAGAAAGCGTAATAGCTCACTAGTCGAGTCGGCCTGCGCGGAAGATGTAACGGGGCTCAAACCATGCACCGAAGCTACGGGTATCACCTTTTGGTGATGCGGTAGAGGAGCGTTCTGTAAGCCTGTGAAGGTGAGTTGAGAAGCTTGCTGGAGGTATCAGAAGTGCGAATGCTGACATGAGTAACGACAATGCGAGTGAAAAACTCGCACGCCGAAAGACCAAGGTTTCCTGCGCAACGTTAATCGACGCAGGGTTAGTCGGTCCCTAAGGCGAGGCTGAAAAGCGTAGTCGATGGAAAACAGGTTAATATTCCTGTACTTCCAGTTATTGCGATGGAGGGACGGAGAAGGTTAGGCCAGCCTGGCGTTGGTTGTCCAGGTTTAAGGTGGTAGGCTGGAATCTTAGGCAAATCCGGGATTTCAAGGCCGAGAGCTGATGACGAGTTGCCATTAGGCGACGAAGTGGTTGATACCATGCTTCCAAGAAAAGCTCCTAAGCTTCAGATAACTGGGAACCGTACCCCAAACCGACACAGGTGGTTAGGTAGAGAATACCAAGGCGCTTGAGAGAACTCGGGTGAAGGAACTAGGCAAAATGGCACCGTAACTTCGGGAGAAGGTGCGCCGGCGAGGGTCAAGGACTTGCTCCGTAAGCCCATGCCGGTCGAAGATACCAGGCCGCTGCGACTGTTTATTAAAAACACAGCACTCTGCAAACACGAAAGTGGACGTATAGGGTGTGACGCCTGCCCGGTGCCGGAAGGTTAATTGATGGGGTTAGCGCAAGCGAAGCTCTTGATCGAAGCCCCGGTAAACGGCGGCCGTAACTATAACGGTCCTAAGGTAGCGAAATTCCTTGTCGGGTAAGTTCCGACCTGCACGAATGGCGTAACGATGGCGGCGCTGTCTCCACCCGAGACTCAGTGAAATTGAAATCGCTGTGAAGATGCAGTGTATCCGCGGCTAGACGGAAAGACCCCGTGAACCTTTACTATAGCTTTGCACTGGACTTTGAATTTGCTTGTGTAGGATAGGTGGGAGGCTTTGAAGTGGGGACGCCAGTTCTCATGGAGCCATCCTTGAAATACCACCCTGGCAACTTTGAGGTTCTAACTCAGGTCCGTTATCCGGATCGAGGACAGTGTATGGTGGGTAGTTTGACTGGGGCGGTCTCCTCCCAAAGAGTAACGGAGGAGTACGAAGGTGCGCTCAGACCGGTCGGAAATCGGTCGTAGAGTATAAAGGCAAAAGCGCGCTTGACTGCGAGACACACACGTCGAGCAGGTACGAAAGTAGGTCTTAGTGATCCGGTGGTTCTGTATGGAAGGGCCATCGCTCAACGGATAAAAGGTACTCCGGGGATAACAGGCTGATACCGCCCAAGAGTTCATATCGACGGCGGTGTTTGGCACCTCGATGTCGGCTCATCACATCCTGGGGCTGAAGCCGGTCCCAAGGGTATGGCTGTTCGCCATTTAAAGTGGTACGCGAGCTGGGTTTAGAACGTCGTGAGACAGTTCGGTCCCTATCTGCCGTGGACGTTTGAGATTTGAGAGGGGCTGCTCCTAGTACGAGAGGACCGGAGTGGACGAACCTCTGGTGTTCCGGTTGTCACGCCAGTGGCATTGCCGGGTAGCTATGTTCGGAAGAGATAACCGCTGAAAGCATCTAAGCGGGAAACTTGCCTCAAGATGAGATCTCACTGGGATCTTGAATCCCCTGAAGGGCCGTCGAAGACTACGACGTTGATAGGTTGGGTGTGTAAGCGCTGTGAGGCGTTGAGCTAACCAATACTAATTGCCCGTGAGGCTTGACCATATAACACCCAAGCAATTTGCTAGCGCAGATTGCGGTGGTGAAGATGATACGAACCGAAAGTTCGCAACAAACCACAAATATCGCATATCCGGATTCGCTGGGCTGTCCATCTGGACATTCTGGCTACAGAATTTCTTGACGACCATAGAGCATTGGAACCACCTGATCCCATCCCGAACTCAGTAGTGAAACGATGCATCGCCGATGGTAGTGTGGGGTTTCCCCATGTGAGAGTAGGTCATCGTCAAGATTCATTTCGCAAAACCCCTATCTGCGCATGCAGGTAGGGGTTTTGTCTTTGCGGCGCAAATATCCCCGGTCCTGCCCGCCCCCCTGTAGGAGCAGCCTTGTGCTGCGAAGAGGCCGGTAAGGCTAAAGATTATCTTGGGTTGCAATGGCCTCTTCGCAGCACAAGGCTGCTCAGGGGGCCGCGGCAACAGGTCAGGATCATGAAATGTGCGTCATCTATGCCTGATGAACCGTAGGGCAATGCTACGCTCGCGGAAATACTCAGCACGGATACCCACCATGGACATGAACTGGCACCAGGCCCTGCAAGAGAGCCTGAGATGGCTGGCAATCGCTTCGTTCATCACCCTTGTCTGCTTTACCGCTGCCGCGACACTGGCTGTCCGTTGCACGCGCTGGGGCAGCCAGTTCTGGCAGCTTGCCGGGCCTTACTTCAGTTTCAGGCGCAGTTGGCGGCCACTGTTGGTGTTTGCGCTGTTGCTGGTGTTGACGCTGTTCTCGGTGCGCCTGAACGTCCTGTTCTCGTTCTGGTACAACGGCTTCTACAGTGCCTTGCAAGGGCTGGATCAATCCGCCTTCTGGTACATGCTCGGCGTCTTTGCCGTACTGGCCACCATCCACGTGCTGCGCTCGCTGTTCACCTTCTATGTAACCCAGGCATTCAGCATTCGTTGGCGGGTCTGGCTCACCGAGCGCCTGACCCACGACTGGATGCACGGCGATGCCTACTACCGTGGTCAGTTTCTGGCCGAGCCGGTGGACAACCCTGACCAGCGTATCGAGCTGGATGCCAATGCATTTGTCACCAACTCGGTCACCCTGGCCTTGGGCGCTGTCAGTGCACTGGTGTCGCTGGTAGCGTTCACCGGGATCCTCTGGTCGCTGTCGGCACCGCTGGCGGTTGCCGGTGTGGAAGTCCCCCGGGCGATGGTGTTTGCCGTGTACCTGTATGTCATCGTTGCCACCTGGATTGCCTTCCGCCTGGGGCGCCCGTTGATCCGCCTGAACTTCCTCAATGAAAAACTCACCGCCAACTTTCGCTATGCGCTGATGCGCCTGCGCGAGAATGCCGAGAACATTGCCTTCTACCAAGGCGCCTTGGTGGAGCGTGGCACGTTGCTGGGCCGCTTTGGCGCCTTGATCGTCAACGCCTGGGCGCTGGTGTTCCGGAACCTGAAATTCAGTGGTTTCAACTTGGGTGTTAGCCAGGTTGCCGTGGTGTTCCCGTTTATACTCCAGGCGCCACGCTTCTTCAGCGGTGCGATCAAGTTGGGTGACGTCATGCAGACCGCCCAGGCCTTTGGCCAGGTGCAGGATTCATTGTCGTTCTTCCGCGAATCTTACGATGCGTTCGCTCAATACCGGGCCACCCTCGACCGTCTGACCGGTTTTCTTGATGCCAACGAGCAGGCGAGCGCCTTGCCGCGTGTCACCGCCGAGGCTCAGCAACATGCGCTGGAAATCACGGATCTGCAGGTACTTCGGCCAGACGGGCATGCCCTTGTCGCTGACCTTGACCTGAGCCTGCACGCCGGTCAGGCACTGTTGATCAAGGGCCCGTCGGGCAGTGGTAAAACCACGCTGCTGCGGGCCTTGGCGGGCCTCTGGCCATATGCTGAAGGCAAGGTCAGGCGCCCGCCAGGCCATCAGGCATTGTTCCTGTCGCAGCGACCCTACCTGCCGCTGGGCGACTTGCGGGCGGTCATCGCCTACCCGGCAGCCAGCAAGCCCGAGGACGAAGTACGTATGCAACAGGCCTTGCGCCAGGTCAACCTGGCTCATCTGGCGGATCGGCTGGAGGTCAGTTGCGACTGGTCGCATATTCTCTCGGTGGGCGAGCAGCAGCGCCTGGCGTTCGCACGGGTGCTGTTCAACCGGCCTCAGGTAGTGTTCCTCGACGAGTCCACTTCGGCGATGGACGAAGGGCTCGAGCACACCCTGTATTCACTGCTGCGCACGGAAATGCCGGGTGCCCTGCTGGTCAGTGTTGGCCATCGCAGCACACTGGCGGGGTTCCATACTCACCGGCTGGAGGTGGATGGGCACGGGGGCTGGTCGTTGCTCAAGCAGGAACCGGCGTTGGCCTAGGCCGGTGTGCTCAACGTAACAGCATCACCCCCACCAGGGTGGTGCTGGCAAGCCCTGAACCGACCAGGAAGGTTGCCTGGTACCCCGCACCATCCCACAACAACCCTGCCACCACGCTGGCCGCCAGCAGTGCCACCCCGGTCAGCAGGTTGAACAGGCCGAAGGCGGTGCCGCGCAGGTTGGCGGGTGCGCTGTCGGCGATCATGGCCGCGAAGATGCCTTGGGTAAAGCCCAGGTGCAGACCCCAGGCGGCAACCCCCAGGGCCAACCCCGCCCAGCCAGGCAGCAGGGCCAGCAACAGGTCGGCGGCGATCAGCATCCCCAGTCCCGTCATCAGCACGCCGCGGCGCCCCAGGCGGTCCGACAGCACCCCGGCAGGGTAGGCCGACACCGAATAGGCCAGCGCCATCAGCACCAGCACCGCCGGCGCCCACATCGGCGCCAGGCCCATGTCCTGGGCGCGCAGTAACAGGAATGCCTCGCTGAAGCGGGCAAGGGTGAACAATGTGGCCAGGCCGATCAGCCGCCAGTAGGCCGGGCCCAGCCGGACCAGTTCGTGCACCGCCAGCGGTGCGCGCACGGGCCTTGTCGTGGCCGGCGTTTCAGGTTCGCGCACGAAGGCGATGAGGATGTACACCGCCACGAACGCCGGGATCACCGACACCCAGAACACCATCTGGAAGTGGCTCGCGGTCAGCCACATCAGCATGATTGCCAGCAATGGCCCGAGGAAAGCACCAACCGTATCCAACGCCTGACGCAGGCCAAAGGCGGCACCACGCAACTCGGGGGGCGTGACATCAGCCACCAGCGCATCACGCGGCGCCCCACGGATGCCTTTGCCGACCCGGTCGACGAAACGTGCTGCGATCAGCCACTCCAGCCCGCAAGCCATGGGGAATACCGGCTTGGTTAGCGCGCCCAGGCCATAGCCGAGCACGGTCAGCAGCTTGCGCTTGCCCAGCCGGTCGCTGAGCGCACCGGAAAACACTTTGGTGATCGAGGCGGTTGCCTCGGCGATACCTTCGATAACGCCCACCGCCACCACCGAGGTGCCGAGCACGGTGACCATGTAAATTGGCAGCAGGGCGTGGATCATCTCCGAGGAAATGTCCATGAACATCGACACGAAGCCCAGCGCCCAGACACTGCGCGGGATCTTTGGCAAGGATCGGCTGGCATTAACGGCGCCGCTTTCTTCATTGCTGCGCATCTGGGGTCTCGTCGGCGTTGCTACGTTCAAACTGTAGGAGCCCACGTGCAGGATGCAAACCGGAACCACGACCGGTCAGGCCAGGCTGCGCACCCGCCGCCAGACGGTGCTGCGGCTGACCCCCAGGCGCCGTGCGGCCTCGTCCATGTCGCCGTCGCAGCCGTCCAGCACCTGACGCGCATGGGCCGTTTCGGCTGCTTTGCCCAGGCTACGCAGGTTGTCGGTGGCGGCAAGGGGCCGCTTCGGGGCTGCAGCCGCGCCGGCCTCGAAGAACTCCGGGAACAGGGTGGCCAGATCGACCTCGTCATCGTGCCCCTGCGTACTCAGGCAAAAGGCCGCGCGCTCGGCGATGTTCTCCAGTTCACGAATGTTACCCGGCCAAGGGTGACGCAGCATCAGTGGCATGAGCTGCTGCACGTGCTCGTCGCTTGAAGACGGCAAGCCATTGGCACGGCAGTGACGCGCAAGCAGGGCATTGAACAGCGGCACGATGTCCGCGATCCGCTCGCGTAGCGGCGGTACGGCCAGGCGCAGGATGTTCAGGCGGTAATACAGGTCTTGGCGAAAGCGCTGGTCGGCGATGCGCGCGGGCAGGTCGCAATGGGTGGCGGCAATCACCCGGATGTCAACCGGGGTCGGCTCGCAGGCACCCAGGCGCAGCACCTCGCGCTCTTGCAACACACGCAGCAGGCGGGTCTGCAGCGCCACCGGCATGTCGCCTATCTCGTCGAGGAACAAAGTACCGGTGTGCGCCAGCTCGATCAGGCCGGGCTTGCCGCCTTTGCGCGAACCGGTGAAGGCACCGTCCTCGTAGCCGAACAGTTCACTTTCAAGCAGCGACTCGGGCAGCGCAGCACAGTTGATCGCCACGAACGGCCCCTGTTGGCGCGGGCTGGCATGGTGCATGCTCTGCGCCAGCAACTCCTTGCCGGTACCGCTTTCGCCAGTGATCAGCACCGTGGCGTCGGCCTGTGCGTAACGCTGAGCCAGGTTGAGGATGGCGCGAAATGCCGGCGCGTCACCGAGCAGTTGCTCGAAGCGATGGCGCGCCTTGAACGGGCGCGTATCGGGTTGTTCAAGGCTGCGCCGTGGCAGGCGGCGTGTGGGGGCGCCACCAGCCTTGGCACTCAGGGTCACCAGGCTGTCGAATGTATGGCGCAGGCTTTCGGCATCCAGCGCCAGTACCCCTTGGGCACCTGCTGCGTCGGCCAACTGGCATACCGTTGGCGAGCCGATGATCACCTCGAAGCCATCCGCGACCAAGCGTTCGACCTGATCCCGGGCCTGCTCCAGGCTGGTGTAGGTCTGCTCGCGAATCTGCAGGGTGAACAGCGCCTGCATCGCCGCCAGTTCCGGATACGGCTGGCCGAAACTGAGGATACCCACCCGGCTGGCCCGGTCGCGGGCCTGCACCAGGGCACGGATCAGGTCGAACTCGCCCAGGTGCAGGGTCCGCACCGAGGTAATCAGGTGCTGTCGCAAGTAATCGGCGGCAGCACCGGAACACAGAATGACGTCTGCCTGCTGGTGGCTTTCCAGCTCGCGCGCGAGTGGCAGCAGGTCGGCCAGGGTGGTTTCGATGACCTCTATACGGGCTTGTTGCCGGTAGTCGGCGCTTACTTGCTCGATCAATTGCGCCATGCGGCTGGGAGCGGCGGGGCGATGCAGGTGGGTAACCAGCGCAACCACGCGGGGCAGGTAAGCGGTGACGGACATACAGGCTCCTTGTCTATAGCAACTGGGGCATTACAGAGGGTTTACCAGGTGCCCGCCATCCACGGCCACGATGCTGCCGGTCATGAATGCGCCGGCATCACTGGCCAGCAACAGCAAAGGCCCGTCCAGTTCGTGCAGTTGCCCCAGGCGGCGCATCGGCACGTGGTTTTTGATGTAGCCCTGGCCGTCCTCGCTGTCGAAGTAATCTTCATTCATTTCGGTCCTGAAGTAGCCTGGGGCAATGGCATTGACGCGGATCCGGTAACGGGCAAGCTCCAGTGCCATGGACTTGGTCAGTTGCACCACGGCGGCCTTGGCCGTGCAGTAGTGGCTCAGGCCGCTGCCGACCCGCAGGCCGAGGATCGAGGCGATGTTGACGATGCTGCCTGGCTGCCCGGCCTTGACCAGGCGCTGGGCTGCGCACTGGGCGACATGAAACACACCGTCGAGGTTGGTCGAGAGCATGCGTTGCCAGTCCTGCTCCCTCATATCGAGAAAGCGCCCGGGGTCGCCGATACCGGCATTGTTGATGATCACGTCGACCACGCCAAAGCGTGCCTCGGCTTGGTCGAAGGCCTGTTCGACGCTGTCGCGGCGGGTCACGTCCAGTGCTATGGCAAGTGCTTCACCGCCGTTGGCCTGCAGTGCTTCGGCCAGCACCTGCAGGCGCTCGACCCGGCGCGCTGCCAGCACTACCCGGGCGCCAGCAGCCTGGGCCAGGCGTGCGAAATGCGCGCCCAGGCCGCTGGAGGCCCCGGTGACCAGCACGGTCTTATCAGCCAGGGAAAATGTGTTTGCAAGCATGCTGTCGGCCCTTGGTCAAAGTACTTCGAACAGGCCGGCGGCACCCATGCCACCGCCCACGCACATGGTCACCACCACGAAGCGCACCCCGCGCCGTTTGCCTTCGAGCAAGGCATGCCCGACCATCCGCGCACCGCTCATGCCATAGGGATGGCCGATGGCGATGGCGCCGCCGTTGACGTTCAGCCGCGCGGGGTCGATACCCAGCTTGTCGCGGCAATACAGCACCTGGCAGGCGAACGCTTCGTTGAGTTCCCACAGGCCGATGTCGCCCACCTTCAGCCCATGCTGCTGGAGCAGGCGCGGCACGGCGTACACAGGGCCAATGCCCATCTCTTCCGGGGCCAGGCCGGCCACCGCGATGCCCCGGTACAGGCCGAGCGGCTCAAGGTTGCGCTGCTCGGCCAGGCGCGCGTCCATCAATACGCAGGCGCTGGCACCGTCGGACAGCTGGCTGGCATTGCCGGCGGTGATGCAGCCGCCTTCGAGCACGGGTTTCAAGCCGGTCAGGTCCTCCAGGCGTGTCTGCGGGCGGTTGCCTTCGTCCTGCGTCAAGGTCACCTCGCGGTAACTGACCTCGCCGGTCTGCTTGTCTTTGATCAACTGCTGCGCTGTCACGGGCACGATTTCGGTCTCGAACAACCCGCTGCGCTGGGCGGCGGCGGTGCGCAGCTGTGACTGCAGGGCGTAGGCGTCCTGAGCGTCGCGGCTGATGCCATAGCGCTTGGCCACGTGCTCGGCAGTCTGCAGCATCGGCATGTAGGCGTGTGGGACACGTTGGATCACGCTGATGTCCTGCTCTGCCAATGCCCATTCCAGGTTACGCGCCTGTACCGCGCTGATGTTTTCCTGGCCGGCGCCGACGGTCACCTGCATGCCATCGACCATGATCTGTTTGGCGGCGGTGGCGATTGCCATCAGCCCGGAGGCGCACTGGCGGTCCAGGGTCTGGCCGCTGACCGACACCGGCAGGCCGGCAGCCAGCGCGCTCATGCGGCCCAGGTTCCAGCCAGCGGTGCCGGAGGGCATCGCGGTTCCCATTACCAGGTCTTCGATTTCATCACCGGCGATGCCGGCGCGGGCAACTGCCGCCTGGATGGCCTGTGCGGCCAGGCTCGGCGAGCGGGTGTTGTTCAGCGCGCCGCGAAAGGCCTTGCCGATCGGCGTACGGGCGGTGGAGAGAATGACGGCTTCTTTCATGTCCGGGGGTCCTTGATGACAGGGGAGAACGGCTCAGATGCTGGCCGTGCGCAACTTCGCACTGGAAGCCAGGCGCCGCAGCAACGGGGCTGGCTGCAGCCACATTTGGCCATAGGCGCCGAGCGCTTCGCGCTGTTGCTCGATGCCCGCCAGCACGTTGTCCAGGCCCAGCTCGCGGGCATAGTGCAGCGGGCCCCCACGCCATGCCGGGAAGCCGTAGCCGTTGGTCCACACCAGGTCGATGTCGCCACTTCTCAGGGCAATGCCTTCATCGAGCAACTGCAGGCCCTCGTTGACCAGCATGAACAGGCAGCGGTCGTGGATTTCGGCGTCGCTGATGGTGCGCCGGGTGATGCCCAGCCTGGCCGCCAGTTGCGCCGCAATCTGCTCCACTTCCGGGTCTTCGATGCGTTCGCGGCCTTCGTAGCGGTAGAACCCCCGCCCGCTCTTCTGGCCGTAGCGGCCCAGGCTGTAGAGCTCGTCGGCCAGGCGGAAGTAGCTCGGGTCGTGGGCGATTTCACTGCGCCGTGCCTGACGCACCAGGTAGCCGACATCGATGCCGGCCAGGTCGTACATGGCGAACACGCCCATGGCCAGGCCCAGGCCGGTGAGCACCTTGTCAACCTGGGCTGGCGAGGCGCCTTCAAGCACCAGGCGGTGGGCTTCGCGGGCATAGGGTTCGAGCATGCGGTTGCCGATGAAGCCAAAGCACACGCCCGACACCACTGGCAATTTGCCGATGCGCCTGGCGACCTGCAGCGTGGTGGCCAGCACGTCGGGCGCCGTCAGCCGGCCGCGCACCACTTCGAGCAGGCGCATGACGTTCGCCGGGCTGAAGAAGTGCAGGCCGACCACGTCCTGCGGTCGGCGGGTACAGGCGGCGATGCGGTCGACGTCCAGGGTCGAGGTGTTGCTGGCGAGAATCGCGCCCGGCTTGCACACCCGGTCCAGGGTGCGGAATACCTGCTGCTTGATCGACAGGTCCTCGAACACCGCCTCGATCACCAGGTCGGCGTCGGCCAGGTCGGCGTAGTCGAGGGTGCCTTGCAGCAGGGTCATACGTTGTTCGAGCTGCCCGGCGCCAAGCTTGCCGCGCTTGATGCTGCCTTCGTAGGTCTTGCGGATGTGCGCCAGGCCCCGGTCCAGTGCTTCGGGCTTGAGCTCCAGCAGGCGCACCGGGATACCGGCGTTGATAAAGTTCATGGCGATGCCGGCGCCCATGGTGCCGGCGCCGATCACCGCCACCCGGTCAATGCTGCGCAGCGCCGTGCTGGCGTCGATGCCGGGTACGCGCAGCGCCTCGCGCTCGGCGAAGAACTGGTGGCGCAGGGCGGTGGCCTGTGGGTCTTGCAGGGCTTCGCGGAACAGTACCTGCTCGCGGGCCAGGCCCTCGGCCAGGGGCATCTCGCAGGCGGCGCGGACTGCGGCGAGCACGCGCAGGGGCGCAGTCTGGCCGGGCTTGCGGGCGATCAGCTGTGCCTCGCGGCTGGCGAAGAAGTCGCTTTCCAGGCCAGCGGCCAAAGGTGTTGCAGGGGCGCTTGGCAGGGCCGGTTGGGCCAGTTGCTCGCGAGCCAAAGTGCAGGCTGCTTCGAGTAAGTCCTGCCGGCTTTCGACCAGGCGATCGATCAGACCCAGGGCAAGGCCCTGGCGGCCATCGATCGGGTCGCCGCTGAGCATCATCTCCAACGCCGGGGCTACGCCGATAAGGCGCGGCAGGCGCTGGGTGCCGCCAGCACCGGGCAGCAGGCCCAGGCGGACTTCGGGCAGCCCCAGGCGTGCGGTGGCGGTAGCCAGACGATGGCTGCAAGCCAGGGCCAGTTCCAGGCCGCCGCCCAGGGCCACCCCGTCGATGGCGGCAATCAGGGGTTTTTCGATGCGGGTCAGGGCATCGAGGAGTTCGGGCAGTGCCGGCGCCTCCCAGGTGCGTGGGCTGCCGAACTCGCTGATGTCGGCACCGGCACTGAACGGCAGTTGCTGACCGTGCAGGATGATGGCCTGCACTTCGGGGTCAGCAGCGGCCCG
The DNA here is from genome assembly GCF_000412675.1 of Pseudomonas putida NBRC 14164. Taxonomy (NCBI): domain Bacteria; kingdom Pseudomonadati; phylum Pseudomonadota; class Gammaproteobacteria; order Pseudomonadales; family Pseudomonadaceae; genus Pseudomonas; species Pseudomonas putida. The sequence goes on along the minus strand of NC_021505.1, from coordinate 4,065,572 downwards.
GCTGCAGGCCTGCATCAGTGCCTGGCGCAAGTCATGGCCAAGGGCGTTGACCGGCGCGTGGCGCAGGCCGATCAGGGCCAGCTGGTTTTCGCGGCGATAGTCGATGAGTTGCATGGGGTAACCTTTCTGTTGGTGGGCCATGGGCGCTCGGCCGACCCTGTGGCAGCGGGCTCGCCCGCGAACACCGGCGAAGCCGGTGCCATGCACCGCGGTGTTTTCTTCGCGGGCAAGCCCGCTGCCACAGGGTAAAGCGCCGCTTGCCGGGGTTTTGACCGGCGCGGTGGTATCAGCGGGCGAATGCGGCCTCGCTGATGTCCATCAGGTTGTTGCTACCGGTGCGAATCAGCGTTTCGTGCAGGTTGGCGCGTGGCAGCAGGCGCTGCAGGTAGAAGCGCGCGGTCTCGCGCTTGCCCTGGTAGAAGGCAGCCTCGTCGCTGCCGGCAGCCCGGGCCCGTTCCGCCACGCAGGCAGCGCGCAGCCAGAGGTAGCCGAGCAGGGTGTAACCGCTGAGCATCAGGTAGTCGTAGGCGCTGGCGCCGATCAGGTTGGCATCGCCTGCGCTGGCGTCACGCAGCCAGGCACTGATTTCGCGCCAGGCAATCACTTGCTTGAGCAGAGCCTGGGCCAGGTGGACCGGGGCACTTGTGCTCTGGATGAAGTCTTCGATTTCACCGAGCAGTTCGCCCAGGGCTTCGCCGCCATCGGCCAGCACCTTGCGGGTCAGCAGGTCGAGGCCCTGGATGGTGTTGGTGCCTTCGTAGATCGCGGTGATGCGCACGTCGCGTGCAATCTGCTCCATGCCCCACTCGCGGATGTAGCCGTGGCCACCGAATACCTGGATACCCAGTTGCGCGGCCTCGTTGCCGGTTTCGGTGAGGAAGCCTTTGGCAATCGGCGTGAGCAACGCCAGGCGGCGCGCCGCGGCCTCGCGCAGGCCGACGCTGGCGCCGTGGTGCAGCTGGTCGACGCCCTTGGCGCAGGTGTAGGCAAGCATGCGGCCACCTTCGGCATAGGCTTTTTGCGTCAGCAGCATGCGCCGTACATCGGCATGGCCGATGATCGGGTCGGCTGGCTGGTCACTGCGCAGGCGGGGTGTGGCGCGCATCTGCACGCGGTCGCGGGCATAGGCCAAGGCACCCTGGAACGACGCTTCGGCGTGGGCCTGGGCCTGCTGGGACACCGCCAGGCGCGACTCGTTGATGTAGGTGAACATGGCGTTCAGGCCACGGTTGGCCTCGCCCAGCAGGTAGCCTGTGGCGCTGTCGAAGTTGAGCACGCAGGTAGCGTTGCCGTGGATGCCCATCTTGTGTTCGATGGAGCCGCAGCTCACACCGTTGGGCTCGCCAAGCTGGCCTTGGGCGTCGACCTGGATCTTTGGCACGGCGAACAGCGAAATGCCTTTGACCCCTGCGGGTGCGCCTTCGATGCGCGCCAGCACCAGGTGGATGATGTTCTCGGTCATGTCGTGTTCACCGGCGGAGATGAACATCTTGCTGCCGCTGACCTGGTAGCTGCCGTCGGCCTGGGGCCTGGCGCTGGTACGCAGCAGGCCGAGGTCCGACCCGCAGTGGGCCTCGGTCAGGCACATGGTGCCGCCCCAGCGGCCGGCGATCATCGGTGGCAGCAAGCGCTGCTGCAGGGCTTCGTCAGCGTGCTCGCTGAGGGTGCTGATGGCGCCACCAGCGAGGTTGCCGTACATGCCCCAGGCGTGGTTGGCGCTGCACACCATCTCGTAATTGACGAACCCCAGCGACGGCGGCAGGCCCTGGCCACCGAAGGCCGGGTTCTTGTCCAGGCCCAGCCAGCCGTTGTCGGCGAAGCGTTTGTAGGCATCGGCAAAGCCGGGCGGGGTGGTGACCTTGCCGTCCTGCCACTGGCAGCCGTGCTGGTCGCCCACGGCGTTGAGCGGGGCCAGCTGCTGTTCGGCGAATTTGGCGCCTTCTTCGACGATGGCGGCGAAGGTAGCCGCGTCCGGGGCTTCACAGCCTGTCAGTTGTTGGTAGTGGCGGCTCAGGCCGAGCAGCTCCTGGGCAACAAAGGTGATATCGCGCAATGGGGCGGTGTAGCTGGGCATGCCGAACTCCTGGCTGGGTGGACTCGGCATGTTGTAACAGGCAGGCCCGGGCGCCGCGTCCACCCCCCGGGTGGAATGGCGGGTGGAATCGCGGCGAGGGCCAGGTGGAGGTCAGCCCAGCAGTTGCAGTTCGCGCGCCGAACACAGGGCGCTGTCGCGGTCGGCCACGTCGAGCTTGCGGAACAGGTTGTTGATGTGGGTCTTGACCGTGCTCAGGCTGATGAACATCGCCTCGGCGATCTGGCCGTTGCTCTGCCCGCGGGCCATGCGCTGCAACACTTCCAGCTCACGGCGCGAGAGCGGCACGATCAAGGCGCTTTCCACGTTTTCCTTGTTTGCCAGCAATGGCCGGAACAGGGCATTCAGGTGCTCGCGCGAGGGCGCTGGAGCCTCCAGGCCCAGGCGTTCGCGCACCTGGGGCAGCAGCAGTTGGCGCAGGGACTCCAGGCAGGCGTCACCTTCGTACTGCAGCAGTTGGCCGAAGCCGTAGGTGCAGGCCAGTTGCAGCGCCTGTTCGAGGCAGAGCAGGGCGTCGTCGCGGGCGCCACGGTCCAGTAGCAGGGCAGCATCGAGCAGCAGTACGTCGAGCAGCAGGCGGCGGTTGCCTTGGGCCTGCGCTTGAGCCTGCAAGCTCTGCTGGATCTGCCAGGCCTTGTCGCGCTGGCCGAGGTGGCGTTGCACCCAGGCATAGGCAAGCCACTCTTCCGGTAAGAGTTGCTCGCCATATTGGCGACGGCACCAGTGCCATTGGTCGAGCCAGTCGGGCAGGTAGTCCTGGTCATTGTCGCGCAAGGCCAGGCGCGCGAGCCAGGCGCCGGCCTGGCGGTAGAGGGTGAGCAAACGGTTCTGGCGGGCCAGCCGGCGTACCTCTGCCCAGCGTGCCTTGGCCTGGCCGGTCTCGCCCAGCGCCCAGTGCAGGCATGCCTGGTGGTGGAACACCCACGGCAGGGCAGCGCTGTGGGGGAAGCCCAGTGCCAGCACCTCGGCCTGGGCCAGGGCTTGGCGTGCCTGGGCCAGGCGGTTGGCTTGCAGCAGTGCCAGGCCTTTGCCCAGGTGGCGGAACAGTTCATAGAAGCGCCCCGAACTGCCGGCGGCAGGCAGCTCGGCCATGCCTTGCAGGCGCGCCCATGCAGCATCGTTGGCGCCCTGGGCCAGTTCGATCTGCGCCAGCAACAATTGCAGCAGGTTGGTGTAGCCGCTCAGGCCAAAGCCCTGCAGCTCGCGCAGGGCGCGGCTGCCTTCGGTGTGGGCCTGCTCCAGTTGGCCGAGCGCAGCCAGGCAGTTGGCGCGGTCGAAATACAGCACCGAGCGCGCTGCGTTGTGCTGGGGAAACCGCTGCAGTGCCCGCGCCGCGAGGGCCAGGGCGTGCCCCAGGTTGCCCCCCAGGTAGGCCAGGCGGCTGCGCAAAAACATCACCGTCTGCTGCACCCGCTCGGGGTGGCGCGGCACTGCCTGGCGGCGCTGCAAGGCGTGTAGCTGGTGCAGGCACTGGCAGGCCTGGGCGATATCGTTGGTGACCATCACCGTGGAGGCCTCGGTCACCGCCAAGGTGAAGCTGTCGTTGCCGGCATGGCCGGCGACCTCGTCGAGCACATCGACCAGGGTGTTGACCTTGCCCTCGCGCAGCAGCTCGAAACCGTGCCGGTCGACGATGTTGAGCACGGCATCCAGGTCGCGTGCCCGGCCAAACTGGTAGATCGCTTCGGTGTAGCGGCGCTGGGCCAGCAGCCAGCGGGCAGCCTGGCGATGCAGTTGGCGCAGGCGTTGGGGGTCGCGTTGTTCCAGGCGTTGGTAGAGGCTGTTGCGCAAGGCAGGGTGGTAGCGGTACTCGGCATGGCTGCCCTGGGGGACTTCGATGATCAGGTCAAGGCGCTGCAGCTGGCGCAGCGCGGCGGGCACATCGGCATTGGCGGCCAGTTCGCTGGCAAGGCCTGCATCGAACACCTGGGCCACGGCAGTGTGTTCGAGAAATGCGCGCAACGGCATGGGCAGGCGCTGCAGCCGTTCTTCTTCGAGAAACTGCCGGGCATGGGCATAGGCCTGGCGGGTGATCGGGCGCAGGTCAGCGGGGGCCTGGCCGGTGCTGTGCCGCGCCTCGCGGTAGGCCTCGAACCAGAACAGCACACCGCTGGGCCAGCCCTCGCTGCCGGCGCGCAGCTGGTACAGCGCATCGCTGCCCAGGTTGACGTCCCGGGCCTGTGCCAACTGGCGCGTCTCTTCGCTGTCCAGGGCCAGGTCACGGGCGCCCAGCACAATCAGTCGACCATCGCGGCGCAAGTGGGCCAGCGGCAGCGGGGGCGGCCCTTCGCTGGCGGCGACCAGGCGCAGCGCAGGCGGCGGGTAATGCAGCAGCGTGTCCAGGTACTGCCAGGCGGGCGCGGCGTTGAGCAGGTGCAGGTCGTCGAGCAGCAGCGTCAGCGGCGCCTGGCGGGCCTCCAGGTCGGCCAGGATCAGGCTCCACAGGTGCTCGGCCTGCGGTGTGTCGCGTTGTTGCGCAGGCAGTTGCAGCGCAGCGTGCAGGTGCAGCAGCAGGGCCAGTGGCTGGTTCTCGGCGCGGGTCAGGCGCAGCCATGCCCAGGGCCCGGCCAGGCTGCGGGTGAACTGGCCAAGCAGTGTGCTCTTGCCGTAGCCCAGCGGTGCTTGCAGGAGCACGACGCTACCTTCGTCCAGGGCGTTGGCCAGCTGCTCGAGCAGCCGCGCTCGCACCATCCCCTTGGTCGGCTCGGCGGGGGGGCGCAGCTGGTTCGGTTTGAGCGCGGGAAGATGCATGGCTAGCAGGTTCCATCGGTTTGGCCAGACATCCTAGCCGAGCGCACGCCCGGCGCGGGGAAATTCTGCTGGGGGAGGGCAGTGGCCTGCTGTGCAGAATTGAACGGCGGTTTCAGCTGTGCGATGGCACTGTTCAAGTTTGACTTGAATGGCGTTGAGTGCGCTGGAAAATTAGATTCAACCTATTGATTTTTAAGTGAATATTTAATTTTTAGGAAGCTGGCAACCATCTTGCTTAGAGCCACCGCACTCGTGAACAGTGAGTTGGACCGACCATGCCAAGCAGCCATTTCGCGCAGCAATCCAGTGCTCGCATCGACGTATCAGACGCCCATGAGGTGCTGTCTGCCTATCTACAGGAGCGCCTGCACGGCCAGCCGGTGCGCATCACCCACAGCGAGCGATTGTCGGGTGGCGCCATCCAGGAGAACTGGTTGATAAAGGCCGAGGTTGCCGGAGTGCCGCAGCGTTGGGTACTGCGCACCGATGCGGCTTCCGCCGTGGCCGCCAGCATGAGCCGCGAGCAGGAGTTCGCCGTGCTCAGCGCTGCTCACCACGTGGGTGTGAAGGTGCCCAAGCCACTGTGGCTGTGCCAGACGCCACAGGTGATCGGCCGCGATTTCTTCATCATGCAGGCCCTGGCCGGCCACGCTGGCGGCCACCGCTTGACCAGCAGCCAAGGCGGCCCCGAGGGCAACCCGGGGCTGTGCCGGGCGCTTGGGGCCAACCTCGCACGCTTGCACCAACTGCGCCCACCGCAAGCGGCGCTGGCGTTCCTGCCTGCACCGGTGGCCGACGCCGTGCAGGCCAGCGTCGACCAGTACCGTCTGTTCCTCGATGCTTTGCCGGGCAGCCACCCGATCATCGAATGGGGCCTGCGCTGGTGCGAGCTGAACAAGCCTGCGCCCCTTGCCTCCTGCCTGATCCACCGCGACTACCGCACAGGCAACTACATGGTCGAGGGAGGGGAGCTCTGCGGTGTGCTGGACTGGGAATTCGCCGGCTGGGGCGACCCCCGCGAAGACCTGGGCTGGTTCACCGCACGCTGCTGGCGGTTTACCCGGCCGGACCTGGCGGCGGGCGGCATCGGCCGCCTGGACGACCTGCTCGCCGGCTACCGCAGCGTCTCGCCACTCGACCTGGACAAAGAAACGCTGCGTTTCTGGCAGGTCATGGCCCACCTGCGCTGGGCGGTAATCGCCCTGCAGCAGGCCGAACGCCATGCCTCAGGCCAGCAACGCTCGCTGGAACTGGTGTTGACCGGGCGCATGGTCAGCGAGCTCGAACAGGAACTGCTGTTGCTCACCCAAGGAGGCCGCGCATGAACCAGCCCGATGCCCAGGATTTGCTGCTGACGGCGCGTGACGCCGTGCTCAGACAGTTGTTGCCCGCATTGCCGGCGCACTTGCACTACGAGGCGCGGATGGTGGCCAGCGCCTTGCTGATCGCCAGCCGCGAGGCCGCCCAGGGTGCGGCCTGTGCCGACATCGAACGCCAGGCCATGGCCGGTCTGCTGCAAGGCCAGGCCTCGCTCGAGCAAGCCCGCAGCGAACTCGCCCAGCATATTCGCCAGGGTGCCTACGACCAGGCCGGCGAGCCCCGCGCCCGCCTGATGGCGGCACTGCGCACCATCAACCGTGCACAACTGAGCATCACTAACCCCAAGGTATTGGCCCATGACTGAACAGCCTGCCCAGCCCGTGCGCCGACGCCGCTGCTACCTGGTGCGCCATGGCCATGTCGACTACTTCGACGCCAGCGGCCGCCCCCTCGACCCACGCAGCGTGGCGTTGTCGGCCAAGGGCGTAGCCCAGGCCCAGGCGCTGGGCCAGGTGCTGGCGCACACGCCATTCGACCGCGCCGTGTGCTCAGACTACCCGCGCACCCGGCAAACCCTCGACCAGCTCCTGGGCGGCCGCGTCCAGCCTGTGGAGGAGCGCGCCGGGTTTCGTGAAATCCGTGCCGGCCGCTTGCGGGAAATCCCCCGTGAATACCTGCATCGTGAAGTGGCCCATGCTTACCAGCTCGCCGATCGCCCCGACGCAGCCTTCTTGCGCGGCGAGCCTTGGGCCGCGTTCCGGCAACGCGTGCTGGGCAGCTTCCAGCAGTTGCTGGAAGCACCTGACTGGAACGCGCTGCTGCTGGTCAGCCACGATGCGGTCAACCGCATTCTTCTGGCCTGGGCCTGCGGCGCCGGCCTTGGTGCCTTGGCTGCCTTCGAGCAAGACCCGGCCTGCCTGAACATCGTCGACATCGACATGGCTGGCCCGCAGGTGCTGCGTGCCTACATCCGCACCCTCAACTACTCAGCCTACGACCCTGCCAAGGCAACGATCGACCAGACCGTCATGGAGCACGTGCACGCCTCCATCGACCCGCGTCGCCTGCTCGCCTGACCCCTGATGACCCTGTTAAGGAATACCGCCATGCATTTCGCCCTGTCTGCCGAGTTGACTGCCCTGCAAGCCAAAGTACGGCAGTTCGTTGCTGACGTCGTCATCCCCCTGGAGCGCGACCCGCGCCAGACACTCCACGGTCCGTCGCCCGAGCTGCGCCAGGTGCTGATCGAGCGCGCCCGTGAACACGGCCTGCTCACTCCGCATGCCTCGCGAGAGATGGGCGGGCTGGGCCTGAGCCACATCGAGAAGGCGATCATCTTCGAAGAGGCCGGCTATTCGCCGCTTGGGCCGGTGGCCCTGAACATCCATGCCCCCGACGAAGGCAACATACACCTGATGGAACAAGTGGCAACGCCTGCGCAAAAAGACCGCTGGCTCAAGCCACTGGTGCAGGGCCGGATCCGCTCCTGCTTCGCCATGACCGAGCCCAGCCCGGGTGCCGGCTCCGATCCGTCGATGCTCACCACCCAGGCCGTACGCGACGGCGACGACTACGTCATCAATGGCCAGAAGTGGTTCATCACCGGTGCCGAAGGCGCGCAAGTGGCAATCATCATGGCGCGCATGGAAGACGGCAACGCGACCATGTTCCTCACCGACACCGACCGCCCCGGTTTCATCCTCGAGCGCATGATGGACTCGCTCGACAGTTGTTTCGCCGGCGGCCACGCGGTGCTGCGCTTCGACAACCTGCGCATTCCCGCCAGCGATGTGCTTGGCGAAGTGGGCAAAGGCTTCCGTTACGCCCAGGTGCGCCTGGCCCCGGCGCGCCTGACCCATTGCATGCGCTGGCTCGGCCAGGCCCGTCGTGCCCATGACGAAGCCTGCCACTACGCAAGCCACCGGGTGTCGTTCGGCAAGCCGCTGGGCGAGCATCAGGGCGTGGGCTTCATGCTCGCCGACAACGAAATGGACCTGCACACCACGCGCCTGTCGATCTGGCACTGCGCCTGGGTACTGGACCAGGGCGAGCGCGGCAATTTCGAGTCGAGCATGGCCAAGGTGCTCAGCTCCGAGGCCATCTGGCGGGTGATCGACCGTTGTGTGCAGGTGCTCGGCGGGCAGGGCGTTACCGGCGAGTCTATCGTCGAGCGGATTTTCCGCGATGCGCGCAGTTTCCGCATCTATGACGGCCCCAACGAAGTGCACCGCATGAGCCTGGCGAAGAAGATCCTCGCCCGTACCGCGCCGGGGGTGGCCGGATGAACCTGGACAGCTATCGCAACCAGGTGGTGATGATCACCGGCGCCGCCAGCGGTTTTGGCGCATTGTTGGCCGAGCGCCTGGCCGGGTTGGGCGCCCGCCTGGTGCTCGGCGACCGCAACTTGACGGGCCTGGAGCGGGTGGCCGGCGCCTTGCGCGAGGCCGGCACCACAGTGCTGGCGGTGCCGTGCGACGTGACCCATGAGGTGCAGGTCAAGGCGCTGGTGGACGCGGCCATGGCCAACTTCGGCCGCCTCGATGTGGGGGTGAACAACGCCGGCATCCTTACGCCGATGAAGCGCTTCGTCGACACCACCGAAGAAGAGCTGGACCGCAGCTACGCGGTCAACACCAAGGGCGTGTTCTTCTGCATGCAGCAACAGCTCCGCCAGATGTTGCCGCAAGGCGGCGGGGTCATCCTCAACATCGCTTCCATGGCCGGGCTTGGCGGTGCGCCCAGGCTGGCCGCCTATGCCGCTGCCAAGCATGCAGTGGTGGGACTGACCCGAACCGCGGCGGTCGAATACGCCCGCCGAGGCATCCGCGTCAATGCGCTGTGCCCGTTCTACAGCGCCACGCCCATGGTTACCGGGAGCGATGTGGGCGAGGAACAGGCGTTTCTCGCCCAGGGCTCGCCGATGAAGCGCTTGGGTACCCCCGACGAAATCGTTGCGGCCATGCTGATGCTGTGCGCCCGCGAAAACAGCTACATGACCGGCCAGGCAATCGCCGTGGATGGCGGTATTTCGGCGTTCTGAGCCATGCCAGCCGCGCCCCGGCACTGAAACCGGGGGCGCTGTCATGAACTGAAAAACCGTTGTCGTCCGATGATAAGCGGCGCATTGCGCAACGGCCTAAATTGCCCTTCAAGACGGATATTGCTGTTCAACAAAAACTACAAGAAGGGAGATTGGCATGGCCAAAGCGGTACGTTTCTACGAAACCGGAGGGCCTGAGGTCCTGCGCTACGAAGACGTCGAAGTCGGCGAACCGGGCCCTGGGCAGGTGCGCCTGCGCCATGTGGCGGTCGGCTTGAACTACGCCGACACCTATTTCCGTAACGGCACCTACCCGATCCCGCTGGCCAACGGCATGGGCGTGGAAGCGTCCGGCGTGGTCCAGGCGGTGGGCGAGGGTGTCAGCCACGTCGCGGTTGGCGACCGGGTGACCTACACCGGCTTCATGAATACCCTCGGCGCCTACAGCACCGAGCGCCTGATCCCTGCCGCGCCGCTGATCAAGCTGCCGGAAACCATCGCGTTCGAAACGGCCGCGGCCATGACCATGCGCGGCCTCACGGCCTCGTACCTGATGCGTCGCCTGTACGACTTCAAACCAGGGGACAGCATCCTGCTGCACGCCGCTGCGGGTGGTGTCGGGTTGATCGTCTCGCAGTGGGCCAAGCTGCTGGGGCTGACCGTGATCGGTACCGTGTCCACCGACGCCAAGGCCGAATTGGCGCGTGCCCATGGTTGCGACCACACCATCAACTACAGCCACGAAGACGTGGCCAAACGCGTGCGCGAGCTGACCGACGGGGTTGGCGTCAACGTGGTGTTCGACAGCGTCGGGCGCACTACCTTCATGGGCTCGCTGGACTCGCTCAAGCGCCGTGGCCTGATGGTCTGCGTGGGCACCGCTTCTGGCACCATCGAGCCGTTCGACCCGCAGATCCTGGCGATCAAGGGCTCGTTGTTCCTGACCCGCCCGGCCCTGGCCGACTATATCGCCGACCCTGCCGAGAAAGCCGCCCTGGCAGGCGAGCTGTTCGGCCATGTGGGCAGTGGCCGCATCAAGATCGAGATCAACCAGCACTACGCCTTGCAGGACGCAGTTCAGGCGCACCGTGATCTGGAGTCGCGCAAGACCACCGGCTCGTCGATCTTCGTCATCTGAGGAGGGCACTGCCATGCAAGTCGAACAATTGACCTGCGCCATCGGTGCCGAACTGCTTGGCGTCAGGCTGGCCGATGCGATTCATGATGACGGCCTGTTTGCAGAGGTCCGTGCCCAGTTGCTCAAGCACCGGGTGCTGTTCCTGCGCGACCAGGACATCAGCCGCGCCGACCATGTGGCGTTCGCCCGCCGCTTTGGCGAGCTGGAGGACCACCCCGTCGTCGGCAGCGACCCGGACCACCCGGGCTTGGTGCAGATCTACAAGTCGCCGGAAACGCCGGTTGACCGCTATGAAAACGCTTGGCACACCGACGCCACCTGGCGTGAAAAGCCGCCGATGGGTTGCGTGCTGCGCTGCGTGGAAAGCCCTATGGTGGGCGGCGACACCCTGTGGACCAACATGGTGCTGGCGTACGCCAACCTGCCGACCGAGATCAAGACGCGTATCGAAGGGCTGCGGGCGCGACATAGCATCGAGGCCACTTTTGGCGCGGCCATGCCGATCGAAAAACGCCTGGCACTAAAGGCGCGCTTCCCGGATGCCGAGCATCCGGTGGTGCGTACTCACCCCGAGACCGGCGAGAAGGTGCTGTTCGTCAACGCCTTCGCCACCCATTTCAGCAACTACCACACCCCCGAGCGCGTGCGTTTCGGCCAGGACGCCAACCCCGGCGCGGGCGAATTGCTGCGCTACCTGATCAGCCAGGCCTACATCCCCGAGTACCAGGTGCGCTGGCGCTGGAAGCCCAACAGCATTGCCATCTGGGACAACCGCAGTACCCAGCATTACGCCGTCATGGATTACCCAGCCTGCCACCGCAAGATGGAGCGCGCCGGGATCATGGGGGATGCGACTTTCTGACCCGCCAGACACGTTGGGGCCGCAATGCGGCCCCAATCGCTACGCGATAGCCTGTAAGCAATAAAAACAAAAAAACTCAGATATCCGAGGAGGCAGCATGGCCACCTATCACGCCAGTGCGGCAGAACCAGGCACTGATACTTCGCTCGGCATTCCACGGCGCTACGCCTGGATCGTTTTCGCCCTGACCTTCGGCCTGCTGATTTCCGACTACATGTCGCGGCAAGTGCTCAACGCCGTATTCCCGCTGCTCAAGCAGGAATGGCAGCTCAGCGACAGCCAGCTCGGGCTGCTCAGTGGCATCGTTGCGCTGATGGTCGGTTTGCTGACCTTCCCCCTGTCGTTGCTGGCCGACCGCATTGGCCGGATCAAGAGCCTGACGTTCATGGCCGTGATGTGGAGCCTGGCTACCTTGGGTTGCGCCCTGGCGGAAAACTACCAGCAGATGTTCATCGCACGCTTTCTGGTTGGTGTCGGCGAGGCAGCCTATGGCAGCGTCGGTATTGCCGTGGTGGTGGCGGTGTTCCCGCGTGAGATGCGAGCCACCCTGGCCGGCTCGTTCATGGCCGGTGGCATGTTTGGTTCGGTACTTGGCATGGGCCTGGGCGGTGTGATGGCCCAGCACCTGGGTTGGCGCTGGGCATTCGCCGGCATGGCCTTCTTCGGCCTGGCGCTGGCGCTGCTGTATCCGCTCATCGTGCGCGAGGCGCGCATTGCCCCCAAAGGCCTGGCAGCAACGCCCGACAAGGCTGCGCTCAAGGCCATGCGGCCACTGCGTACCCTGTATTCAAGCCGCTCGGTCATCAGCGCCTATGTCGGCAGCGGTTTGCAGTTGTTCGTCGGTGGCACGGTGATCGTGTGGTTCCCCAGCTACCTGAACCGCTACTACGCCATGAGCACTGACCGCGCCGGCGCCGTGGCTGCGATTATCGTGCTGTGCAGCGGGGTGGGCATCGTGCTGTGCGGCATGCTTTGCGACCGCATGGGGCGCAAGCGCCCGGACCACAAAATCAGCCTGGCCATCGCCTACTGCCTGGGCAGCTGTGTGCTGCTGTCAGTGGCCTTTGCCTTGCCGCCCGGCATGCCGCAACTGGTGCTGATTTGCCTGGGCATGATGATCGCCGCCGGCACCAATGGCCCGTCCAGCGCCATGGTCGCCAACCTCACCCACTACACGGTGCACGGCACCGCGTTTGCCACGCTGACCTTGTGCAACAACCTGCTCGGGTTGGCCACCGGCCCGCTGATCACCGGCAAGGTGTCTGACCTGATCGGCTTGCAGTCGGCATTCCAGCTGGTGCCGTTGATCAGCATCGGCGCTGCAGCGGTGTTCATTTATGCCAAGCGTCACTATCACCTGGACATGGCGCGCCTGCAGCTCGGTGAAACTGCCCAGGCACCTGTCCAGCCAGAACTGGAGGCCCGTTCGTGAAGCGTTCGTTGTCGATTGATGTGTACTTCGATTTCATCTGCCCGTGGTGCTTGATAGGCCGCCGGCAATTGCAAGCCGCCCTGGCGCAGTTCAAGGCAGCGCAGCCAGAGGTCGAGGTCAACCTGGCCTGGCAGGGCGTGCAACTGTTGCCTGAGCTGCCATTCGATGGCCAGCCGTTCGCCGAGTTCTACCGGCGACGCCTCGGCAGCGATCAGGCGGTGCGGCAACGTCAGGCCCAGGTGCGCGCAGCGGCCAGCGCCGTCGGCGAGCAGATCGAATTCAGCCGCATCGAGCGCATGCCCAATACCGCCGACGCCCATCGCCTGTTGCTTCACGCCAGTGAGCTGGGCAGTGAAGCACAGGTAGAGGCACTGCTGGAGCGGTTACTGGCTGCGTATTTCAAGCAGGGTGAAGACCTGGGCGACCGCGCTACGCTGTTGCGCATCGCCGAGCAGTGCGGCTTTGCCCCAGAGGCCCTGGCCGGCAGCTTGCGTGGCGACGGCCTGCCGTTCGTCAGTGCCAGCGCCGACATCGCCGGGCGCGGCGTGCCGTGCTTCGTTTTCGATGACCGACTGCAAGTGGTTGGCGCGCAGCCGGCCGAGGCCTTGCTGGAGGCCATGCATCTGGCGGTGTCGGGCCTGGCGGAGAGGGAGGCATGAGCACGCTGGCGTTTGCCCAGGTCAACAACCGGGTGCGCGACCTGGCCCCGGGGCTGATCGTCAGCTTGATCGCTGCGGGTGCGGCGAGCTTCCTGGCCGAACATTACGGCGCGCCGGTGATGCTGTTCGCCCTGTTGCTGGGGTTGGCGCTGAACTTTCTTAGCGCGGACGGCAAGTGCAAGGCCGGCATCGAGTTTACCGCGCGCAGTGTGCTGCGCCTGGGCGTCGCGCTGCTGGGCATGCGCATCACCCTGGAGCAGATGGCTGGCCTTGGCTGGAAGGCGGTGGCGCTGGTGGTGATATTGGTGGTGGTGACCATCGGCGTGTCGATGGTGGCGGCCAAGGCCATGGGCTTCCAGCGCCTGTTCGGCATGCTTACTGGTGGCGCCACGGCGATCTGCGGTGCTTCGGCGGCGCTGGCGCTGGCTGCTGCACTGCCCAGCCACCCGCAGAAGGAACGGGCCACGCTGTTCACGGTGATCGGCGTGTCGGCGCTGTCGACCCTGGCGATGATCCTCTACCCGATGATCGCCAATGCCTTGGGCCTGTCGCCGCAAGCCGCCGGCGTGTTCCTCGGCGCCACCATCCATGATGTGGCGCAGGTGGTGGGGGCGGGCTACAGCATGTCCACCGAAACCGGCGATACCGCCACGGTGGTCAAGCTGATGCGCGTGGCCATGCTGGTGCCGGTGATCGTCGTCGCGGCCATGATCGCCCGTCGCCAGGGTATCGACAGTACCGGCAAGCGCCCGCCGTTGCTGCCATGGTTCGCGGTCGGCTTCCTGATCCTTGCCTGCGTCAACAGCACCGGCTGGGTGCCGCTGGCTGTGCAGGGCAGTATCAACGAATTGTCGCGTGGGTGCCTGGTGGTATCGATCGCAGCCCTGGGCATGAAAACCCAGCTCAAGGAGCTGGCCGCCGTAGGCATCAAGCCGATTTTGCTGATGGTGGGCGAGACGGTGTTCCTGGTGCTGCTGGTGCTGGGCCTGATGCACGTCGGCATTTAGCCCAGAGGCCCAGGGCCGTCAGCGTGCGCTGGTGGTTGCCTGGGCGGCGCTGCGGTTGCGTCTGGTTTGTGTGTGCGGCTCATGCTGCGCACGCCAGGTGGCTGGCGGCTGGCCGAACTGGCTGATGAACCAGCGGGTGAACGAGCTGTGCATGGAATAACCGAGCATGTCGGCGATGCGCCCCAGCGAATAGCCAGGGCTTTCCAGATAGCGCACCACCAGGTCGCGGCGTACGCCGTTGACCAGCTCGCTGAAGGTCGCGCCTTCTTCTTCCAGGCGCCGCTGCAAGGTGCGCACGTTCATGCCCTGGGTTTGCGCGATGTGCTCGATGGTGGCGCGGCCCATGGGCATCAGCAGGAAGATCGCCTTGCGCACTTCCAGCGTGAGCGATGGCAGGTTTTCGTCCTGCAGCAACCCCACATAACGTTGCGCCAGCCGCGCCATGCCTTCGTTGGCCTGGGGGTTGGCGGTGTCCAGGTCGGCCGCCGAGCAGACGATGCCATTGAAGTCGGTGTTGAACTCCAGCTTGCAGCCGAAGATGCGCCGGTGGATGGCCAGGTCAGCGGGGGCGGCGTGGGTGAAGTTGGCGCTGATCGGGTGCCAGTGCGAGCCCAGTAGCGCCGAGCAGAAGCGGTGCATCACGCCGATGGCCAGCTCGATGGCCTGGCGGCTGTGCATCGGCTGGTCGGTGATGACCTCCTGGCGGATGATCACCGTCTTGCCGATTTCCTCGATGTGGATGGCCAGTGCGTTGTTGAGCAGGTGGCGGTACTGCACGATCACCTGCAGGGCGTCACGCAGCGAGTGCTGATGGCTGATCAGCAGGCTGACCTGGCCAAAGTCCGACAACTGGCGCAGTTCGGCCATGCGCAGGCCGAAGGCTTCGCAGCCGCTCAGCCGCGCCGACTCCTCCAGCACGTTGATGGCGGCGGCCACCGGGATGCGTTGATCGGGGGTTTCCAGCAGCGATGCACTGAGGCCGGCCTGAGCCAGCAGGCCATGGCCGTTGAGGCCCAGATGGCGTGAAACTTCCAGGTAATTGGTGAGGGTTGCAGCACGGGCGAGCACGGTCATTTTATTGTTTTCCACGTGATCTTGATGAGCTTCCGCTGCGCTGGCGGGTGGTCTTTTATAGCGGTTGTGTCGTCAGATGCAAAGCCATTTCCGAGCAGCGGAGCCCGGGGCCGGGCGGCACAGCAGCCGTGTCATCAACTGAAAAGTTCGTGACGCGCAATGTAAAGCGGCTGGCAGGGCGACTCTTTACTCTGGCTTCAAGCAGTCGGCAATCGACCGAGTTGACCAGAGCAAGGGCCCTGACGTGGAAAAACTGCAAACCGCCGCAACCGTGCTGATCGTGCCTGGCTTGCGCGACCATGTACCCGAACATTGGCAAACCCTGCTGCAAGCGCGCCTGGGCAAGGTTCGCTCAGTACCACCGCTGCAAATCGACAAGCTCAGTTGCAGCGCCCGCGTCGAAGCGATCGAGCGCGAACTGGCCAGCATCGATGGCCCGGTGATCCTGGTCGCGCACAGCGCCGGTGTGCTGATGGTGGCGCACTGGGCCGCCCGCTATCAACGCCCGATCAAGGGCGCCTTGCTGGCCGCCCCACCGGACCTGGATACCGATTGGCCGGCCAGTTACCCCACCCCCGACACCCTGCGCGCCAACGGCTGGGCGCCGCTGCCAAGCGGCCGGCTGCCATTCCCGAGCCTGGTCGCGGCCAGCCGCAACGATCACCTGGCGGGCTTCGAAGCCGTCGCCCGCATGGCCGACGAGTGGGGCAGCGAGCTGGTCGATCTCGGCGCCGTTGGCCACCTCAACCCGGCCTCTGGCTTCGGCCCGTGGCCACACGCCGAGGCCTTGATCCAGCAACTCGATCGCTAAACCGCGCGGGGCACGCGCACTCAGGGTAAGGCCGGCGCCCGATCGTTGCTGGCACCTTGCACATCCCAAGCAGAGATACCGCATGAACAACAATAAGAACGTTCTCTTCTGCCTTCACCGCCGCAATCTGTTGGCAACGCTGGTGCTGGTCGCCGGGGCGCCGGCTGCCCAGGCATTTCAGCTTGACCTCGCCGACCCTGACTGGAACGTGCGCTTCGACAACACCGCCAAGCTCAGCTACGGCCAGCGGGTCGAGGGCCAGAACGCCAAGGTCGCCCGCACCGCCAACCTCAACGACGGTGACAAGAACTTCAGCGTCGGCAGCGCCGTGACCCAGCGGGTCGACCTGCTGACCGAACTGGACGTGGTGTATCAGGGCAACATGGGTATGCGCGTCAGTGCTGCGAGCTGGTACGACCACGCTTATGACGACGTGGGCTCCAACTCCAACCCGTTTCCCGGCCAGGCGGGCAATGCCGGCAACCTGGTGCTGGCGCGCCCGGCCGGTGGCCTGCCGGCCGGCACTGTGCTGCAGGGCGGCCCGTCCAGGCGCCATGGCCTGAGCAATTACAGCGACCGGTACTACAACGGCCCGTCTGGTGAATTCCTCGATGCCTTCGTGTTCTACAGCACCGAAATCGGTGATGAGTCGATGCTGAGCGGCAAGCTCGGCTGGCACTCGGTGTACTGGGGCGAGACCTTGTTCAACGCCGCCAACGGCATCAACTATGGCCAGTCGGCACTGGACCTGGCCAAGCTGTACAACGTGCCCGGCACCGAAACCAAGGAACTGTTCCTGCCGCGCAAGCAGCTGTCGCTGAGCTACACGATCAACCCGGAACTGACCCTGGCGGCCCAGTACTTTCTCGAATTCGAAAACTCGCGCCTGCCTGAAGGGGGCACCTACATGGGCGCCTACGACATGCTTGGCGACGGTGCCGACATTTTCTGGCTGCCGGTGCCCAACGCGGTCGGCGGTGCTGGTGCCTTCTATGGCGCACCCCGCGGGCATGACATCCGCCCGCGCAACAGCGGCGACTTCGGTGTAATGGCCAAGTGGAGCCCGGAATGGCTCGACGGCACCCTGGGCTTCTACTACCGCAACACCTCCGACCCGACCCCCGCGGTGTTGATCAATGCCCCCAACCTGCACACGGGCAGCCTGGAAGGCACCAGCTACATGACGGCCTATGCCGACGATATCGATATCTACGGCATCAGCCTGGCCAAGAGCGTCGGCCCGGTGAGCGTGGGGCTGGACGTCAACTACCGCGAAAACATGCCGCTGATCAGCAACTTCACCACGATCAACGGGCCGCTGAACGGTGCCCTGGCCGGCACCGCCGGCGGCACCAACCTGATCGGCGAAGTGCCAGGCCACGGTGAAACCGGGCTGGCCCGCGGCAAGACCTTGCATGTGGTACTCAACGGCCTGGTGTCGTTCGGCGCCACGCCGTTGTGGAACGCGTCGTCGCTGGCCGTGGAAGGCGCCATGACCCATCTGGTCAGCGTCGACAAGGGCGAGCAGACCTTCAAGGGCGACGCCAGCTACGAAGGCGTCGACAAGGTCACCACCAACGCCTACACCCTGGCAGTCAACTTCACCCCGACCTGGTTCCAGGCGCTGCCAGGGGTCGATATCACACTGCCGCTGTCCTACAACGTTGGCCTCAAGGGCAACTCGGCCGTGCAGCTGGGCGGTAACGAAGACTCCGGCAGCTACTCGATCGGGATCGCCGCCGACGTTTACCAGAAGTACAAGTTCGACCTGAAGTACGTCGACTCCTTCGGCAAGTTCGATACCTGCGAAACCGGCACCGACAACAACACCCCGGGCACCAACGGGCGCTACCAGTGCATCCCCGGGCAGATCACTTCGCAGGCTGGGCTTGCACCGCTGCTGAAAGATCGCGGCATGGTCACGGCCTCGTTCAAGACCACCTTCTGAAGCTCCTAGTACAACAACAAGCGGAGAAACGCGATGAAGTATCTCAATAGCCTGCTGTCGGCCTCGCTTGCGGTCGTTATTGCCGGTAATGCCCATGCGGCCGCCCCGGCCCAGGACGTCGCCCGGCTGGGCAAGGACCTGACCATGGTCGGCGCCGACAAGGCCGCCAGTGCCGACGGCGCGATCCCGGCCTACCAGGGTGGCCTGAACACCCCGCCTGCCAGCTTCAAGCAGGGCGATACCCTGCGCCCGGACCCCTTCGCCTCGGAGAAACCGCTGCTGGTGATCGACGGCAAGAACGTCGACCAGTACAAGGATTCGCTGACCGCTACCACCGTAGAGCTGGCCAAGCGCTTCCCGAGCTTCCACATCGATGTGTACCCGAGCCACCGCACCGCGGCGTTGCCCAAGGTGCTGCTCGACAACACCCTGAAAAATGCCGCCAATGCCAAGTCCCTGCAGGACGGCATGGCCATCGAAAATGTGCTGCCCGGCGTGCCGTTCCCGATCCCGCAGTCGGGCGCCGAGGCCATGTGGAACCACCTGCTGCGCTACCAGGGCGTGGCACAGAAGGCCAAGTATGACTCCTGGAACGTCGACTCCGCCGGCGTCGCGGCCCTGGCCACCACGGGCCTGGCGTACAACGCCTACCCGATCTACGAAGACTTGAACAAAGTCATCGAGCCCAAGGACATCTACTTCCAGACCAAGCTGTACTTCGAAGGCCCGGCACGTCGCGCCGGTGAGTCGATGATGCTCAAGGACGCCGCCAACCCGCTGGTACAAGAGCGCCGCGCCTGGCAGTACCTGCCTGGGCAGCGCCGGGTGAAGCTGGCGCCGAACCTGGCCTACGACACACCCAACCCAGGCACCGCAGGCTCCGGTACCTTCGACGATGTGTACGTGTTCAACGGTGCGCTGGACCGGTACGACTGGCAACTGCTCGGCAAGAAAGAAATGTACGTGCCGTACAACACCTACAAGCTCACCTACATTCACGACCCGAAGTCCCTGACCACGCCGAACCACCTCTCGCCCGACCAGGTGCGCTGGGAAAAACACCGTGTCTGGGTAGTGGAAGGCACTCTCAAGGGCAATGCCCGCCACATCTATGCCAAGCGCCGCTTCTACCTCGACGAGGACAGCTGGTTCGCGCTGGCTTCCGACCAGTACGACGCCCGTGGCCAGTTGTATCGCGGCTCGTTCAGCTTCTTCACCCAGAGCTACGACGTGCAGATTCCCAACAACAACCCGCACGTGGTCTACGACCTGGTCGGTGGCACCTACAACGTCAACGGCCTGATCGGCCCGCACGGCGGTATCGAGTACATCGCCCCTCTGTCCAAGGCGCAGTGGTCGCCGGAAGCCCTGGCCGGCGCCGGCATTCGCTGATCCCGACGACCCGTCTGGCGGCGGCCTCACGTGGCCGCCGTCAGGTTTTGCAGAGGATGTGGCATGGCTTCTTTGAACAAATATGCGCCGTGGGCGTTGGCAATCACGCTCGCCCTGGGCGGCAGCTGCGGTGTTGCCCAGGCGGCCTATGTCGATGTGCTGGATCTGCCGGCCGAGCCTAGCGCGCTAGCCGTGCACAGCGCCCTGCGCGATGTGGTGCGGGCCGGTGAGCGGCTGGTCGCGGTGGGGCCCCGTGGGCACATCGTGTATTCCGACAACCAGGGCCAGGACTGGCGCCAGGCGAGTGTGCCGGTGAGCGCCGACCTCAATGCCCTGACGTTTCCAACCCCCCAGGAGGGTTGGGCGGTAGGCAACGATGGCGTGGTGCTGCACAGCCGTGACGGCGGTATGAACTGGGCCGTGCAGCTCGATGGCCGGCAGATCGGTGCACTGGTCACGGCCCATTACCAGGCCTTGGCACAGGCCCACCCCGACGATGCGCAATGGCCGCAGTTCGCCGCCGAAGGCCAGCGCCTGGAGCAAGAGGGCGCCGACAAGCCGTTTCTGGGTGTGTGGTTCACCGACGCCCGGCACGGCTACGTAGTGGGTGTGTTCAACCTGATCTTGCGCACCGACGATGGCGGCGAAAACTGGGTGCCGATGCAGGACCGCACCGACAACCCGCAAGGCCTGCATCTCAATGCCATCCGGGCGGTCGGCGATGACCTTTACGTGGCCGGCGAACAGGGCCTGCTGCTCAAGTGGAACACCGGGCAGCAGCGCTTCGTCGCCCTGCCTGGCCCTTACCAGGGCACCTGGTTCGGCATTCTCGGCAAGCCCGGCGAAGTGCTTGCCTACGGCCTGCGTGGCCATGTGGCACGTAGCGTCGACGGCGGCCAGAGCTGGATCAAGGTGGACACCGGGCTGGGCCAGAGCATCACCGCCGCCAGCCTCGACAGCCAGGGTGACTACTGGCTGTTCAGCCAGGCCGGGCATGTGCTGCGCAGCCACGACGGCGGCCAGAGCTTCGCCCTGCAACCGCAGGTGCCAATGGCACCCGTGGCGGCTGCCCTGCAGACCCGCGGCAACGGCACCGTGCTGGTAGGTGAGCGCGGCGTGCGCGTGCTGCCAGCCCGCTAAGACCCACAAGTATTCCAAGAGAGCCTCGTGATGGCCAACATCAAGCAAGACACCATGCCGGTGATCCGCGACCTGCGGGATTTCGATCCACGTTCCGGCAACCTGCTCGAACGCATGATCTTCAACTATCGCCCGCTGTTCATGCTGTTCATGGTGCTGGCCACGCTGGTGCTCGGCTATGTGGCTGTCACCCGCCTGGAACTGCGGCCCAGCTTCGAAAAAATGATCCCGCAGAGCCAGCCCTACATCCAGAACTACCTGGACAACCGCAAGTCGCTGCGCGGCCTGGGCAACTCGGTGCGGGTGGTGGTGGAGAACACCCAGGGCGATATCTTCGACCCCGAGTACCTGGACGTGCTGAAAAAGATCAACGACGAGCTGTTCCTTGCCCAGGGCGTCGACCGTGCCTGGATGAAGTCGTTGTGGAGCCCTGGTGTGCGCTGGACCGAGGTCACGGAAGAGGGCTTCCAGGGTGGCGCGGTGATGCCCGATGACTACCAGGGCAAACCGGCCGACATCGAGCAGCTGCGCCAGAACATCAACCGTGCCGGTATTGTCGGCAGCCTGGTGGCGAGCGACTTCAAGTCCAGCATGCTGGTGGTGCCGCTGCTCGACCACGACCTGGCCACCGGGCGCGGTATCGACTACCGGCAGTTCTCGCAGATGCTCGAACAGCAGTTGCGCGACACGTACGAATACGGCGGTGACAGCAAGGCGCGCGCGTCTGGCAAGGAAGGCGAGGGCAAGTACAAGGTGCGGGTCATCGGGTTTGCCAAGCTGATGGGCGACCTGATCGACGGCCTGATCCAGGTGATGATGTTCTTCGCCCTGGCGGTGGTCACCTCCCTGGTGATCATCTTCCTTTACACCCGCTGCGTGCGCAGTACCCTCTTGGTGGTGTTCTGCTCCCTGGCGGCGGTGGTGTGGCAGTTGGGCATTGTCGGTTGGCTGGGCTATGCCATCGACCCCTACTCGATCCTGGTGCCGTTCCTGATCTTCGCCATCGGCGTGTCGCACGCGGCGCAGAAGATGAACGGCATCATGCAGGACATCGGCCGTGGCACCCACAAGCTGGTGGCGGCGCGCTATACCTTCCGCCGCCTGTTCGTGGCCGGGGTTACGGCGCTGCTGGCGGACGCCGTGGGCTTTGCCGTGCTGATGCTGATCGACATTCCGGTGATCAAGGACCTGGCGATCACCGCCAGCATCGGCGTGGCGGTATTGATCTTCACTTCGCTGCTGTTGATTCCGGTGTCGCTTTCTTACGTTGGCGTTGGCCGCAAGGCGTCGGAGCGTGCCTTGCGTATCGACCAGCGCGCCGCCGAGCACCGGGGCTTTGGCAAGCTGTGGGATGCCCTCGACCGCTTTACCACGCGCAAGTGGGCCACCGGCGCGGTGCTGGTGGCCACATTGCTGGGCCTGGGCGGGTTCTGGGTGAGCCTGGAGCTGAAGATCGGCGACCTCGACAGCGGCGCGCCGGAGCTGCGCGCCGATTCGCGCTACAACCGCGACAACGCCTACATCACCAGCCACTACGCGCTGTCCAGCGACCTGTTCGCGGTGATGATCAAGACCCCGCCGGAAGGCTGCCTGAGCTACAAGACGCTGATCCTTGCCGATCGCCTGGCCTGGCAGTTGCAGCAGTACCCCGGGGTGCAGACCACAGTGTCGCTGGTCAACGCCGTGCGCCAGATCACCGCAGGCTCCTTCGAAGGCAACCCGAAGATGAGCAGCCTGCAGCGCAACCAGGACATGCTCAACTACGCCGCCCAGCAGGCCTCGGTCAACGCCCCGGAGCTGTTCAACACCGATTGCTCGATGATGCCGGTGATCGCCTACCTCAAGGACCACAAGGCCCAGACCCTGGACGACGTGGTGGCCATCGCCGACCGCTTCGCCCGCGAAAACAGCAGCCCCGACCGGCAGTTTCTGCTGGCCGCCGGCAGCGCCGGTATCGAAGCTGCCACCAACATCGTGGTGCGCGAAGCCAACCGCACCATGCTGCTGTTTGTCTACCTGGCGGTCACGCTGTTCTGTCTGATCACCTTCCGCAGCTGGCGCGCGACCTTGGTGGCGCTGTTGCCTCTGGTGCTGACTTCAGTGCTGTGCGAAGCGCTGATGGTGGCCATGGGCATTGGCGTGAAAGTGGCCACCTTGCCGGTGATCGCCCTGGGCGTCGGCATCGGCGTGGACTACGCGCTGTACCTGCTCAGTGTGCAGCTGCACTACCAGCGGCAGGGCCGCACCCTGGGCGAGGCCTACCAGAACGCCGTGGCCTTCACCGGCCGGGTGGTCGGGCTGGTGGGTATCACCCTGGCCGCCGGCGTGGTCGCCTGGGCGTGGTCGCCGATCAAGTTCCAGGCCGACATGGGCATCCTGCTGACCTTCATGTTCCTCTGGAACATGCTCGGCGCACTGCTGCTGATCCCGGCCCTGTCGCACTTCCTGCTGCCGGACAAGCGCTTTGTCGCAGCGGCCCCCGCGCATTGCGAAGCCGCACCTGCGCCTCGTGACAGTGCCCCGGTACCACGCGCGCAAGCGCGGGTGCAGGCGTAGTCAGCTCTTAGTCGATTCGAACATGGAAACTGGAACCAACGTCATGGCCAAGACAAAAATAATGCCGCCGGCAGCCGGCGCCTATGCCTACCCCTTGCTGATCAAACGCCTGCTGATGTCGGGTGTGCGGCACCAGCCGGACCAGCAGATCGTCTACGCCGACACGCTGCGCTACAGCTACCGCGAGCTCGAGCAGCGGGTGCGGCGCCTGGCCAACGTGCTGCGCGCGGCCGGCGTGCAGGCCGGTGACACCGTTGCGCTGCTGGACTGGGACAGCCACCGTTCGCTGGAATGCTTCTTCGCCGTGCCGATGATTGGCGCGGTGCTGCACACAGTGAACATTCGCCTGTCGCCGGAGCAGGTGGCCTACACCATGAACCACGCAGGGGATGACCTGGTGCTGGTGCATGACGACTTCGTGCCGCTGCTGGAGCAGCTGCACGGCCAGCTGGGCACGGTCAAAGGCTACCTGCAACTGACGGACGGGGAGGCTGCGGCCACGTCGCTGCCGGTGCTCGGCGAGTACGAAGCGCTGCTGGATGCAGCCAGCGCCGAGGCCGATTTCGAGGACTTCGACGAGCAGTCGGTGGCCACGCTGTTCTACACCACCGGCACCACCGGCAACCCCAAGGGGGTGTACTTCTCGCACCGCCAGCTGGTGCTGCACACCCTTAACCAGTTAGGCACCTTCGCCGCCTACGACGGCCAGCCTTTGCTGCGCTCCAGCGACGTGTACATGCCGATCACCCCGATGTTCCATGTGCACGCCTGGGGCGTGCCCTACACGGCCACGATGCTGGGCATCAAGCAGGTGTATCCGGGCCGCTACGAGCCGGACAAGCTGGTGCGCCTGTACCGCGATGAGGGGGTGACGTTCTCCCACTGCGTACCCACTTTGCTGCAGATGATGCTCGACAGCGAGCAAGGCCGGCACACCGATTTCAGCCGCTGGAAGATCCTGCTCGGTGGCAGCGCGCTTACCCACGGCCTGGCGCGCCAGGCCAGCGAGCGCGGCATGCTGATCTTCAGCGGTTACGGCATGTCGGAAACCTGCCCGCTGCTGACCCTGACCCACCTGCGCGACGAAGACCTGGCCTTGCCGATGGGCGAGCAGGTGGCGCAGCGGATCAAGACTGGCGCCCCGGTGGCGATGGTCGACCTGCGCATCGTCGATGCGGCGGGCGTCGAGGTGGCCCACGACGGTGAGTCGCTGGGCGAGATCGTGGTGCGTTCGCCGTGGCTGACCCAGGGGTACCTGCACGAGCCGGAAAAGGGTGCCGAACTGTGGCAGGACGGTTGGCTGCACACCGGCGACATGGGCTCGATCGACCGCCACGGGGTGCTGGAGATCAAGGACCGCATCAAGGACGTGATCAAGACCGGCGGTGAGTGGATCAGTTCGCTGGCGCTGGAAAACCTGATCAGCCAGCACGCGGCGGTCAATGCCGTGGCGGTGGTGGGCATTCCCGACGAGCACTGGGGCGAGCGGCCGATTGCGCTGGTGGTGTGCATGCCGGGTGACAGCCTCGACCAGGTAGGGCTCGAAGCGCACCTGAAGCAGTTTGTCGACAGTGGCCAGATCAACAAGTGGGCGATTCCGCGTCAGGTGCACTTCGTGGCGGACATACCCAAGACCAGTGTCGGCAAGATCAACAAGAAGCTGATCCGCGAGATGCATTGCTGAAACCCGATAGCCGTCGGTCTGTACCGACACTTTTCCAATAATCACAATATAAGGAACACCCCCATGAACTTCCTTGATGGCCACCTGTTCACCGAGAACCAGCAGCCGTTGATCATCACCGCAGCGCCCTACGCGCCTTCCTGGGTGCCGTCCGACTTCCCCGAGGACATTCCGGTGACCATGGCCGAGCAGGTACAGAAGGCCGTGGATTGCTACAACGCCGGTGCCACGGTACTCCACCTGCATGTGCGCGAGCTGGATGGCAAGGGCTCCAAGCGCCTGTCCAAGTTCAACGAGTTGATTGCCGGTGTGCGTGAAGCGGTACCGGAAATGATCATCCAGGTGGGTGGCTCGATCAGCTTTGCCCCTGAGACCGAAGGCGCTGCGGCCAAGTGGCTGAGCGACGATACCCGCCACATGCTGGCCGAACTCGACCCCAAGCCCGATCAGGTCACGGTGACGGTCAACACCTCGCAGATGAACGTGGTCGAGCACTGGGGCTACCAGGATGTGCGCGGGACTTCGATGGAAGACCCGGCGGTGTATGAGGCCTACAAGGAAATGACCGTGCCCGCGCAGCCCGGCTGGGTCGAGGAGCACGTGCGCCGCCTGAGCGCCGCCGGTATCCAGAGTGCCTTCCAGTGCTACAACCTGAACAGTTTCGAGTCGGTCGAGCGCCTGATGCGTCGTGGCATCTACAAAGGCCCGCTGGTGATGAACTGGGTGGCCATCGGCGGCGGCATGGACGTACCGAACATCTACAGCCTGGCCAACATCGTGCGGGCCGTGCCGGACGGCGCCGTGCTCACCGTGGAAAGCTCGATGCGCAACGTGTTGCCGATCAACATGATGGGCATCGCCATGGGCCTGCACGTGCGCTGCGGCATCGAGGACAACCTGTGGAACCAGGCGCAGACCGAGAAGATGTCCACGGTGCAGCAGATCGAACAGCTGGTGCGCATTTCGCGCGAGTTCGGTCGGCCGATCGCCACCGCCAAAGAGGCTCGTGAAATCAGCAAGATCGGCGTGTTCTACGACACCGTCGAAGAGAGCCTGCAGGCCAATGGTTTCGCGCCAAACCGCAATGGCGGCCAGCAGGGTTTCTTGCGCAAGACGGCTGACCCCGTGTGATCCCCGCCACGTTTGACGTGATCCTCCGCAGGGCGGCCGTGCTGGCAGCCCTGTGGGCATCCGGCTCGATCCACAACAAGGATAATGGTTGGAGAAAGGCTTGGCGCTGGCGGAAGCTGTGCTCCAAGGGTTGGAGCTAGGTTGAGTGATGCTCGGCAGGGCCGCAGAAGCGGCCCATTTCACATTTCGCAGCAGGGTTCGAGGGCCGCAGTGACCCTCAGGCCACCTTAGCGCGATTGTAGAACTTCGCGAAATACATCCGGGCGTGAGGCGGCAATTTGCAATAAAGATCGCGCCGCGCCAGACGGCAGGCGCCTACCTTGCTCCCATTCCTGAAGGGTGCGCACCGAAACTCCCAGCATTTCGGCAAATCTTGACTGGGAAAGCCCCGTTTTGCTCCGCGCCTCGGCGGCCTCTGTCACCTCAACCTGATGTGTTGCACCATAGCGGCCAGCCTTCACGTCGCGTATGGACTCCAGGAGTTCTTCACCAATGTTACGGTTGGCGTCGCGCAGCATCAGCTCTTTTTCAGTCAGGGGCATGGTTGAGCTCCTTGGCAATCTTGCGCAGCATGTGCGCGGGTATATTTTCGGTAGCGCTCTTGCAGTAAATGAGCAAAACGACCAGTGCGCCATTGGCGAGGTGGGCCGTGTAAATCACCCGCAGTGCTCCCCGCTTGCCTTTACTATCCAGGCTCCAGCGCACCTTGCGGCATCCTCCTGAACCGGGGATCACAGACCCGGCATCAGGATCATTCGCAAGGTAGGACATGAATGCTCCGTGCTCGTCTTCAGTCCAGTAATCAGGCCATAGTCTTGAAAAAATTGGCGCTTCAATGATTGTCAGCATACTGCATCCCTACGTCTTTGACGTAGGAATTTTGCGTTTCTCGGCTGGTATACGAAAGTGGGAGGTTGTATCGAGTGGTTGCTGTTAAGCCCGTTCGCTGTGACATCGGCGGGGCCGTTGTGCGCGGCCCATCGCAGGCAAGGCAGCACCTGCAGCGGCCGCGGAAGCCTGCCGCTGCTCGGCAACCTCAAAAACTCAACCGCAGTGCCAGGGCCGCCAAGGTCGCCAGCAGCACTGGCACCGTCAGCAGTACGCCGACCTTGAAGTAATACCCCCAGCCGATCACCACCCCTTTGCGCGCCAGCACATGCAGCCACAGCAACGTGGCCAGGCTGCCGATCGGGGTGATCTTCGGCCCCAGGTCGCAGCCGATGACATTGGCGTAGATCATCGCCTCGCGCACCACGCCCTGGGCTTCGCTGGCATGGATGGACAAGGCGCCGATCAGCACACTGGGCAGGTTGTTCATCAGCGACGAGAGCAGCGCCGCAATCAGCCCGGTGCCCAGCGTAGCCGCCCACAGCCCATGCCCGGCGAGCCAGTCCAGTACCCCGGCAAGGGCGTCAGTCAGGCCGGCATTGCGCAGCCCGTACACCACCAGGTACATCCCCAGCGAGAACACCACGATCTGCCACGGTGCTTCGCGCAGCACGCGGCGGGTTGAAATCACGTGGCCGCGGGCGGCCACGGCAAACAGCACGGCGGCGCAGGCCGTGGCCACCGCGCTGACCGGGATGCCCAGCGGCTCCAGCACGAACAGCGCGGCCAGCAACACCACCAGTACCACCCAGCCCGCACGGAACGTGGCGCGATCGCGCACTGCCAGGGCAGGCAACTGCAGGTCGTCGGTGGCGTACCGCAACGGGATGTCACGGCGAAAATACAGCCACAGCACCAGCAGCGTGGCCGCTACCGCCACCAGGTTCACCGGCACCATCACGGCGGCGTAGGCGTTGAAGCCGAGCCCGAAGTAGTCCGCCGACACGATGTTTACCAGGTTCGATACCACCAATGGCAGGCTTGCGGTGTCGGCGATAAAACCGGCGCCCATCACGAACGCCAGGGTTGCCGTGGGGGAAAAGCGCAGCGCCAGCAGCATCGACATGACGATGGGGGTAAGGATCAGTGCTGCGCCATCGTTGGCGAACAGCGCGGATACCGCTGCCCCCAGCAGCACCATGAAGGCAAACAGGCGACGCCCGTCGCCTCGGGCCCAACGCGCCACATGCAGCGCCGTCCAGGCGAAGAAACCGGCTTCGTCCAGCAACAGGCTGATGACGATCAGGGCGATGAAGGTGGCGGTGGCGTTCCAGATGATTGCCCAGACGGTGGGGATATCGTGCAGTGACACCACACCGCACAGCAGGGCCAGAAGCGCACCGAAGGTGGCGCTCCAGCCGACGCCGAGGCCTTTGGGTTGCCAGATGACCAGGGTCAGGGTGAACAGGAAAATCAGCGTGGCTGGGAGCATGAACAGATGGCTCGGGTTAGAGGAAGGCAATTGTAGCCAGTGCAGGAGCCAATTACTCCAGCATGACCAGGATTCTGTGTGAGCGGGAATACGGCGCTCTACCGCGCGCTTCAGCAAAGTTCGGTTACAAACATGTAAACTTCGTAAATACGATTTACTCTCATTTGCGATTCCCTATATTTACCACCCCTGTTGGCCACCAGACTGTGTTTGCGAGGCCGGTGGGCGAGAGCTCCCGGTTTCCGACAGGGATGTGCCGTTTCGCTCATGAATCGCAGGAGATGTACCCATGCAGTGCAGAACTTCACCCAACAGCCTGGCCTTGGCGTTCGTTGCGCTGGCGTCACCGGCCATGGTCGCCACCGCGGCCCAGGCTGAAGAGCAGCGCACGGGTGAGGTGCTGGAAGTGCCGGTTGCCGACAACGCGCTGGTGATTCAGGACACCCTGATCACCGCCGAGCGCGAGGCGCGTCAGGCCTTGGGTTCGTCGATCATCACCGCCGACGACATCAAGCGCCACCCGCCATCCAATGACCTGTCCGATATCATCCGCCGCGAGCCCGGCGTCAACCTGACCGGCAACAGCGCCAGCGGCGCACGCGGCAACAACCGCCAGATCGACCTGCGCGGCATGGGCCCGGAAAACACCCTGATCCTCATCGATGGCAAGCCCTCCAGCGCCCGCAACGCGGTGCGTTATGGCTGGAACGGTGACCGTGATACCCGGGGTGAAACCAACTGGGTGCCCGCCGAGGCAGTCGAGCGTATCGAGATCCTGCGCGGCCCGGCCGCCGCTCGCTACGGCTCCGGCGCCATGGGTGGGGTGGTGAATATCATCACCAAACGCCCCACCGACGAGCTCAAGGGCAGCGTCAGCCTGTTCACCCAGTTGCCGGAAGACAGTGCCGAGGGTGCCAGCCGCCGCGCCAACTTCAACCTCGGTGGCGGCCTCACCGATAACCTTGGTTTCCGGCTGTTCGGCGGCCTGGCCAAGACTGACGCTGACGACCTCGATATCAACGCCAGCCACGCCAACAGCGCACTGGTTGCCGGCCGTGAGGGTGTGCGCAACAAGGACATCAACGGCCTGCTCAGCTGGAAGCTGAACGATGAGCACCGCTTCGAAGCCAGTGCAGGCTACAGCCGGCAGGGCAATATCTATGCTGGCGACACCATGAACAGCAACGGCGGCAGCGACGTCGCACTGATTTCCAGCCTGTATGGCCACGAAACCAACGTCATGCAGCGCAGCACCTACGACCTGACCCACCTGGGCGACTTCACCTGGGGTACCAGCAAGACCACGCTGGCCTACGAATACGTGCGCAACTGGCGCCTCAACGAGGGTTTGGCCGGTGGCCCGGAAGGGGCGATCAACGACAGCGGCGCGGCGATGTCGCGGTTGCGCAACACGCGCTTGAACAGTGAGGTCAACTTGCCGTTCGCCCTGGGTAGCACCGAGCATGTGCTGACCCTGGGGGGCGAGTACCTGTACGAGTCGCTCAACGACCAGGGCTCGTTCCGTCCGCAGAGCTTCGACCCGAGTGGCTCGGGCAATGACGCGATCAGCGGTTTCGACCGCAGCGAATCGAAGATGACCGCCAAAAGTTACGCGTTGTTCGTCGAGGACAATATCGTCATCGGCGACACGACGGTGACGCCTGGCTTGCGTTTTGACCATCACGAGATGTTTGGCGACAACTTCAGCCCCAGCCTGAACCTGTCGCACAAGCTCACCGAGGCGCTGTCGGTCAAAGGCGGCATTGCTCGCGCGTACAAGGTGCCAAACCTGTACCAGTCCAACCCCAATTACCTGCTCTACAGCCGCGGCCAAGGCTGCAGTGTGCAGCAGACCAACTCCGGTGGTTGCTACCTGCAGGGTAACGCCGACCTCAAGCCGGAAATCAGCGTCAACAAAGAGATTGGCCTGCTGTACGACCGCGGCACCTGGCGTACCAGCGCCACCTACTTCCGCAATGACTACAAGAACAAGATCATCGGCGGTACCGATGTGCTCTATGCCATCAACAGCGGCCGCCGCGTGACCCAGTGGGAAAACGCAGGCAAGGCGCGGGTGGAAGGTATCGAAGGCAACTTCTTCATCGAGCTGACGCCGACCCTGGACTGGAACACCAACCTGACCTGGATGCTCGACAACGACAATCGCGAGACTGGCGAACCGCTGTCGGTGATCCCGGAATATACCGTCAACACCACCCTGGACTGGCGCGCCACCGAGCAGCTGTCGTTCCAGGTGGCGGGTACATACTTCGGTAAACAGAAGTCGCCGACCTACAACTACCGCACCCAGCAAGACTACGACCAGGCCGCGCAGCAGGACGTCGAGGCCTATGGCCTGGTGGACGTGAGCGCGGGGTACAAGTTCAACGCCAACTACGACGTGCGGGTGGGCGTGAACAACGTGTTCGACAAGCAGATCCTGCGTGGCGGCAACGCCAGCAGTTCGGGGGCCAACACGTATAACCAGCCGGGCAGGGCGGTGTTTGCCGCGCTGAATATCAACTTCTGATCCAAGGGGCCGCTATGCGGCCCAATCGCCGGCAAGCCAGCTCCCACAGGTCCCGCACAGCCCCTGAACCCTGTGCGGCACCTGTGGGAGCTGGCTTGCCGGCGATTGGGCTGCGCAGCAGCCCTGGCCTCATCGCCGGACCTCAAGGAACCCTCCGATGATCAAAGCCCCTGCCTGGCTACAACTACTCTCCCGCAGCGCCGCCGCGTTGCTCGGCGGCTACGCCCTCAGCTACGCCGCCAGTGCCTGCCTGGCCCGCATCCTGCCGCTATCTGCGGCCGATGCGGTCATTGTTGCGACCCTGCCGTCGTTCATTTTTTACACCGTCGCCATCCTCTGGGCCTTCGCCTGCCGTGATGCCCTGCGCGCCTGGGCGCCACTGGCACTGGCTGCGCCCCTTGCCCTGATCGGTTTCTGGCCGCAGGTAATGGAGCGGCTGGCATGAAGAACACTTTCACCCAATCGATGGCCTGGCTGCACACCTGGGCCGGGCTGATCTCCGGCTGGCTGTTGTTCGCCATCTTCGTCACCGGCACCCTGGCGGTGTTCGACAAGGAGCTCAACCACTGGATGCAGCCGGAAATCCCGGCCACCCAGGTGTCCCAGGCCGACGCTGCCCGGCGCGCTATCAACTACCTGCAGGCCCATGAACCACAGGCTGGCAACTGGGGTATCAGCCTGCCGAGCGAGCGCGCGCCAGGGCTGCGCGTTTCTACGGGCGAGCGCCGCCACGGCGGTGGCGTGCAGCTGGACCCGCGCACCGGCGAGGCCATCGAGGTGCGCGACAGTGTCGGCGGCAACTTCTTCTTCCGCTTCCACTTCACCCTCGACCTGCCACGCAACTGGGGTATTTTCGTGGTCGGTGCGCTGGCGCTGGTGATGCTTGCGGCACTGGTGACCGGCATCGTCATCCACAAGAAGATCTTCAAGGAATTCTTCACCTTCCGGCCGAACAAGGGCCAGCGCTCGTGGCTGGATTTCCACAACGCCAGTGCGGTGCTGTTGCTGCCGTTCCACCTGATGATCACCTACACCGGCCTGGTGATCTTCATGCTCATCTACATCCCCGCCGGGGTCGATGCGCTCTTTGCCGGCGACGCACGCGCCTACTTCCAGGCCCAAGGCAATGCTCGCGTGGAACAGCCCCGTGGCTTGGCCAGGCAGCCGGCCGCGCTGGTGGACGTAGCACCGCTGCTGGCCCAGGCCGAGGCCCGGCTGGGGCCGATTGGCGGCTTGAATATCCGCAACCCGAACACGGCGGCGGCGCGCGTCGAAATCCGCCCCGAACTGGGCAACCGCATCGCGCTGGCCAAGGGGCAAGCCATGGTCTTCGATGGCGTCAGCGGGCAATTGCTCAGCGACGTGCCTGAGTGGCGCGCGGTGCCTTTGACCCAGCGGGTCATGGTTGGCCTGCACTTCGCGCAGTTCGGCGGCTATCCGATGCGTTGGCTGTACTTCGTGTGCGGGCTGGTCAGCTGCCTGATGATCGCCAGCGGCCTGGTGCTGTTCTGCGTGAAGCGCGGGCGCAAGTATGCCAGCGCCACTGCCGATGCTTCGGCACGGCGCTGGTACCGGGTGGCCGAGGTGTGCAACGTGGGCTTCATCAGCGGTTTGCTGCTGGCGTGTGTCGGGCTGCTGTGGGCCAGCCGCTTGTTGCCGGTGGAACTGGCACAGCGGGAGAGCTGGGAAGTACGTGCGTTCTTTGGTGTATGGCTGCTGGCGCTGTTGCATGCGGGTGTCAGGCCGGCACGCCGGGCATGGGCCGAGCAACTGTTGCTGACGGCGTTGCTGTGCATCGGCCTGGGTGCGTTTGGCGGCCTCGAAGATGCCATGCGCCTGGGCGTAGCGGCCTGTGCCTTGGTACTGGGCGTGTTGGTTGGGCTGGTGGCCTGGCGGGTGCGGCAAGCACAACCGGTG
Organism: Pseudomonas putida NBRC 14164; assembly: GCF_000412675.1. Taxonomy (NCBI): domain Bacteria; kingdom Pseudomonadati; phylum Pseudomonadota; class Gammaproteobacteria; order Pseudomonadales; family Pseudomonadaceae; genus Pseudomonas; species Pseudomonas putida. Next base: position 4,032,768 of record NC_021505.1, on the reverse strand, counting down.
CAGCAGAAGGCCCGGGCAGGGCGGCGACAGGAGGCCGAGGCATGATGATGTGGATTGCAGGCGCAGTGTTGTTCGCTTATGCCGGTATGCTCGGGCTGTGCCAGGGGCTGGAGCGGCATTACAAACAGGTGTGGAATCGCACCTGCCCGCGCGCGTGGAGGATCGGCCTGCGCAGTGCCGGTTGGTTGGCGTTGCTGGCGAGCCTGAAGCTATGTGCCCAGGCCTGGGGCTGGGCCATGGGGCCGGTGGCCTGGTTCGGCGTGCTGTCGCTGGCGGGGTTGGTGCTGGTGATGTTGTTGCCGTACTGGCCGCGGCTGGCGGTGGGATTGGTGGGGGCGCTGCCGGTGTGGGGTTTGGTGCAGGTGGTTACCCATCTCTGAACTGAACGGGCCTGCAATGTATACGCGTTTGTGCGGGCGGCGACATTGTTGCAGCCAAAAGCCTCGCAGCATGCTAAACCATGGGCCCCTGCCCGCTGCGAGAGAGCCCCGGTGAAAGCCGTCCGCCTGACCCTGATCTGCCATGCTCTGACCCAGGCCCAGAAGACTGGGCGCCTGCACCGTGCAGATGACGGCATCTTGCCGTTGACCCAACACCCCGACGCCATCGTGCCCGGCATGCAGGTGCTGACTGCGCCAGAGCGGCGAGCCTGCGAGACGGCGGCGTGGTTGTCGGGGCTGGCGCAGAGCGAGCCGGCATTGGCCGATTGCGACCTGGGGCGTTGGCAGGGTTTGCCGTTGAAGCAGTTGCAATCTGAACAACCGCAGGCGTTGGCAGACTGGCTGCAGGACCCGGCCAGTGCGGTCCATGGTGGGGAGTCGTTTGCTGCGCTATGCCAGCGTGTGGCCAGCTGGCTGGCGGCTTTCGACACGCCGGGTGAGTGGCTGGCGGTGACTCACCCGATGGTCATGCGCGCCGTGCTGGTACAGGTGTTGGGGTGCCCGATGCAGGCCAGCCAGCGTATCGACGTGCTGCCGCTTTCGCGCCTTGAGCTGAGCTTTACCGGGCAGTGGCGCCTGCGCCTGGGCTGAAGGTCAGAACGCCAGCTTGTAGCCGATCAGCAGCAGCATCGCCGCCAGGCATGGACGCAGCACGCGGTCGGAGATCCGTCCGGTGAGGTGGCTGCCCAGGTAAATGCCCGGCAGCGAGCCCAGCAGCAGGTAACCCAGCAACGACCAGTCCATGTTGCCCATGCCGGCGTGGCCCAGGCCTGCTACCAGGGTGAGCGGCACGGCGTGAGCGATTTCGGTACCGACCAGGCGGCGCGTGACCAGAAACGGGTACAACAGGAACAGCGCCACCGTACCCAGTGCGCCAGCACCGATGGAGGTGAGGGTAACCATTACCCCCAGTACCACGCCAGTAAACACGGTAAGGGTGTTCAGGCTACGGTCGCTGAGGTGGTAGTGGTCACCGGCATGGCGGCTGGCGAAAGCCTGCAGGCGCGATTTGAACAGGATGGCCAGCGCGGTCAGGATCAGTACCACCGCCAGGCCCTGCTTGATGATGGCGTTGAGCGCCGAGGTGTCGGTGTGCAGGGTGTTGAGGAACCACAGCGTCAGCGCTGCGGCGGGCACGCTGCCCAGGCTGAGCAGGCCGGTGATCTTCCAGTCGATGTTCTTGTGGCGCGCATGCACCCAGACGCCACTGGCCTTGGTGATTGCCGCGTAGAGCAGGTCGGTACCGACGGCCGTCGCCGGGCTGATGCCAAACCACAACAGGATCGGGGTCATCAGCGAGCCGCCACCGACGCCGGTCATGCCGACGATGAAACCCACGACCAGGCCCGCAATGGTGAAACCGAAAGAACCTACATCCATACGCTACTCGACTGCCCATCTTTGCCCGTTATCGGATGCAGCCAGCATATAGATTTTTTTATAGCCAAATAGACTTGTTCGTTATTAGGTTATAACCGGGCGCCTTCAGCGATCGGTCATCACCACCATCACATGCGCGTCCCCGCCATCCTCGCTTTCCGACAGGTAGATGTGCCCCACCTGGCTGTCGAAGTACGCGGTTTCCTGCGGCCCGATGCTCACGGCTTCCCCGGTTTCGAACTCGATGCGCACGCGCCCGCTCAGCACCAGGGCGAACTCTTGCCCGGGGTGGCGGATAAAGTCGTCGAACTGGCCCCGTTCGCGGGCGATGATGCGGGCATAGGCCGGGGTCATGCGCCGCTCGGGGAAGTCGCCAGCAATGGGGTGGTAGTCGTAGGTGCCGGTGGGGTACCCCGCCGCTGCAGGTAGCGAGTCGACCACCACGGTCACCGGCACCGGGGTGGTGACCGTACCGCCGGCGCGAAACAACTGGGCAATGTCGACATTCAACGCCCGTGCGGCGGCAGCCAGCTTCTCGTAGCTGACCGAGACTTGTGCCAGCTCCATCTTCGACAGGGTGGACACCGGTACGCCACTGGCTTCGGACAATTGCTTGAGTGTCATCTGGCGCGCCTTGCGCACCTGGCGCAGGCGCTGGCCGACTACAGTGCGGTCAAGCAGGGGTAGGGCAGCGGGCATTCAGGGCTCTCGGCATACGGCGTGGGTCGGGCATCTTACCTTGGACACTTGCGTATTTCTAAATTCTCATATATTAGAATTCTCATAAATGATAATTAGCCTGGCAGGAGCGTGCATGACCCCAACCTACGACACCCTGATCATCGGTGCCGGCATTGCCGGTGCGTCGCTGGGCTATCGCCTGGCGGGCCAGCAGCGCGTACTGCTGCTCGAGCGCGAATCACAGCCTGGTTACCACTCCACCGGGCGCTCGGCGGCCATGTTCATGGAGGCCTACGGCACCGCGCAGATCCAGGCACTGACCCGCGCCAGCCGGGCCTTTTACGAAACGCCGCCACAAGGCTTCTGTGAGCATCCGCTGCTGGAACCGCGCGGCTGCCTGTATGTGGCCAGCGTGGAGCAGCGCGAGCTGCTTGAGCAGACCCATGCGCAGAACCTGGCCAATGGCACCGAAGTCCGCCTGCTTGACCGTGACGCCGCCCTGGCCCTGGTGCCCAGCCTGCGTGGCGAAGCCCTGGCCGGCGCAGTGCTTGAACCGGGTGCCATGGACCTGGATGTTCACGCCTTGCACCAAGGCTTCTTGCGCGGTTTACGCGCCGCCGGCGGAGAGCTGCGCTGCAACGCCGAGCTTGTCCAGGCCTCGTACCTGGACGGGCTGTGGCAGGTGGAGCTGGGTGACGGCAGCCGGGTGCAGGCCCGTCAGTTGGTGAACGCTGCTGGCGCCTGGGCTGACCGCGTGGCCGAGCAGTGCGGCGTGGCGCGCATCGGCCTGCAACCTTGCCGGCGCAGCGCGTTCACCTTCCCCGGCCCGGCAGACCAGGACTTCGCCCGCTGGCCGGCAGTGATCGGCGTCGACGAAAGCTTCTACTTCAAACCCGACGCCGGCCAGTTGCTGGGGTCGCCAGCCAATGCCGACCCGGTGGAACCCCAGGACGCCGCGCCCGAAGAGCTCGACGTCGCCTTGGGCATCTACAACATCGAAGCCATGACCACCTTGGCGATCCGACGCCCCAGCCACACCTGGGCCGGGCTGCGCTCGTTCGTTGCCGACGGTGACCTGGTGATCGGTTTCGATGCGCACGCCCCCGCGTTTTTCTGGCTGGCGGCGCAAGGTGGCTATGGCATCCAGTCCGCCGCCGGCGCCTCGCGCCTGGCCGCCGACTTGCTGCTTGGCCAACACCTGTGCCCTAGTCTTGTCAGCCAGGGCGTGGCGCCCGAGCGCCTGTCCCCGGCCCGTTTCCAACAATCCTGAAAGGAGCATCTCATGAGCAATGACATCCAGCGTTTCCCCAGCAGCCTGCCGTTTCCGTTTTCCCGTGCGGTGAAGGCGGGTGGTTTCCTGTTCCTCTCCGGCCAGGTGCCGATGAGTGCCAGCGGCGAAGTGGTGCGCGGTGATATCCAGACCCAGACCCGCGCCGCCTGCGAGCGCATCGCCGAAAGCCTGGCAGCGTGCGGCGCGCGTTTCGACCAAGTGGTAAAGGCCACGGTATGGCTGTCGGACATGAGCCATTTCGCCGGTTTCAACGAGGTCTACAAAGAGTTCTTCGGCGCGGCGCTGCCAGTGCGTTCGACTGTGGCCTCGGCGTTGGCACTGGGGGTGGACGTGGAGATTGAAGTGCAGGCGTTTGTCGGCGACGAGTAACCAGGCACGAAGCTTTTGTAGGAGCAGCGCAAGGCTGCGCCTACAAGAGATATGGGGTGGCAGTAAGACAACAACAATAAATCCAGAGGTTCACATGCAAGAGCAACTGAAGATTGCCGGCGCATTTGTCGGCGTGATCGTGGGGGCAGGGTTCGCTTCAGGGCGGGAACTGTTGTTGTTCTTTGTCGACTTCGGCGTGTGGGGGCTGGTCGGCGCGCTGGGCAGCGCCGCCCTGTTCACCTTCCTCGGCATGGCCCTGGCGGCGTTGGGCAACCGCCAGCAGGCCACATCGCACAAGGATGTGATCCAGGCCATCTGCGGCCGCCACCTGGGCCTGTTCGTCGACTGGCTGATCACCTTTTTCATGTTCGCTGTCACCGTGGTCATGCTGGCCGGCGGTGGTGCGCTGCTGGAGCAGCAGTTCGGCATTCCGGCACTGACCGGCAGCGTGCTGGTAACGATGGTGGTGGTGGGCATCGTGTGCCTTGACGTGCGCAAGGTGATCCTGGCCATTGGCGCCATCACCCCGCTGTTGATCCTGGTGGCGTCGGCAATCGCGTTGTATGCCGTATTCACCCGCGACCAGAGCTTCGCCGCGCTGGATCACCTGGCCAGCCAGCAACAAGCCGGCACCCGCCACTGGCTGCTGGGCGCGTTCCTGTATGTGTCTTACAACATTGTGGCTGGTGCGCCGATCCTGGCCATACTGGGCGGTTCGGCCAAGGGCGAGAAAACCGCAATGTGGGGTGGCCTGCTCGGTGGCGCGGCGCTGGGTGGCCTGATGCTGGTGATGAGCGCGGGGCTGTTGTCGCGCCTGGACAGCGTGGCCGACTTGCCCATGCCGATGCTGTCGATTGCCAGCGAGGTGTCGCCGCTGCTGGGGCTAGTGATGTGCCTGATCATCTTCGGCATGATCGTCAACACCGCGGTGGGTACGTTGTTCTCGTTCCTTTCACGGCTGCTTCCGGCGGGCACGGCGAAGTTCCGCTGGGGCTCGGTGGTTACCGGGGTGGTGGCGTTTGGTTGCAGCCTGGTGGGGTTCATCAGCCTGGTTGGGGAGGTGTACCCGTTCTTTGGCTACCTGGGGTTCGTGCTCATGGCAGCGGTGTTGCTGGCCTGGGTGCGGCGGGGCAGGGCCGCCAAGGCGGCGTTGGCATAAGGGGCTGCTGAGGAGTTCGATCGCGACGCAAGGCCGCTCCCACAGGTATAACGCGGTACTTGTGGGAGCGGCCTTGTGTCGCGATTAGGGCGCAAAGCGCCCTCAGGCAATTAAATCCTGAAGCTGCCCACCAGTTGCTTCAAGCGCCCGGCCTGCTGGGCCAGCTGGTCGCAATGGCGCAGGGTGTCGTTGAGGTTTTCCACACCCTGCTGGTTCAGGGCGTTAATCTGGGTAATGTCCAGGTTAAGGCTCTCGACCACGGCAGTCTGTTCTTCGGTGGCGGTAGCCACCGACTGGTTCATGCCATCGATTTCGCCAATGCGCTGGGTCACACTGGCCAGGCGCACACCGGCCTGGTTGGCCACCTGCACAGTCTGCTCGCTGGACACCTGGCTGGTGTTCATGGTGTGCACCGCTTCGCGCGAGCCTACTTGCAGGCTGGTGATCATGCGGTGAATTTCTTCCGCCGATTCCTGGGTGCGGTGCGCCAGGTTGCGCACTTCGTCGGCCACCACGGCAAAGCCACGGCCAGCTTCACCGGCACGGGCCGCCTCGATGGCGGCGTTCAGGGCCAGCAGGTTGGTTTGCTGCGAGATGCCCTTGATCACGTCGAGGATCTTGCCGATTTCGTCGGTGCTGGCGTTAAGCGTTTCGATCTGCGCGCAGGATTCGCTGATGCGCTGCGACAGGGCGGTCATGGCGCTGATCGCTTCCTCGACCACTTCACGGCCGCCGTGGGCCTGCTCACTGGCGCCGCTGGCATGCTGCGAGGCATCGGCGGCGTTGCGGGCGATTTCCTGGGTGGCGGCACCCAGCTCGTTGATGGCGGCGGCCACGCTGTTGGTGCGCATGCTCTGTTCTTCAGAACCACTGATCGAGGCGTTGGAGGCGCTGACCACTTTCTCCGACAGGTCATGCACCAGGCGGGTGGCCGAAGACACTTCGCTGATCGAGGCATGGATGCGCTCGACAAAGCGGTTGAACGAGGTGGCCAGCTCGCCGAACTCGTCCTTGTTCTGCACGGTCAGGCGGCGGGTAAGATCACCTTCACCCTCGGCGATGTCGCGCATGGCGCGGCCCATGGTGGTGAGCGGGCTCATCAGCACCGGGATCAGCAGGCCGAGCAGGCCGGCGATGGCCGCCACGGCAATCAGCATGGCGATGATCGCCGAGGTGCGGAACTGGCTGAGCGCGGCGTAAGCCTTGTCTTTGTCGATCGACAGACCGATGTACCACTGCGCCGACGGCAGCCCGGCCACCGGGGCGAAGGAGATGATGCGGTCCTGGCCGTTCAGGGTGACATCCTGCATGCCAGCGGCAACCCGCAGATTGCTGCCGGGGTAGATGTCCTTGAGGTTCTTCATCACCTGGTCTTTGTCTGGGCTGACAATCACCTGGCCATTGGCGTCGGCCAGGAAGGCATGGCCGATGCCACCGAAATCCACCGAGTTGATGATTTCGACCAGGGTGTCGAGGGTCACGTCACCACCGACCACACCCAGCAGTTCGCCATTGTTCTTGCTCTTCACCGGGGTGGCGATGGTCACCATCAGGCCACCGACGGCGCCCTGGTAAGGGGCTGTCAGCACGGTTTGCCCGGCGTTGGCGGCGGCGCCATACCACGGGCGCTGGCGGGGGTCGTAACCGGCAGGCATCTGGGTGTCCGGGCGCTGGGTGAACACCCCGTTGGCCTGGCCCAGGTAGGTGAACAGGAAATTGCGCGTGTAGGAAGGCTGCTCGATCAGCCCGGCCAAGGTATCGCCGGCACCTTGCTGGCCGATGTCCTGGGCCAGGTTTTCCAGCACCAGGATGCGCCCGCTCATCCAGTTTTGCACGCTGCTGGCGGTCAGTGCACCGGACTGCTGCACCGAGGCTTCGATGTTCTGGCGAATAGTGTTGCGTTGCAGGTAGTCGTTGTAGAGCGTGAACAGGGCAAATGCCAGGACCACGACGCCGCAGGCGCTGAGCAGGATCTTGTGGCGAAATTTCAGGTTCATGTTTCGAGACCTTGAGCCAATGAGGGGAGGGCGCAGCACGCTCATGACGCGATGCGGGGCCTGTCGACCGGGATATCGGCCCAAGAGGTAAAAGATTGAAGCACTTACAGTAATTTCTTAGGGGCGTTTCGACAGACGGCAGTCACTGATTCGCCAGCTGTTCGATCAACAGCCGTGCAGCCTGCTGCAGCGGTTGTTGTTTGCGCCAAAAAATGTGTACCGGCAGCTGCAACTCGTTGCGCGTATTGCGAAAATCCAGGCGTACAAGGCGCCCGCTGGCCAGCAGCGGCGCGACCCGCGACAGCGGCAGGTCGCCCCAGCCCAGGCCGGCTTCGACCATCTGTAATGCCAGGTCGAAGCTGTCGGTGGACCAATGCGTTGCACCAATCAGCGGGCGCGGGTCGGCCAGTGGCAAGTCGCGGCTGCGTACAAGAATCTGGCGCACCCGGGTCAGGTCTTCGAGGTAGTGGATGCGCCCCTCGCGCAAGGCTGGGTGGGTGGGCGACAGCGTCGCCACCAGCGACTCCATGCCGATGTGCTGGAAGCCTCGGCGGGCATCGACCTGCAGGCCGGCAAAGGCCACACAGAGGTCGGCCCGCCCACTGTCCAGCAGATGCAGGGCTTCTTCGTGCGGGGCGCTGAGCAGGGCGATGTCCAGCAACGGGTGGCGCTCGCCGAGGCTGGCGATGGCGGCCAGCAACGGGCGGTGGTCGATGTCCGGCACAACGGCCACGCTCAGGCTGCTTTCCAGCCCCTGGGACAGCTCCAGGGCATGTACCTGAAGCAGCCCCAGCTGTTCGGCAATCAGCCTGGCGTGTGGCTCCAGGGCCAAGGCCTTTGCGGTAGGCCGGACCTCGCGTGAGCCGCGTTCGAACAGGCTGTAGCCCAGCTCGGCCTCAAGGTTGCCGATGGCCATGCTCACGGCCGAGGGCACCCGCTGCAGGGCGCGTGCGGCGGCGGAAAACGAGCCGCGGTCGAGCACGGCAAGAAACAGCTGGATGTTGTCGCTGGAAAAGTTCATGGCAGCCTCCTGTCAGTAGATCTGACAGCTGCTGACTTTTGCTGTCAAGCACGATGAAGCATGATCGCGCCCCATCGCTATTGTCATTGGAGGTAACCCCGGGTGCAGGGACTGAAACGCAAACTGGTCTACGTGACTTTCTATGAACTGATCGGGCTGTGCATGTCGACCCTCGGGCTGGCCTACCTGTCGGACACCCAGGCGTCGCATACCGGGCCATTGGCGGTCATGATCACCACCATCGCCATGCTCTGGAACCTGGTCTACAACACCCTGTTCGAACACTGGGAGAGCCGCCAGGCCAAGCGCGGTCGCAGCGTGGGGCGCCGAGTGGCGCATGCCATCGGTTTTCAGCTGACCCTGGTGGTGTACCTGATCCCGCTGATTGCCTGGTGGCTGGACATGACGCTGGTTGAAGCGCTGCTGGTGGACATGGCGTTCATCATTCTGGTGCCGTGTTACACCTTTGCCTACAACTGGGCGTTTGACCGGGTGTTTGGGCTGCCCAGCTCGGCCATGGCTACCGCCTAAGGCGGCAGGCGGATGATCAAAGGTTCTTGCTGCTGCTTCACCTGCTGCTCAGCCGGTTGCTCGGCTGGCCGCGGCATGCTGGCCAGCAAGCTGTCCTCAACCTGCCCCGACAGGTAATACACCCCCGCCATTGCCCCGCTCTGGCGGTTCTCCATCAACTCCTGCCATTCCTGGTTCAGTGCCACGTTGAGGATCACCCGCAACTGCTCGACCATCTGCGGCTGCTCGCGGTCATGGGTCATCATGCCGTAGCCGGCCGCGGCGATCGAAATCATGGCCCCTGCCACTTTCCCGACTGCCGATGCCACGGCGCTGGCGATGCCGCGTGGGGCCAGGGTAGCGCCGAGCTTGTCGCTCGCCTGGGTGGCCACCGAATTCAGCCCGACATCGGTCTTCCCGGGGCCTTTGCTGGCCAGTTGGTGAAGGTGCTGGCGCATGGCTTGCCAGGCCGGCTGCTGGTCCAGCGGCTTGGCCCGTAGCAGTTGATACAGGCTGGCATTGCGGGCATCCGGTGGCCCCAGGGCGATGGCGGGGATCCGGTTGAGGCGCTGGCTGAGCTGCTCGGGCGGTGCGTTGTAGCGGCTGATGATGGCTGGCAGCTGCTGGCCGAACAGTTGCAGGTACAGCTCGCAGGCCCGGTCGCGGATGCCCTCGGGGTTGATCTGTTCGGCCACCGGCTCGATCACCCGCTCGTGGTACTGCTCCTGCAGGTACAGGGCCAGGCGCTTTTCCGCAGGTTCCCGGCCTTTGCCACTGTCCAGTTTGTACCAGGCCACCTTGAGGGTCAGCCACTGCTGGGTCCAGTAGCCGGTGAACCAGGGGATGAAGTCACTTTCAGTGCGCTGTTGTACCTGCTCCCGCCACACCCGCATGGAGCGCCGGGCATAGTCGTTGGCCGAACCGGCGGCGCCGACCGAGGCATCGATCAGTTCCTGGTCGATGCGTTGCCAGGCGGCAGGCGTGAGCACCGCAGGGGGTGGCGGGGCAGGCGGGCGCTTGCCCGCGCAACCGGCGAGTGCCAGCAGAAGGCACAGCAGCAGAGGGATTCGAGAACTCACGCAACCGCCTCCCTGGTAGAGGCTGGGGTGGTTCTCGCAGTATAGGGTGGGGTTATTGGAGCTGCTGTGCAGCCCATCGCCCGGCCACCGCGGCCCCTGTAGGAGCAGCCTTGTACTGCGAAGAGGCCGGCAAGGCAAAAGATCATCTTCGCCAGCTATGGCCTCTTCGCAGCACGAGGCTGCTCCTACAGGAACCGCGTCAGCATGAGCCGCTATTTCAGGTCGAGCTTTTCTTCCAGGCGGTCCAGGTGCTTGTGCATCAGCCCAAGCGCCGCCTCGGCATTGCCTTGCTCCACGGCATCGATGATCGCCGCATGTTCCTGCCAGGCGCAGTGGTCGCAGCACGGCGATTCGTAGCGGGCGATGATCAGCGAGGTCATGGGAACCAGGCCATTGAGAAACCGCGCCAGTGGCGCATTGGCTGCCACCTGCGCCAGCTTGAGGTGAAACTCGCCGCCCAGGCGGATCGCCGCGCAACGTTCGCCGCTTTCATGGTGCTGGCGTTCGCGGTCCACCAGTTGCCGCAGCTGGCGCACCTGCGCCGGCCGGGCGCGCTGGGCAGCCAGGGTGATCAGTGTGGTTTCGGCCAGGCGCCGGGCACTGAGCACCTGGCGCGCCTGGTCCGGGTCGGGCGCGGCCAGGTGCGCGGTGTGGCTGGGGCGCTGCACCACCACCTGCTGGTCGGACAGGCGCCCAAGTACACGCCGAATCACGGTGCGGCTGACACCAAAGGCATGGCCCAGCGCCTGCTCGGGCAACAGGGCCCCTGGTGGCAGGCGCTGTTCGAGAATGGCGTCGAACAGCCGAGGGTAGATCTGCTCGGCCGACAGGCGGGTTTCGCCAGCAGCCAGCAGGGCTGGCAGGTGGGGGGCGGCGTTCATGGTCGCTCTCCTGGGGTCATGGGCGCGGGTGGTCGTCCGGGATGTTCAACGGGATGCCCATGCGCTGGCCTTCGGCCAGAATGTGCTGGCGCATCTGGGCGCTGGCCTGGGCACTGTTGCGTTCGCGAATGGCGCGTACCACGGCTTCGTTTTCCTTGAGCCGCGCGGCCAGGTGTTCCGGCGAATTGCGCAGCATGTCGGCACTTTGCTTCAAGGCATTGCCGGTCTGCTGCACCACGCTCTGGAAGATCGGGTTGGTGGTAAGGGTGAACAACGCCTCATGGAACGCGATGTAGGCTTTTACCCCGGCTTCGCTGTCATCGGCCTCCAGCGCTTCACGCATGTCCATCAGGGTGAGGCGCAACTGGCCGACGTCCTGGCTGTTGGCCGACTGCGCCACCAGCCCGACGATGAAGGGTTCGAGGGTGTAGCGCAGCTCCAGCACATCGGCCAGGCTGGCCGCAGCGCTGGTGTCCATGCCTGGTTCCGGGATGACGGCGTCGGCGTCCAGTACCAGTACGCCCTTGCCCGGCAGCGAGCGTACCAGGCCCAGAGTTTCCAGTACGGTCACCGCTTCGCGCAGGCTTGGGCGGCTGATGCCCAGCTGTTCGGCCAGCTCACGCTGGCCCGGCAGCATGTCGCCGGTGCGCCATTGGCCCCGGGCCAGGGCCTGGCGCAGTTTTTCCACCACTGAGGTGACGACGGTCGATGAGCTGATCACGGTTCGCTCCTGCAAGGGCCGGCGTCATCGCCGGCCACTTTCGGTCAAAATTCCTGTTGATGATGTGTGTTGGGCTGTTTGCGCGGCGTCGGGGTAAAGCCGAGCTTGCCGTCGAGCACGTTCTGCGCGCGCTCCAGGTCAATGTCCTTTTCCCAACGGGCGATGGCCACGGTCGCCACGCAGTTGCCAATCAGGTTGGTCAATGCCCGGCCGATGCCCATGAACCAGTCCACCGCCAGCACCAGCACCAGGCCCACCACCGGAATCGCCGGCACGGCTGTCAGGGTGGCGGCGAGGATCACCAGCGCCGAGCCTGGGATGCCGTGAGCCCCCTTGGAAGTCACCAGCGACACCAGCAGGATGGTCAGCAGGTCGGTCATTTCCAGCGGTGTGCCGGTGGCGTTGGCGATGAACACGATGGCCAGGGTCAGGTAGATGGAGAAGCCGTCGAGGTTGAACGAGTAGCCGGTGGGGATGACCAGGCCGACCGTGGAGCTGCCAATGCCCAGGTGCTCCAGCTTGCGCATGATCTGTGGCAGCACGGCGTCGGACGACGCGGTGCCAAGGACGATGGTCAGCTCTTCACGCAGGTACTTGATCAATGGCAGCAGCTTCAGGCCCGACAGGCGCATCACCGTACCCAGCACGATCAGCACGAAGCCGGCGCAGGTCAGGTAGAACAGTGCCACCAACCCGCCCAGGTGCTGCAGCGACTCCAGGCCATACTTGCTGGTGGTGAAGGCGATTGCGCCGAACACGCCGATGGGGGCCAGGCGCACGATCATGCCCATGATGCGGAAGATCACATGGCTCAGTTCGTTGATCAGCCTTGAAATGCCGGCGGCCGAGTCACCCACCAGGTTCAGTGCGCTACCAAAAAGCACCGAGAACAGCAGCACCTGGAGAATGTTGTTGTCGGCGAAGGCACCCACCACCGAGGTGGGGATCAGGTCCATGAAGAACGCCGTGGCGCCATGGATGTGCTGGCCGCGCTCGGCCAGGCCGTTGGCATCGGCGCTGGACAACTGGTCCAGGTGGATGTTGGCACCGCTGCCGATGCCGCTGCTGAAGGCGAACACCAGGCCGATCACCAGCGCCAGGGTGGTCAGCACTTCAAAGTAGATCACCGACTTCAGGCCGATGCGCCCGACCTTTTTCAGGTCGCCCGCGCCCGAGATACCGCTGACCACCACGCAGAACACGATCAGGCCGATGAGCATCTTGATCAGCTTGATGAAGCCGTCGCCGAGGGGTTTGAGTTGCAGGGAGAGGTCGGGAAAACTGAGACCGCAGGCGATGCCGAGGGCAAGGCCGAGCACGACTTGCAGGAATATCGAACGCGAGCACCATTTGAGCATGGGGGGAGTCTCTGATCGGTGTCCTTGCTTCGGTAGCCGCACGGGGCGAAAGAGCGCAGGACTTAATTATTGTGGTCTTACCGGTTTGTTCAGCGCGAAGCCATAAAAGCGCGAAAAATCCTACATTGCAAGGGTTTTTGGCCTTACCGGTCTGACCAGTTGTGGTGCAATTTGGCTTGCCAGGCTCTACTTCGGTGCGTGCCGTGTGGGGATCCCGTACGCGTTTGTGCAGGGCCCGGCCACTGCCGGGAATACCGCTGCAATCAGCTTGCCAAGCGCGGCCGGGAACGTTGAATCATCGATAACGCCATGATCCGTAAGGTTTATTTGCTTTATGTGGCGGGACTCGTAGAATCCCGCGCCTGACCGGGCAGTCACCAAGAGCGCTTTTACGGATTTTTTTCCCGCAAAGGCTCGCAGCAGGCGCCTGGCACCCCCTTGAATGGAGTCTCATCGTGCGCCTCAACCTGCCGGTAACCCCGGTCGAGCAACGTTTTCCCTCTGGCCAGCGGCTGATTTCCGCTACCGATACCGCCAGCCTGATCACCTATTGCAACCCCGAATTCGCCGCCATCAGCGGCTACAGCGATGCCGAACTGATCGGCAGCCCGCACAACCTGGTGCGCCACCCGGACATGCCGCCGGCGGTATACGAGTTGATGTGGCGCTACCTGAAGGCTGGCAAGAGCTGGATGGGCATCGTCAAGAACCGCTGCCGTAACGGCGACTATTACTGGGTCAACGCCTACGTCACGCCTATCCTCGAAGGCGGGCGGGTTGTTGGCTATGAGTCGGTACGGGTGTGCCCCACGCGTGAGCAGGTCGCCCGCGCCGAGGCCCTGTATGCGCGGATGCGTACCGGCCAGGCGGTACTGTCGGCGCCGCGGCGGCTGAGCCTGCTGGTGCAGGCCCTGGCGTTGCCCCTGGCCGGTGGGCTGTTGGCGCTGGGCGCCAACCAGCTGTGGCCTGGCCTGGTGGGACAGGGGCTGACCGTGGGGTTGTTCATGGCGTATGGCCTGTGGGCACGCAACGCCCTCGGCCGCCAGATACAGCAGGTGGTCGAGGGGGCCGAAGGTACCTTCGCCGACCCGGTCGCGGCGTTGACTTACAGCGACCTGCCTGGCGCTGCCGGGCAGCTGCAACTGATGCTGATCAGCGAAGAGGCACGGTTGAAAACTGCGTTGACGCGGTTGAGCGACCTGGCCGGGCAAATGGCCGTGGCGGCCCACGATGCCGGGCAGTTGTCACGCAGCACCGAGGCAGCGTTGCTGGAGCAGCGCGCAGAAACCGACCTGAGCGCCACGGCAATGAACCAGATGGCGGCCTCCATCGGTGAAGTGGCCAACCACGTGCAGTTGACTGCGGCCGAAGCCCACACGGCGCACCAGCTGGCCGAACAGGGTAGCCAGGTGGCCGATGCCAGCGGCGCGGCCATTCGCACCTTGGCCAGCACGGTGACCCAGATCAACCAGGCAGTCAGCCACCTGGCCGGTCAGACCGGTGCCATCGCCGAGGCGGCCGGGATGATCCGCGGTATTGCCGAGCAGACCAACCTGCTGGCCCTGAACGCAGCCATTGAAGCCGCGCGTGCGGGCGAACAGGGCCGTGGTTTTGCCGTGGTCGCCGATGAGGTGAGGGCGCTGGCTGACAAGACCCGCCAGTCGACCCTGCACATCCAGGCCATAATCGACACCTTGCGCAGTGGCGCCGAGGAAGCCGTGGCAATTGCCAGCCAGGGCATCACGGGCGCAGAGCAGGGTGTTGCCCAGGTACAGGAAACCCGCGAAGCACTGCATGGCATTCGTGATGCGGTGCAGCGTATCAGTGACATGAGCCAACAGATGGCCACCGCCTCGCAGCAGCAGTCGGCAGTGGCTGAGGACGTTTCGCGGCAGATCAATGGCGTGGCCGGCATTGCCCAGCACAGCGCTCAAAGCGCCAACGCTGCCGCCTCGCGCGGGGCCGAACTGGAACAGGTGTGCGTCGGCTTGCGCGCCCTGGTGGAGCGCTTCAACCGCTAAGGCAGGATGCTTCATGGATGATAACTATCGTGCGGCCGTGGACGCGGCCGCGATCTTTTCCGAAACCGACCTGCGTGGGAACATCACGTACGTCAACCAGCAGTTCTGCAGCATCTCGGGCTACAGCCGCGAGGAACTGCTGGGTGCCAACCACCGTATCCTCAACTCCGGCCTGCACGAGCCGGCGTTCTTCGTCGGCATGTGGCAGGCCCTGACCGCCGGGCGGGTGTGGAAGGGCGAAATCTGCAACCGGTCCCGGGACGGTTCGCTTTATTGGGTCGACAGCACCATGGTGCCACTGGTCGACCCGCTGACTGGCCAGGTGCGCAAGTATGTGTCGATCCGCTTTGACGTCACCGAGAAGCGCCAGCTGCTGCATACCTTGCAATGGCGGGTGGGCCACGATGTGCTCACTGGCCTGCCCAACCGCGCCTACCTGTCCGACCTGCTGAACCAGGCCTTGGCCTACTCGCGCCGCGAAGACATCTCGCTGGCGGTGTGCATGCTCGACCTGGATGGCTTCAAGGCGGTCAACGACGGCTACGGGCATGCCGTGGGCGACCTGCTGCTGGTGGAGGTGGCGCAGCGCTTGAAGAGTATCTTGCGCGGTGCTGATGCCGTGGCCCGGTTGTCGGGTGACGAATTCGTGCTGATCCTGCGCAATGTCGATGATGAGCGCCAGCTGCATGCAGCCCTGAGGCGGGTGTTGCGGGCATTGGCGGCGCCCTGTGTGGTACGCGAACACACGCTGTCGCTCAGCGCCAGCATCGGCGTGACCCTGTACCCCCAGGATGACGAAGATGCCGATACGCTGGTACGCCACGCCGACCAGGCCATGTATGTGGCCAAGCAGCGCGGGCGCAACCGCTATCACTTGTTCGACGTATCGCAGGAGCAGGAACTCAAGGCCACCCACCAGACGGTGGCGCGGGTGCGACGGGCCCTGAACAACCACGAGCTGTGCCTGTATTACCAGCCCAAGGTCAACCTGCGCAGTGGCCAGGTGCTAGGTTTCGAGGGCTTGCTGCGCTGGCAGCGGCCAGGCCGTGGCGTGGTGCCGCCCGGCGATTTTCTGCCCTGGGTTGAGCAGACCGACCTGATCGTCGAAATCGGCGAATGGGTGATCGGCCAGGCCCTGAGCCAGCTGCAGGCCTGGGGGCGCCAGGGGCAGTCTTGGTCATTAAGCGTGAACATCGCTGCACGGCATCTACAGCGCAGTGACTTTACCGAGCGCCTGCAGCAGCTATTGGCAGCGTACCCGCAGGTGGACCCGTCGCGGCTGGACCTGGAAATCGTCGAGTCAGTGGCCATCGACAACCTGCAGCACGTCAGCCGCTGCCTGGACGCCTGTCGTGCGCTGGGCGTGCGCTTTTCGCTGGACGATTTCGGCACCGGTTACTCGTCGTTGAGTTACCTCAAACGCTTGCCGACCCAGACGATCAAGATCGACAAGTCGTTCGTGCGGGACATCCTGCACGACCAGGATGACCTTGCCCTGACCGCCGCGGTGATCGGCCTGGCGCGAGCCTTCGGCCGCGAGGTCGTAGCTGAAGGCCTGGAGAGTGTGGAGCACGGCAGGGTGTTGATGGGCCTGGGCTGCGAGCTGGCGCAGGGCTATTGCATCGCCAGGCCGATGCCCGCCAGTGAAGTGCAAGCTTGGGCACAGACCTACCGCCAGCCGGTGCAGTGGCGCGACCCTTGAGCGGCAATCAGCCGCTCTGACTGACCTGGATGCAATAACAGCCAAATTGGCTGAATGAACGCGATCAAGTGCATCATTGGTGCAAATATGGCTTCACCGCGCCCGCAAACGCTTGTACAGCGTGGTGCGGCTGATCCCGAGCCGACGTGCGACCGCCGAGAGGTTGCCGTTGGCTTGCTCGACCAGCATCTGCAGGTCCGTCTCTTCGGCCGCCACCAGCACCGCCCTCTGCGACTCGGCCAGAAAGCCCGCAGGCAGGTGCTCTACGCCGACAGGCCCGTTGCCCGCCAAGGCCAGCGCAACTTGCAGCACGCTTGCCAGTTCACGCAGGTTGCCTGGCCAAGGGTGTTGATCCAGCAGGTCGATAATGGCCGGGGACAGCCGCGCGGGTTGCCCAGGGTCGCGAAAACGCGCATGCACCTGCTCGATCAACTGGCGCCGGTCACCGCGTTCGCGTAGCGGCGGCAGTACCACGGCCAGGCCGGCGATACGGTAATACAGGTCCTGGCGAAAGCGCCCGGCGCGCACTTCTTCGGCCAAGTCGCGGTTGCTGGCCGACACCACGCGGATATCCACTGCCACCGGCTCGCCACTGCCCAGCGGCTGTATGCTCCGCGACTGCAGCACACGCAGCAGGCGTGCCTGGGTAGGCAGTGGCATGTCGCCGATTTCATCGAGAAACAGGATGCCGTGGTGGGCTTTGCGGATCAGCCCCGGGTTGCCCTTGTGGTGCGCGCCGGTGAAGGCGCCTTTGTCGTAGCCGAACAGCTCCGACTCCACCAGCTCGGCGGGGATCGCCGCACAGTTGACGGCGACCAGCGGCCGGTTGGCCCGGCTGCTGGCGCGGTGCAGGCTGTCGACGAACACTTCCTTGCCGACGCCGGTTTCACCTTGCACCAACACCGGGATGTCTTTTTCCAGAAGCAGGCCGGCCTGTTGCAACGCTTTTTCCAGGCGCGGCTCGCCAGTGTCGGCCTCGGGGCGGCGAGCGGTTTTGCGTGGGGGATGCCACTGGCAATGAAAGCGGTTGCGCCCGGTGGCTTGCAGGGCAAATGTCTGTTCTCTGGGATGACTGAGCAGCTGTTGCAGGGGCAACTGGAACAGCTGCTCGATGTTCTGCCGCAGCGGATTACCACCGAGCAGGCTGTCGGCCCGGTGATTGGCGGCCAACACCTGCCCGCGCTCATCGAACACCAGCAGGCCGGCCCAAGGACTGTCGAGGTTGTCGGAGGCGCTATTGAAGATCAGCTGCGCATGCCGGTCGGCATGCTCGGCGAGTATCAGGCGGTTTTCCAGGCTCTGGCCCATCATGCGCACCAGGCCAAGCGTCTGGCTGGCCGGCAGGTAGCCGTCGCTGGCAACGTCGAGCACCCCGACCAGCTGCCGCGCGGCGTCGAACAGGGGGGCGGCTGCGCTGGACATGTAGCGGTTCTGGCGCAGGAAGTGCTCGTCCTGGCCCACGTGGATCGCCTGGGCGCAAATCAGCGTGGTGCCCAGGGCATTGGTGCCGACGCCACGCTCGAGCCAATGGGCACCGGCGCTGAAGCCCTGCTGCTGGTTCGGCTCGATGAAACGCCGCGAGCCCCAGCTATCGAGTATGCAGCCGCTGGCATCGGCCAGCATCACCAAGTAGCTGGCGTTGCCCAGCAGGTGTGTGTATTGCGGCAGTACTTCCTCGCGGGTCAGGCGCAGCAGAGCCTGGCGCTGTTCCAGCAATGCGCTGAGCTCGGTGCGGGTCAGGCAGTCGAAATCCGGCGCGTGCTGCGGCTGCAGGCCGTGATCGCGGCAGCGGGCCCAGGAAGCCTGGATCAGCTGGGCGTGGGTGGAAGCGGATGCGGCCATGGGCCTGTCCTTTGGGTTGTTGTTATGGGCCGACCGCTGTTCAGTGTTGTCCACGGGTGTTCATTGTCAAACCGGCAAGTGTTCAGTTGTTCAGTGATTGTGTTCAGGTGTGAAGCCGCGATTTGCCAGCGCTGCCACCCAGGCCCCGGACCAGAGCACCGGGGAGCGATTGGCACGGAACTGGCTGTGCACCGCAGACAACAATCACAAGAAGGCCACGCCATGTCCCTGGTGCTGGAGCAAGTCAGCCGCAGCGTCGATAACCAGCCCTGGATCGTCGAGGCTTCGCTGCGTTTCGAGCCCGGTGCGTTCAACGTGCTGCTGGGCCGCACCCTCGCCGGCAAGACCAGCCTGATGCGCCTGATGGCGGGGCTCGACCGCCCGGACCAGGGCCGGGTGCTGATGGATGGCCAGGACGTCACCGGTGTGCCGGTACGCCAGCGCAATGTGTCGATGGTGTATCAGCAATTCATCAATTACCCGACCTTGAGCGTGTTCGAAAACATCGCTTCGCCGCTGCGCCAGGCGCGCATGGCCGAGGACCAGATCCGCCGGCGGGTGCAGGAAACTGCCGAGATGCTGCGCATTGAAACCTACCTGCAGCGCCTGCCGCTGGAGCTTTCCGGCGGCCAGCAGCAACGCACGGCGATGGCCCGGGCATTGGTCAAGGATGCCTCGTTGATCCTCTTCGATGAGCCGTTGGTGAACCTCGACTACAAGTTGCGCGAAGGCCTGCGCCAAGAACTGCGCGAACTGTTTGCGGCGCGTCATTGCATTGCCGTGTACGCCACCACCGAGGCCAACGAGGCGCTGGCGCTGGGCGGCACCACCACTCTCGTGCACGAAGGCCGGATCGTGCAGAGCGGGCCCACCACCGAGGTGTATCAGCGCCCGGGCAGTGTGCTGGCTGCCGAGCTGTTTTCCGAGCCGCCGATAAACCTGGTGGCGGGCCGTATCAGTGGCAACGAGGTGAGCATTGCCCAGGCTGTACACTTTGCCCGCAATGCCGACTTGCAGCCGCTGGCCGAGGGCGACTACCGCTTTGGCGTGCGCCCCAGCCATATCACCCTGGTGCCGGCCCATGACGATGACCTGGAGCTGGCGGTGCTGGTGGAACTGGCAGAGATCAGCGGTTCAGAAACCTTCCTGCATGTGCGTAACGAATACTGGCGCATGGTCCTGCACCTGCCCGGTGTGCACGAATACCAGGTGGACACGCCGATTCGCGTGTTCATCCCCACGCACAAGCTGTTCGTCTTCGACAGCGC
Organism: Pseudomonas putida NBRC 14164; assembly: GCF_000412675.1. Lineage (NCBI taxonomy): Bacteria > Pseudomonadati > Pseudomonadota > Gammaproteobacteria > Pseudomonadales > Pseudomonadaceae > Pseudomonas > Pseudomonas putida. The sequence goes on along the minus strand of NC_021505.1, from coordinate 4,013,048 downwards.
CGGGACGTTGGTGCAGGCCCCGGGGTTGCGCCAGGCAAGGAGAGGGTGATGGCCGAAATCCGCCTGCGCCAACTGGCGCACAGTTACAGCCGCCAGCCCGCCAGCGAGGCCGACTATGCCCTGCACGCACTGGATCATGTGTGGGAGCAGGGCGGTGCCTATGCCTTGCTCGGGCCATCGGGCTGCGGCAAGTCGACCTTGCTCAATATCATTTCCGGGCTGCTGACGCCGTCCCATGGCGAAGTGCTGTTCGACGGCAAACCGGTCAACCAGCTGTCACCACAGGCCCGCAATATCGCCCAGGTGTTTCAGTTCCCGGTGGTGTACGACACGATGACGGTGTTCGACAACCTGGCCTTCCCCTTGCGCAACCAGGGGCTGGATGAAGCCCGGGTGCGTGCCCGGGTGGAAGAAATTGCCGAGGTGCTCGACCTGGCGGGCGTGCTGCGCAAGAAGGCGCGCAACCTCAGTGCCGACGAAAAACAGAAGGTCTCCATGGGGCGCGGCCTGGTGCGCGATGACGTGTCGGCGATCCTGTTCGACGAGCCGCTGACGGTGATTGATCCGCACCTGAAGTGGAAGCTGCGGCGCAAGCTGAAGCAGATCCATGAGCAGTTCAATATCACCATGATCTACGTCACCCACGACCAGTTGGAGGCCTCCACCTTCGCCGACAAGATCGCGGTGATGCACGGCGGGCGCATTGTCCAGTTCGGCACCCCGCGCGAGCTGTTCGAGCGGCCGCGGCATACTTTCGTTGGCTACTTCATCGGCAGCCCGGGGATGAACCTGATCGACGTGCGTGCCAAGGCGGACGGGGTGGTGTTCGGCGATGTCCACCTGGCGCTGCCCGATGGCCTGCGCGAGCGCCTGGCGGCGACGGCGGGTGGGCGACTGCAGGTGGGCATTCGCCCGGAGTTCGTGCAGCTGTGGGACAGCCCGTTCGAGGGTGCCCACCCGGCACGGGTGCTGGATGTCGAAGACCTGGGCACCTACCGCATCGTCACCCTCGAACTGGGCGGTGTCGCGCTCAATGCGCGGCTGGGCGAGGACCGCCCGTTGCCCGTGGAGCAGGCCTGGGTCAGCCTGCCGGCGCAGTGGTTGATGTTGTACGTCGACGATGTGCTGCTGGAGGCCGGGCCATGAGCAACAAGGTGCAGAACAACAAGGCCTGGTGGCTGGTGCTACCGGTGTTTCTGCTGGTGGCGTTCAGCGCAGTGGTACCGATGATGACGGTGGTCAACTACTCGGTGCAGGACATCTTCGACCAGTCCAACCGCTACTTCGTCGGTGCCGACTGGTACCGCCAGGTGCTGCGTGACCCGGCGCTGCACGATGCGCTGCTGCGCCAGTTCATCTACTCCGCCTGCGTGCTGCTGATCGAGATCCCGCTGGGTATCGGCATTGCCCTGACCATGCCGACCAAGGGGCGTATGGCCTCGGTGTGTTTGATCATCATGGCGATCCCGCTGCTGATCCCGTGGAACGTGGTCGGCACCATCTGGCAGATTTTCGGCCGTGCCGACATCGGCCTGCTTGGCGCCACCCTGGCCAAGCTTGGGGTCAGCTACAACTATGCCGGCGACCCGTTCGACGCCTGGCTCACCGTGCTGGTGATGGATGTGTGGCACTGGACCTCGCTGGTGGCATTGCTGTGCTATTCGGGGCTGCGCGCCATCCCCGACGTGTACTACCAGGCTGCACGCATCGACCGTGCCTCGGGCTGGGCGGTGTTCCGCCATATCCAGCTGCCCAAGCTGAAAAACGTGCTGCTGATCGCGGTGATGCTGCGCTTCATGGACAGTTTCATGATCTACACCGAGCCATTCGTGCTGACCGGTGGCGGGCCGGGCAACGCCACCACGTTCCTCAGCCAGACCCTCACGCGCATGGCCGTGGGGCAGTTCGACCTGGGCCCGGCGGCGGCGTTCTCGCTGGTGTACTTCCTGATCATCCTGCTGGTGTCGTGGCTGTTCTACACAGCCATGACCCATGCCGACAAGGACTAGGCCATGAGCACGCGCAAATCGCTGGCCCTGCTGCTGTACTTCTTCTTCCTGCTGGTGCCGATCTACTGGCTGCTGAACATGTCGTTCAAGAGCAATACCGAGATCCTGGGTGGCCTGACCCTGTGGCCGCAGGCGTTCACCCTCGACAACTACCGGGTGATCTTCACCGATGCCAGCTGGTACAGCGGCTACCTCAACTCGCTGTATTACGTGTGCCTGAACACGCTGATTTCGCTGCTGGTGGCGTTGCCGGCAGCGTATGCCTTCTCGCGCTACCGCTTCCTCGGCGACCGCCACCTTTTCTTCTGGCTGCTGACCAACCGCATGGCGCCACCGGCGGTATTCCTGCTGCCGTTCTTCCAGCTGTACTCGTCGATTGGCCTGTTCGATACCCATATCGCCGTGGCCCTGGCCCACTGCCTGTTCAACGTGCCGCTGGCGGTGTGGATCCTGGAGGGGTTCATGTCGGGGGTGCCTAAGGAAATCGACGAAACGGCCTACATCGACGGCTACAGCTTCCCGCGCTTCTTCGTGAAAATCTTCATTCCGCTGATTGGCTCCGGCATCGGCGTCACGGCGTTTTTCTGCTTCATGTTCTCCTGGGTCGAACTGCTGCTGGCGCGCACCCTGACCTCAGTGAACGCCAAGCCGATTGCTGCGGTAATGACCCGCACCGTGTCGGCATCAGGCATCGACTGGGGTGTGCTGGCGGCGGCGGGGGTACTGACCATCTTGCCGGGCATGCTGGTGATCTGGTTCGTGCGCAACCATGTGGCCAAGGGCTTTGCCCTGGGCCGGGTGTGAGGAGGGCAACGCATGGAGTGGATGGCCTGGACCCTGCCGACGGCGCTGTTCTTCGTCGCCGTTGGCGTGCTGCTGGTGGGCATGACCCTGCTTGAACTGCGCCGCCCCTGCGTAGCGCGACGGGGCTTCTTGCCGCTGGTCACCAGCCGTGGTGACCGCTTGTTCATCGGCCTGCTGGCCAGCGCCTACCTGCACCTGCTGGTGGTCGGCGTCAGCGACTGGCCCTTGTGGGTGGCCTCGCTGCTATCGCTGGCGTGGCTGGTGGTGGTGCTGCGCTGGGGCTGAGCGAGCGGCCCTGTGGGATAACTGAAACGGGAGATCACAATGTTCGATAACAAGCACAACAGGCGACATTTGACCCTTGCCGCGTTGCTGGTACTGGCCAGCGCGCATGGCGCTGCCTGGGCCGACCAGTACGAAGATGCAGCAAAAAAATGGATCGGCAGTGAGTTCAAGCCCTCGACCCTTACCCCTGAACAGCAACTGGCTGAATTGCAGTGGTTCATCAAGGCCGCCGAGCCGTTCCGTGGCATGAAGATCAATGTGGTGTCGGAAACCATCACCACCCATGAGTATGAATCCAAGGTGCTGGCCAAGGCCTTCAGCGAGATCACCGGCATCCAGCTGACCCACGACCTGCTGCAGGAAGGCGATGTGGTGGAGAAACTGCAGACGCAGATGCAGTCGGACAAGAACATCTACGACGGCTGGGTCAACGACTCCGACCTGATCGGTACGCACTTTCGCTATGGCAAGGTGGAATCGATTACCGACCTGATGGCCAACGAGGGCAAGGCCTACACCTCGCCGACCCTCGACCTGAAGGATTTCATCGGTATTTCCTTCACCACTGCGCCGGATGGCAAGGTCTACCAACTGCCCGACCAGCAGTTCGCCAACCTGTACTGGTTCCGCGCCGACTGGTTCGAGCGCCCAGAGCTGAAGGCTAAATTCAAGGAAAAGTACGGTTATGAGCTGGGCGTGCCGGTGAACTGGTCGGCCTACGAGGACATTGCCAAGTTCTTCACCGAAGACGTCAAAGAAATCGACGGCAAGCGCGTTTACGGGCACATGGACTACGGCAAGAAAGACCCCTCGCTGGGCTGGCGCTTCACCGATGCCTGGTTCTCCATGGCCGGTGGCGGTGACAAGGGCCTGCCCAACGGCTTGCCGGTGGATGAATGGGGCATTCGCGTCGAGGACTGCCATCCTGTGGGGTCCAGCGTGACCCGCGGCGGCGACACCAACGGGCCGGCGGCCGTCTATGCCACGCAAAAGTACGTGGACTGGATGCGTGCCTACGCGCCCAAGGAGGCCCAGGGCATGACCTTCTCCGAAGCCGGCCCGGTACCGGCGCAGGGCAACATTGCCCAGCAGATATTCTGGTACACCGCGTTTACCGCCGACATGACCAAGCCTGGCTTGCCGGTGGTAAATGCCGACGGCACGCCGAAGTGGCGCATGGCGCCTTCGCCGAAGGGGCCGTACTGGGAGGAGGGGATGAAACTGGGCTACCAGGACACCGGCTCGTGGACGTTCTTCAAGTCCACCCCCGAGAAGCAACGCCTGGCGGCGTGGCTGTATGCCCAGTTCGTCACCTCCAAGACCGTGTCGCTGAAAAAGACCATCGTCGGCCTGACGCCGATTCGCGAGTCGGACATCAACTCCCAGGCCATGACCGACCTGGCGCCCAAGCTGGGCGGGCTGGTGGAGTTCTACCGCAGCCCGGCGCGGGTGCAGTGGACGCCGACCGGCACCAACGTGCCGGATTACCCGCGGCTGGCGCAGCTGTGGTGGAGCCATATCGCCGAAGTGGCCAGTGGCGAGAAGACCCCGCAGGAAGCCCTGGACGGCCTGGCCCGCGACCAGGACCGCATGATGGAACGCTTGCAGCGCTCCAATGCCCAGGCGACCTGTGCACCCAAGATGAACCCGGAGAAAGACGCCCAGTACTGGTTCGACCAGCCGGGCGCACCGAAGCCTAAGCTGGCCAACGAAAAGCCCAAGGGCGAGACAGTCAGCTACACCGAACTGCTGAAGTCGTGGGAGGCGGCGCGCAAGTGATCGGCTGAGCACCGCGTTGATTTCTTCGCGGGCTCGGCCGCTCCCACAGGCACTGCACCGCTCTCAAGGGTTGGGGTGTTCCTGTGGGAGCGGGCAAGCCCGCGAAGAGGCCAGCAAGGCCAATGCATAAATCACAGGCAAAAAAAACGGCACCTGCCAGAGGTGCCGTTTTCGCATCACGCGCTATTACTTATGCAGCTCTTCCGCCGCATACAGCGTGTTTTCCAGCAGGCAGGCCCGGGTCATCGGCCCGACGCCACCCGGCACTGGGGTGATCCAGCCCGCGCGCGGCAGGGCGGTCTCGTAGACCACGTCGCCGACCAGCTTGCCGTCTTCCTGGCGGTTGATGCCCACGTCGATGACGATGGCGCCTTCCTTGACCCACTCACCCTTGACCAGGCCCGGCTTGCCGGCAGCCACGACCACCAGGTCGGCACGCCCGACATGGCCGGCCAGGTCCTTGGTGAAGCGGTGGCAGACGGTCACGGTACAGCCGGCCAGCAGCAGCTCCATGGCCATCGGGCGACCCACGATGTTGGAGGCGCCGACGATCACCGCATCCATGCCATACAGGTCCTGACCAGTGCTTTCCAGCAAGGTCATGATGCCTTTCGGTGTGCAGGGGCGCAGCAGCGGAATGCGCTGGGCCAGGCGGCCTACGTTATACGGGTGGAAGCCGTCCACGTCCTTGTCCGGGCGAATGCGCTCGAGCAGCAGCGAGGCGTCCAGGTGCTCCGGCAGCGGCAGTTGCAGCAGGATGCCGTCTACAGCCGGGTCGTCATTGAGGCGATCGATCAGCTCGGTCAGGGCCTGCTGCGAGGTTTCGCTGGGCAGGTCAAATGCCTGCGAAATGAAACCGACCTCTTCGCAGTCCTTGCGCTTGTGCGAGACATAGACTTGCGAGGCGGGGTCGGTGCCGACCAGGATCACTGCCAGGCCGGGCGTACGCAGGCCTTGCTGGCGACGCTCCACGACACGTTGAGCGATCTGCTTGCGCAGGCTGGCGGCGATCGCCTTGCCATCGATTAGGTGTGCAGTCATAGACGCGTGATTAACCATCGAGAAGGAAACAATAAAGAGCGCGTATTCTCGCACGACACGCGCCAAGGGCAAAGGCGGGTGGTCGGGCAAATCCCCTAACCCCTTAAATAATTTAAATTTTTTTGAAAAAGGTGTTGACGACTTTCGGGGTCGCCTATAAGATTCGCCGCACTTGTCGGGCACAGCCTAGCACTGGTTGGCTAAGTCGGGCAGAATGAGTGGTTTAGCAGTTACCTGTTAATGACTCGTTCGGTTAGGCTTCAAGCTTAAGCGCCCGTAGCTCAGCTGGATAGAGCATCCGCCTTCTAAGCGGATGGTCGCAGGTTCGAGTCCTGCCGGGTGCGCCATTAGGCAGCATGGGCAAGCAAGTAAGGTTGTAATGCAATATGGTGGGCGTAGCTCAGTTGGTAGAGCGCCGGATTGTGATTCCGGTTGTCGTGGGTTCGATTCCCATCGTCCACCCCATATTCTTCAAAGGCGCCTCGATAGCATCTGGCGCCTTTGTTTTAAGCGTTACGCGGACGTGGTGAAATTGGTAGACACACTGGATTTAGGTTCCAGCGGCGCAAGCTGTAAGAGTTCGAGTCTCTTCGTCCGCACCATGCTTCTGTAAAGCTGTACTGCAACACTGCAATATGGTGGGCGTAGCTCAGTTGGTAGAGCGCTGGATTGTGATTCCAGTTGTCGTGGGTTCGATTCCCATCGTCCACCCCATATTCCAGAAGAGGCGCCTTGATCGTGAGATCGGGCGCCTTTTTGTTTTGAATCTTGATTAGTAGATCCTCGCTCAGGCGGGGGCGCTCTCTGGTACCAGGCGCACCTCCACGCGCTGCCCGAGAGCTCGTGCTGCGCTGGCCAGGGTTGCCAGTGTCATGCCGGGATCGTTCTGATCCAGCGCGCGGTCAACCGCAGTTCGGCTTGTGTGCATGCGTTCGGCCAGTGCCTTCTTGGTGACTTTCTGCGCTTTCATGGCTTCGGCGATTTGCCAGGCGATCACGCGTTTGAGGGCGGTTGCAGATACCGTTTCGGCAAGCTGCTCATTTGCCAGAAACTCATCGAAGTCGGTGCCGATGTGGGGGTTCATTGCTGGTGCCTCTCTATGGCGGCTTTGCGCTGCCTGGCGGTGGCCAGGTCCGGTGCTGGTGTTTTCTGGCTTTTCTTGATGAAGCCGTGAAGCAGGATCATGATGTTTCCCTCCACGGTAAAGAGAACCCGGGCGGTCTGGTTTGCCAGGTTGACCCTTGCCTCCCATAAGCCTTTGTCCAGCTTTCTGACAATGGGCATGCCTGGCGGCCAGCCCATTTGTATTGTCTTGATCTCGCTGCCAATCAGGTGTTTGTCCGTGCGCTGGAGAGAAGTCAGCCATTCGCGCACGGGCTCATTGCCAGCTTTGGTGCGGAAGAAGCGGGCTTTCAGTGTTGGGTCGTTCCTGTCCATGGAAGTGTACCAAAAAAGGTGCTCCATTCAAGCCTGGGCTGGTCGCTCCTGCCATAGGGCTTTTCCTATGATGTTGTAGGGCTGTTGGCCGGATGAAAAATCAATGCGTGCCGCCCCTTGCAATCCTCTAGTGGCATCCCAATAAAAGCTGTTAGATTTCAGCCGGTTGAAACACCGGCCAGGTTGGCCGGCAGAGGAACAGCTCAATGATTGCAAAAGAATCCCGTCAGGCCCTGGCGCTACAGCGCTTTGCCGAGGCCAACCCGCAGCTGCTCGAAGAGATTCGTGAGCTGGATGCGCGCGAGCAGGCCCAGCAGATCGAGTGGGCATTCGAGGATGCGGCCGATGAGCAGGGCATTCAGCCCTGGGAGCTGGCGCTGCAATTGATTGCCGAAACCCCGGAACAGCTGCAGGCCATGCGCCTGGAGACGCACCGCGAGGTGGCCGAGGCGCTGGGGATGGGGTGGGAAGAATATTGCCAGTTCAACGAAATCGATCCCGAGTAATAAAGGAAGCGAATTCGCCACTGGCAGTTGTTTGACAAGGTATTTCGGCTGCAGGTCGCCCTGGGCGTCGTGCGGCCCTTATTGAAGCAGGCTCGGCGGTAAGCCGTGCGGGCCTTGAAAGTTAATCGACCGGCGTGGTTTCCCGTCGTCCCGAGTGGGGTGACTTCTGCTGCGCGACTCACTAGAATGCTTGCCCTTGATTCTGGAGTCGGGCTAACGCCGGCTAACGTCTGTGCAACGAGGAATATCCATGCAAGTTTCTGTTGAAAACACTTCCGCTCTCGAGCGCCGCATGACCATCGCCGTTCCGGCCGAGCGCGTCGAGAACGAAGTCAACAAGCGTCTGCAGCAGACTGCCAAGCGCGCCAAGATTGCGGGCTTCCGTCCTGGTAAAGTGCCGATGAACGTGATCCGTCAGCGTTTTGAAGCTGACGCCCGTCAAGAGGCTTTCGGTGACCTGGTCCAGGCTTCCTTCTACGAAGCCATCGTCGAGCAGAAGCTGAACCCGGCTGGCGCCCCTGCTGTAGAGCCAAAGTCCTTCGAAAAAGGCAAGGACCTGGAATTCGTCGCCATCTTCGAAGTGTTCCCTGAGTTCACCGTTGCCGGCCTCGAGTCGATCAACGTCGAGCGCCTGAGCGCCGAAGTGGCTGACGCCGATCTGGACAACATGCTGGAAGTGCTGCGCAAGCAGAACACCCGTTTCGAGGCTGTCGAGCGCGCCGCGCAGAACGACGACCAGGTCAACATCGACTTCGTCGGCAAGGTTGACGGTGAAGTGTTCGCCGGTGGTTCGGCCAAGGGTACCCCGCTGGTGCTGGGCTCCGGCCGCATGATCCCGGGCTTCGAAGAAGGCCTGGTTGGCGCCAAGGCTGGCGAAGAGCGCGTTGTCAACGTGACCTTCCCAGAGGACTACCAGAACCTGGACCTGGCTGGCAAAGCTGCCGAGTTCACCATCACCGTCAACAGCGTTGCCGCCCCTGTGCTGCCAGAGCTGAACGAAGAGTTCTTCGCCCAGTTCGGTATCAAAGAGTCGACCCTGGAAGGCTTCCGCACCGAAGTTCGCAAGAACATGGAGCGTGAACTGCGCCAGGCGATCAAGACCAAGGTGAAAAACCAGGTCATGGACGGTCTGCTGGCCGCCAACCCGATCGAAGTGCCAAAGGCCCTGCTGGAAAACGAAGTCAACCGTCTGCGCGTGCAGGCTGTTCAGCAGTTCGGTGGCAACATCAAGCCTGAGCAGCTGCCTGCCGAGCTGTTCACCGAGCAAGCCAAGCGCCGCGTAGTGCTGGGCCTGATCGTGGCCGAAGTGGTCAAGCAGTTCGAACTGAAGCCGGACGACGCCAAGGTTCGCGAGATGATCGAAGAAATGGCTTCGGCTTACCAGGAGCCTGAGCAGGTCATCGCCTGGTACTACAAGAACGACCAGCAAATGAACGAAGTGCGTTCGGTTGTGCTGGAAGAACAAGTTGTAGATACTGTTCTGCAGAAAGCGACTGTGACCGACAAGTCGGTCTCGTACGAAGAAGCCGTAAAACCAGCCGAGGCACCAGCCGAAGCCGAGTAATACGTTTTCTCTCGTAGGAAACCCCCACAAGCCAGCCTTCGCGCTGGCTTGTGCGTATTCAAGCCATGACTATTTGGGAGTGAGCGCAGGACATGTCCCGCAATTCTTATATTCAGCAGAGCTCTGACATCCAGGCCGCCGGCGGCCTGGTCCCGATGGTTATCGAGCAGTCCGCCCGTGGCGAACGCGCCTATGACATCTACTCGCGGCTGTTGAAGGAGCGAGTGATCTTCCTGGTGGGCCCTGTAGAAGACTACATGGCCAACCTGGTAGTGGCGCAGATGCTGTTCCTTGAGGCGGAAAACCCGGACAAGGATATCCATCTTTACATCAACTCCCCAGGCGGCTCGGTGACTGCAGGCATGTCGATCTACGACACCATGCAGTTCATCAAGCCGGACGTCTCGACCATCTGCATCGGCCAGGCCTGCAGCATGGGTGCGTTCCTGTTGACCGCCGGTGCCAAGGGCAAGCGTCACTGCCTGCCTAACTCGCGGGTGATGATTCACCAGCCATTGGGCGGCTTCCAGGGCCAGGCTACCGACATCCAGATTCACGCCCAGGAAATCCTCAGCATCAAGGCGCGTCTCAACGAGCTGCTGGCCTACCACACCGGCCAGGACCTCGAGACCATCCAGCGTGATACTGAGCGTGACAACTTCATGAGCGCCTCGCGCGCGGCCGAGTACGGCCTGATCGACTCGGTCTACGACAAGCGGCAACTGGCCTCCTGAACCGGGGTGTCAGAGCAGGTAGGCGCGGAAAGCGCCTACCTGCGGACTTGAAAAAGCCCGCAATTGCCTTCATCTTGTGTTGCAAGCCTACCGGATTGGATCGATCGAATGACTGACACCCGTAACGGCGAGGACAGCGGCAAATTGCTCTATTGCTCCTTCTGCGGCAAAAGCCAGCACGAAGTGCGCAAATTGATTGCCGGGCCCTCGGTATTTATCTGCGACGAGTGCGTCGACCTGTGCAACGACATCATCCGTGAGGAGGTGCAGGAAGCCCAGGCCGAGAGCAGCGCGCACAAATTGCCTTCGCCGAAAGAAATCAGCGGCATCCTGGACCAGTACGTCATTGGTCAGGAGCGCGCGAAGAAGGTGCTGGCCGTAGCGGTATACAACCACTACAAGCGCCTGAACCAGCGTGACAAGAAGGGCGACGAAGTCGAACTGGGCAAGAGCAATATCCTGCTCATCGGGCCGACCGGCTCGGGCAAGACCCTGCTCGCCGAAACCCTGGCACGCCTGTTGAACGTACCGTTCACCATTGCTGACGCCACCACCCTGACCGAGGCCGGTTATGTGGGTGAGGACGTCGAAAACATTATTCAGAAGCTGTTGCAGAAGTGCGACTACGACGTGGAAAAGGCCCAGATGGGCATTGTCTACATCGACGAAATCGACAAGATTTCGCGCAAGTCGGACAACCCGTCCATTACCCGTGACGTCTCGGGTGAGGGCGTGCAGCAGGCGCTGCTGAAACTGATCGAGGGCACTGTGGCCTCGGTACCGCCGCAAGGTGGGCGTAAGCACCCGCAACAGGAGTTCCTGCAGGTAGATACCCGCAACATCCTGTTCATTTGCGGTGGCGCGTTCTCGGGCCTGGAAAAAGTCATCCAGGGCCGTTCCACCAAGGGTGGCATCGGTTTTGGCGCAGAAGTACGCAGCAAGGAAGAAGGCAAGAAGGTTGGCGAGTCCCTGCGTGAGGTCGAGCCGGATGATCTGGTCAAGTTTGGCCTGATTCCGGAATTCGTCGGCCGTCTGCCGGTGCTGGCTACCCTCGACGAGCTGGACGAGGCTGCGTTGATGCAGATCCTCACCGAGCCGAAGAACGCCCTGACCAAGCAATATGCCAAGCTGTTCGAGATGGAAAGCGTCGACCTCGAGTTCCGCAGCGATGCACTCAAGGCCGTTGCACGCAAGGCCCTGGAGCGCAAGACTGGCGCCCGTGGCCTGCGTTCGATCCTCGAAGGCGTGTTGCTCGACACCATGTACGAGATCCCTTCGAAGAAGGATGTCAGCAAGGTGGTGATCGACGAGAGCGTCATCGAAGGCACTTCGCAGCCGCTGATGATCTACGAGAACAGCGAGCCGCAAGCCAAGGCCGCGCCAGACGCCTGATTCAGGCAATGGCCGGTGACGGTTGCAAGCAAGAAGGGGGCCTACGGGCCCCTTTCTGCTTTTACTGCGCTAGCGCTTGTAATTTCCCAAGCGTGCCCCCACATTAGGTCCAAGCATCATTTCCACCGGTTTCCGGCCATAAGGCCGCTGTAGAGGCGAAATCATGAAGACCACCCTCGACTTGCCTCTTTTGCCATTGCGCGATGTCGTTGTTTACCCGCACATGGTTATCCCGCTGTTCGTGGGGCGCGAAAAATCCATCGAAGCCCTCGAGGCAGCGATGACGGGCGAAAAGCAGATCCTGCTGCTGGCCCAGAAAAACCCGGCCGACGACGATCCGGGCGAGGACGCCCTGTACCGTGTCGGCACCGTGGCCACTGTGCTGCAGCTGCTGAAACTGCCTGATGGTACCGTCAAGGTGCTGGTCGAGGGCGAGCAGCGTGGCGCGGTCGAGCGTTTCACCGAAGTAGAAGGGCACATCCGTGCCGAAGTCTCCCTGATCGACGAAACCGACGCCGCCGAGCGCGAGTCGGAAGTGTTCGTGCGCACGTTGCTGTCGCAATTCGAGCAGTACGTGCAGTTGGGCAAGAAAGTCCCTGCTGAAGTGCTGTCTTCGCTGAACAGCATCGAAGAGCCAGGGCGTCTGGTCGATACCATGGCCGCCCACATGGCCCTGAAGATCGAACAGAAGCAGGAAATTCTCGAAATTGTCGACCTGACCACCCGTGTCGAGCACGTGCTGGCGCTGCTGGATGCTGAAATCGACCTGCTGCAGGTTGAAAAGCGCATCCGTGGTCGGGTCAAGAAGCAGATGGAGCGCAGCCAGCGCGAGTACTACCTGAATGAGCAGATGAAGGCCATTCAGAAAGAGCTCGGTGATGGTGACGAAGGCCACAACGAAGTCGAAGAGCTGAAAAAGCGCATCGAAGCCGCTGGCCTGCCCAAGGATGCCCTGGCCAAGGCCCAGGCCGAGCTGAACAAGCTCAAGCAGATGTCGCCGATGTCGGCCGAGGCCACGGTGGTGCGTTCGTACCTCGACTGGCTCGTGCAGGTACCGTGGAAGGCCCAGAGCAAGGTGCGTCTGGACCTGACCAAGGCCGAGGAAATTCTCGATGCCGACCACTATGGCCTGGAAGAGGTCAAGGAACGCATCCTCGAGTACCTTGCCGTGCAGAAGCGCGTCAAGAAAATCCGCGGCCCGGTGCTCTGCCTGGTCGGCCCACCTGGCGTGGGCAAGACCTCGCTGGCCGAGTCGATCGCTGCTGCCACAAACCGCAAGTTCGTGCGCATGGCCCTGGGTGGCGTGCGTGACGAGGCCGGGATACGTGGCCACCGCCGTACCTATATCGGCTCCATGCCTGGCCGCCTGATCCAGAAGATGACCAAGGTGGGTGTGCGCAACCCGCTGTTCCTGCTCGATGAAATCGACAAGATGGGCAGTGACATGCGTGGCGACCCGGCTTCGGCACTGCTGGAAGTGCTCGACCCGGAGCAGAACCACAACTTCAACGACCACTACCTGGAAGTCGACTACGACCTCTCGGACGTGATGTTCCTGTGCACCTCGAACTCGATGAATATCCCGCCGGCGCTGCTCGACCGGATGGAAGTCATCCGCCTTCCGGGCTACACCGAGGACGAGAAGATCAACATCGCGGTCAAGTACCTGGTGCCCAAGCAGGTCAAGGCCAACGGCTTGAAGAAGGAAGAGCTTGAGGTCGACGTTTCGGCGATCCGCGACATCATCCGCTACTACACCCGCGAAGCCGGTGTGCGGGGCCTGGAGCGGCAAATTGCCAAGGTCTGCCGCAAGGTGGTCAAGGAACATACCGGGCAGAAGCAGGTCAAGGTCAAGGTGGCCAGCGAGCAGCTGGAGCACCTGCTGGGCGTGCGCAAGTTCCGTTATGGCCTGGCCGAGCAGCAGGACCAGATCGGCCAGGTCACCGGCCTGGCCTGGACCCAGGTGGGTGGCGAACTGCTGACCATCGAAGCCGTGGTCATCCCCGGCAAGGGCCAGTTGATCAAGACCGGCTCGCTCGGCGATGTGATGGTCGAGTCGATCACCGCCGCACAGACCGTGGTACGCAGCCGCGCCCGTAGCCTGGGGATTGCCGCCGACTTCCACGAGAAGCGCGACGTACACATCCACATGCCGGAAGGCGCCACGCCGAAGGACGGCCCAAGCGCGGGCGTGGGCATGTGCACCGCGCTGGTGTCTGCGCTGACGCAGATTCCGGTACGTGCCGACGTGGCCATGACCGGCGAAATCACCCTGCGTGGCCAGGTGCTGGCCATTGGCGGGTTGAAGGAAAAACTGCTGGCGGCACACCGTGGCGGCATCAAGACGGTGATCATTCCAGAGGAGAATGTTCGCGATCTGAAGGAGATTCCGGAAAATATCAAACAGGATCTTCAGATCAAACCGGTCAAATGGATTGACGAAGTCCTGCAAATTGCGCTGCAATACGCCCCGGAGCCCTTGCCAGATGTGGCTCCTGAGATTGTCGCGAAAGATGAAAAGCGCGACGGCGATGCTAAGGAAAGAATCAGCACGCATTAGTAGTTTTTGGCTGGGGGGCTTTCCTTGACAGTTTTTTCGGGCCCTTGCTATAAAGCGGCACGCTATTGTCATCAAGCCACCCAGCGCACGTTTCATAAGCTTTTCATTACATACTTAGAAACAAACTCAATAGAGAAATAAGGGGACTTAGAGTGAACAAGTCGGAACTGATTGACGCTATCGCTGCATCGGCTGACATTTCCAAAGCTACCGCAGGTAAGGCTCTGGACGCTGTGATCGACTCCGTAACCGGTGCCCTGAAAGCAGGCGACGACGTCGTTCTGGTTGGCTTCGGTACCTTCTCGGTAAAGGACCGCGCCGAGCGTACTGGCCGTAACCCGCAAACCGGTAAGGCGATCAAGATCGAAGCCGCCAAGGTTCCAGGTTTCAAGGCTGGCAAAGGCCTGAAAGACGCCGTCAACTAAGTCGTCTTTCAGCCGGACCTGGCTTTGCCGGGGCCGAGCACGCTGAAGGCGGGGCGCAAACGTTCCCGCCTGACACGTTTGCTAAGAAAAGGCGCATCCTCGGATGCGCCTTTCTTTTATCAGGATTCTACCCACGCTCCGCGGTTGTCGACGCAGTGGTACAGCCGTTTCTGGGGGACGCATGCTGCAAAATATCAGGGATAATTCACAAGGTTGGATTGCCAAGACCATCATCGGCCTTATCGTCGTCTTGATGGCGTTGACCGGTTTCGAAGCTATTTTCCAGGCCGCCACCCATAGCCAGGACGCCGCCAAGGTGAACGGCCAGACCATCAGCCAGAACGAGCTGGCCCAGGCGGCCGACATGCAGCGCCGTCAGTTGATGCAACAGTTGGGCAAGGATTTCGACCCAGCGCTGCTGGAAGACAAATTGCTGCGTGAAGAGGCGCTCAAGGGCCTGATCAGCCGCAAATTGCTGCTGCAAGGCGCCGAAGATGCCAAGTTTGCCTTCTCCGAGGCTGCGCTGGATCAGGTGATCCTGCAAACGCCGGAGTTCCAGGTGGATGGCAAGTTCAGTGCTGACCGTTTCGACCAGGTCATCCGCCAGATGGGCTACGGCCGCATGCAGTTCCGCGAGATGCTCGCCGAGGAAATGCTCATCGGCCAGCTGCGCACCGGCCTGGCGGGTAGCAGCTTTGTCACCGACCAGCAGGTCGATGCCTTCGCTCGCCTGGAGAAGCAGACCCGCGATTTCGCCTCCCTGACCTTCAAGGCCGACCCGGCCGCGGTCAAGGTCAGCGACGAAGAGGTCAAGGCGCATTACGAGCAGCACGCCAAGGAGTTCATGTCGCCTGACCAGGTGGTGATCGACTATATCGAGCTGAAGAAGTCGGTGTTCTTCGACCAGGTCAAAGTGACCGACGAAGAGCTCAAGGCCCAGTACGAGAAGGAAATCGCCAACCTCGCCGAGCAGCGCCATGCCGCGCACATCCTCATCGAGGTCAACGACAAGGTCACCGACGCCCAGGCCAAGGCCCGTGCCGAAGAGATCGAGCAGCGTCTGGCCAAGGGTGAAGACTTTGCCGCGCTGGCCAAGGAGTTCTCCCAGGACCCGGGTTCGGCCAACAGCGGTGGTGACCTCGGCTTTGCCGGCCCGGGTGTGTACGACCCGGCGTTCGAGGATGCGCTGTACAAGCTGCAGGACGGCCAGGTCTCGACGCCAGTGCGCACCGAGTTTGGCTATCACCTGATCAAGCTGCTGGGTGTGCAGGCGCCTGAAGTGCCGAGCTTCGCCAGCTTGAAGGACAAGCTGACCCGCGACCTGAAAACCCCGCTGGTCGAGCAGCGTTACGTCGATGCCAGCAAGCAGCTGCAGGATGCTGCCTACGAGGCTTCCGACCTGGCCCAGCCGGCCCAGGACCTGAACCTCAAGGTGCAGACCTCTGCAGCCTTCGGTCGCGAGGGTGGTGAAGGTATCACCGCCAACCGTGCGGTGGTGCAGGCTGCGTTCTCCGAAGAAGTGCTGGAGGAGGCTGCCAACAGCACCGCCATCGAGCTCGACCCGGAGACCACCGTGGTATTGCGCGTCAAGGAGCACCGCAAGCCGGAGCAACTGCCGCTGGAAGCGGTGGCCAGCAACATCCGCGAACACCTGGCCAAAGAGAAGGCGACGGCCGAGCTCAAGGCCAAGGCGGACAAGCTGATCGCCGGCCTGCGTGACGGTTCCATCGCAGCTGACAACGTGCACGAAGGGCAAGGCTGGAAGGCCTATGAAGCAGTTACCCGAGGCGAGGACGGTATTGACCCGGCCGAACTGCAGGCGCTGTTCCGTCTGGGCAAGCCGCAAGCCAAGGGCAAGCCGGTGTATGGCAGCGTAGTGCTGCGTGACGGTAGCCTGGTGGTGCTGCAGCTCAAGGGCGTCAACGAAGGCGCTACCGCCACCGACGAAGAGAAGCAGCAGATCCGCCGCTACCTCGCGTCGCGTGCTGGCCAGCAGGACTTCGCGGCCTACCGCAAGCAGCTGGAAGCCAATGCGGATATCACCCGTTACTAAGGTGATCGCTGCATGAAGAAACAGGCCGCCTCGTGCGGCCTGTTTCGTTTCTGTCGCTTGTGCCGGCCTCTTCGCGGTTGCTACGACGCTTAGCGTTTCACCCCTTCATAGTTATCCAGCGTATCCCGCGCGATCTCCCGTCCCAACGCAATCAGCTCGGGAGCTTTGTAGAACTCGAAGAACCGGCAGACCCGCTTGGGCACGTTGATCAGCACATCCGGTGGATACCCGGCGATCTTGTATTGCGCCAGTGAGGTCTGCATGACCTCGAAGCTCTGGTTGATCAAGTCCAGCAGCGAAGCAGGCCCCACGTTGTCGATGATGAACGAGCCGGTCGCCGACTTCGGCGCGCCCTGGCGTTCCGGTGCCGCCGCCGGTTGCTGGCCTTCCGGGTCGGCGGCATCTGCCAGCCACGGGTTGGGCGGCGCCAGGCCTTCGGCGACTATTTCCTGTTCGATGCGCATCAACTCTTCCGCCGGCTTGCGCCGGAATGGCAAGCGAGAGCCCAATGAGCTCAGCAAGGAGTCAAAGCGCATCTTGAACGCCGCAGGGCGCTCGATCACCGGCAACTGGTACTGCTTCTGGTTGGTGGCGTTGAGGTTGACGGCGATGATCAGGTCGCAGTGGCTGGACACCACAGGCACAATCGGCAGCGGGTTGAGGATGCCCCCGTCCACCAGCATACGGTTGCCCTGCATCACAGGGGTAAACAGGCTGGGGATGGCCGCCGAGGCGCGCATGGCCTGGTGCAGGCAGCCTTCCTGAAACCAGATTTCCTGCTGGTTGGTAAGGTCGGTCGCAACCGCTGTATAGGGGATGCGCAATTGCTCGATGTTGATCTCGCCGACGATCTTGCGGATTTGCCCGAACACCTTGTCGCCGCGAATGGCGCCGAGACGAAAGCTGACGTCGACCAGGCGCAGTACATCCAGATAGTCGAGGCTCTCGATCCAGTTGCGATAGTCGCTCAGCTTGCCGGCAGCATAGATGCCGCCAACCACTGCACCCATGGAGCAGCCGGCAATGCAGGCAATGTCGTAGCCGCGCCGCTCGATTTCCTCGATCACACCGATGTGTGCATACCCCCGGGCTCCGCCCGAGCCCAGTACCAGTGCCACGCGTTTGCTCATGAATATTCCCCGTCCAGTGCAACCATGGTCCTACAATGCACCCATCACAGGCTGTGCTTCAATGTAGATCGCGCTGAGCTACTGTAATAAAACTGGCCGGGCACAGCCGGCCGGGCAGGGCACTTTTCAGCTGCCGGGGCGTCGAACAGCCACTGTTTTTTCCATTGAGGTATTACCGATGAAAGCCTGGATCTGCCTTCCACTGATTGCCTTGGCCCTTGCTGGCTGCGCGGGCAAGACGGCCTACCGTGACAGCTGCGCGACCCAGCTGGATGCCGCCTGGAAGGAACTGGACCTGGCCAAGGCCGAAGGCTTTGCCGGTGCAGTGAGTTACTCCAAGGCCTTGTCGCTGCTGACCGGGGCCAAGACCCAGCAGCAGTTCGAAGGTTACGAGAGCTGTACGCGCAAAGCCGAAAAGGCGCGCTTCTACATTCGTGAGTCGCGCGCCGGGCGCTGATCAAGGAGCGTCGTATGTCTGCCATGCTAGACCATGTAGTAGCCCAGATACTGGCCTTGCAGGTGCGCCTGATGGCCTGCCGCGAACGCCTGGCTGCCGATACCGACCGCGAAGCCTTGCACGACTTGCGCATCAGCCTGCGGCGCTTGCGCAGCCTGCTGCGGCCGCTGCGCGGGCTGCCTGGCGTGGAGCAGCTGGAGGGTGCCGCCAGCGCGTTGGGTACCCTGACCACGCCGCTGCGTGACCGGGAGGTGCTGGCAGCGGAGCTGATCGCGCGCGGCTATACCGCCGCCGGCCAGCGGCGCCTGGAAGGGCGTGGCAGGACCTTTGCCAGTGTCGCTGCCAGCCCGCAGCTGGCCCGGGTGCTGGCGATTGTCGACGCGTTTCCGTTGTTCCTGCGGGCGGCAGGCCGCGAGGGGCTGGTCAAGTCACTGGACAAACGCATTGACAAGCGCCTGGTCAAGCAATGGCGCAAGTTGCACGAAGCCTTGCAAGACCCCGCTCACGACCGCCACCGCCTGCGCTTGCTGATCAAGCGTGCGCGCTATGGCGACGAGGCCTACCCACAACTCGACCACGCCGGGAAGAAACTGCAGCGCCTGCTGAAAAAGGCACAGGGCGACCTGGGCAACTGGCATGACCGCCTGCAGTGGTTGCTGCAGGCACGCGAGCATGCTGACCTGGCCCCCTGCAAAGTCGCGTGGGAGCAAGAGCTGCACGAGGCCGAGCGCAAGTCGGATGTGACGCTGGATGCCCTGCTGCAGGCGCTGGCGCGTCGCTAGCCCGACAATTGACCGATATGCGGGCTGATCGCCCGGGGTTTGCTGGCTACGATGGGCAGACCTTTTCGCTGCGGGCAGGAGCCAGCCAATGAACTTCAACCAACTGCTAGAGGCCGTGCGGGGCAACCCGGATGCCGTCAGCATCCCGCCCAGCTGGGCCCAGGGCCGCGCCGCCTTTGGCGGGCTGATGGCGGCCATGGTCTACGAGGCCATGCGCCTGAAACTCTCCGACAGCCGCCCTGTGCGCTCGCTGGCCATCAGCTTTGTTGCGCCTGCGGCAGCAGATGTGCCAATTCGTTTCGAGGTGGAGGTGCTGCGTGAAGGCAAGGCGGTCAGCACCTTGCTCGGCCGCGCCGTTCAGGATGGCCAGGTGGTGACCCTGGTGCAGGGCAATTTCGGTGCAGGCCGGCCTTCGGTGGTCGAGGTGCCAGCGTTGCCGGCGATGGAAATGCCCGCACTCGACGACGCAGCGCCCGAGTTGCCCTATATCAAGGGCGTTACGCCTGAATTCATGCGCCATGTAGCCTTGCGTTGGGCAGTGGGTGGGTTGCCGTTCAGTGGTAATCAATCGCGCAAGATGGGCGGCTGGGTGCGCTTGCGGGATGTAGCTGAAGAGCAGGTCAATGAGTCGCACTTGCTGGCGCTGGTCGATGCCTGGCCGCCGAGCCTCATGCCGTTTCTCAAGCAGCCCGCAGCGGGCAGCACCCTGACCTGGACCATCGAGTTCATCCAGCCCACGGCGAAGCTGTCGACCCTGGACTGGTGCCGGTACTGCGTGGAGACCGAGCATGCGCGGGAGGGTTATGGGCATGCTGCTGCGGCGTTGTGGACGGCAGAGGGCGAGTTGCTGGCCCTGAGCCGACAGACCGTCACCGTGTTTGCTTGATCAATCTTGGGAGCGCTACGCGCTCCTTTCGCGACACAAGGCCGCTCCCACAAGGATCTCGCAATTTTCAGATTGCGCGTGATTCCTGTGGGAGCGGCCTTGCGTCGCGATTGGGCTGCAAAGCAGCCCCATGGCATCAATGGCGGTGTTTGTGCCGCTCCCGCCAGGCCTTCCACCAGGCCCCGCTCAGCACAAAGCGCGGAAAGGTGATGAACTGCTCCGTCAGCAAACGCTGCACGGCATCCTGGCGATTGGCGAACGGCTCAGGTTGTTCGGCCTCCAGGCGATGACCATGGCGCTGTAAGCCAAGGCCGGCAATCAGGGCGATCACGCCAACGGCAATCTGGCCCAGGTCCAGGCCGAACAGCCCCGACAGAATCAGCAGCGCGCCGAGAATGAACAGCGGCACCGCAATCAGGTGCAGCACCAGATTGGCCGGGTGGCGGTGGTTATTGTGGTAGCCGCGCCATTGCCAGGCGGGCAGGTTGGGCAGGCGTTTGCTCATGGGCATTTCCTCTCGGTCATGCTCAAAGCTTAGTGCGGCCCCCGGGCGGGGGCCAATCGAGGCTGGCTATGGTGACTATAGCTTGAGCTGGCCAATGGCCCTGTTCAGTTCGCCGGCCAGGGTCGCCAGTTCGCTACTGGTGGTTGCCGAGCCCACTGTCTGTTGCACGGTCTGTTCGGTGACATCGCGGATGCTGACCACGGCGCGGTTCATTTCCTCGGCCACCTGGCTTTGCTGCTCGGCCGCCACGGCAATCTGGGTATTGCTTTCGCGCATCTGCGCCACAGCACCGGTAATCTCCGCCAGCGCCTCGCCGGCCTCCTGGGCCTGACGGACGCAATCGTCGGCCTTGTACGAGCTTTCCTGCATGAATTCCACTGCATCGCGGGTGCCCGATTGCAGGGCAGAGACCATGGTGGTGATTTCGTCGGTAGAGGTTTGCACACGCTTGGCCAGGTTGCGTACCTCATCGGCCACCACGGCAAAGCCTCGGCCCAGATCTCCGGCGCGCGCCGCTTCGATGGCGGCGTTGAGCGCCAGCAGGTTGGTCTGCTCGGCGATGCTGTGGATTACACCGACCACGCTGTTGATCTTCTGGCTGTCTTCGGCCAGTTGGCGAATCATTTCGGCGGTTTGCTGCACACCGCTGGACAGCCCGGAAATCGAATCCTGCACCCGGCTGACCACCTCTTTGCCGCTGCCGGCCAAGGTGTCGGCGGTTTGTGACAGGTCACGGGTGGCACCGGCATGCTGGGCAATGTGGTGCACCGTCGCCGACATTTGGTTGATGGCGGTAGCGGCCTGGTCAGTCTCGCTCTGCTGGCCGAGCATGCCGGTGCGTACGTTGTTCATGCTGGCAGCGAGGCGTGCGGCGCCCGAGTCCAACTGTGCAGCGGTGTGGGCGACGGTGCTGACCACGCGGTGGTAGGTGGCCTGCATGGCATTGAAGGCCCCGGCCATCTGGCCGACCTCGTCGCCGCAGGCCAGCGGCACACGGGCCGCCAGGTCGCCGGTCCTTTCCACGTGCAGCATCACATCCTTCAGGGTATTGAGCTGGCTGAGCAGGAAGCGGATCAGCAATTGCGAAGCGCCGAGCATGGCCAGCATCAGGATCAGCACGCATACCGCGTAGTTGCTGAAGCGCGCGAAGAATACCTGGCGCAGGCTTGGCGACTGGGCGAGCACGGCCACCTGTTGGTCGCCGTGGCGCACTACCTGCGCCCCGCGCAGCGGGTTTTCGCCGAGGATCCAGGCGCTTGGTAGCTCCACCCAGCCCTGGGCATTGCGCAGGCTATCGAGTGCTTCACCGGCGAAAGCCGGCGTTTGCCCGGCCGACCAGCTGATGACGTTGTCCGGGCGCGGCAATGCTTGCCCGGCAGGCCAGGCAGCCAGCAGCTGGGCTTGCGCTGCCGCCTGCGCCTGCGCCGCTTCGGCGCGGGCGCGTTGCTCCAGGTGCACGGCATAGAGCACCAGCAGCAGGGTAGTGACAAAGGCCACCGCGTTGACGGCCCAGAATTTGTACTTCAGGGAAACATTGCTAAGCCAGGCACCCATGGGCAGGTCTTCTCTGAGTTGAGCGGAAACAATTTTGGCAAGGTGCCATCATTGTGCCTGCACCCGCTCAGCAAGATGTTGACCCATATCAACAGCCAGCGCGCAGGGCTCAAGGGAGCTGGAAGAACGCCCGCGCCGTCGCGGTGGTATGCGCCGCCGTGTGCTCGGCCGATTCGCCCCGATGCAGCGCCACTTCGCGCAGCACTTCCGGCAGAAACGCCGGCTCGTTGCGCCCGTTCTTCGGCTTGGGTCGCAGGCTGCGTGGCAGCAGGTACGGGGCATCGCTCTCCAGCATCAGCCGCCCTTCGGCAACGTTGCCCACCAGCGGGTGCAGGTGGGTGCCGCGGCGCTCGTCGCAGATCCAGCCGGTGATGCCGATGTGCAGGTCCATGTCCAGGTAGGCGAACAGTGCCTCGCGCTCGCCGGTAAAGCAGTGCACCACAGCGCCGGTAAGGTGGTCGCGGTAATGCTTGAGGATCGCCAGCAAGCGCTCGCTGGCGTCCCGCTCGTGCAGGAACACTGGCAGGCGCAGCTCTACGGCCAGCGCCAACTGGGCTTCCAGGGCTTGTTCCTGGAGTGGGCGAGGGGAGAAGTCACGGTTGAAATCCAGGCCGCATTCGCCCACGGCGCGCACGCGTGGTTCATTCAACAGCTGGCGCAACTGGCGCTCGCTGCCAGCATCCCAGGCCTTGGCATCGTGGGGGTGCACGCCCGCAGTGGCAAACAGGTGCTGACCGCTTGCGTCCAGCTGCTGGCACAGCTCCAGCGCCTGTTCACTGACTGCCAGGCTGGTGCCTGTCAGCACCATTTGTGTCACCCCGGCCTCAACGGCGCGCTCGACGATTGCCGCCTGTTGGTCGTGGAAACTGCTGTTGGTCAGGTTGACGCCGATATCGATCAGTTGCATGGTGCTATCTCGTGCCGCGGGGCGGCCAGCATAGCAAAATCCGCGTTTTTTCTGAAAAACCAAGAACTTCATGCTGTTGCCGTGGTCTTTTATCGTCATTTCTCACTTGGCGGTGCAGTCCATGGATGCCGCCCAACCACCACGGACACGTTTTGCATGCTGCGATGCTGGCTTGTTTTCCTGCTGACGCTCGGGCTGACCCTGACCGGCCCGGCACAGGCGCGCGCGCCGGGGCCGCAGCAGAACATACCGCCCGCCAAGGTGCGTGACCTGCAGCAGATTCGTACCAGCAAAGTGCTGCGGGTGCTGGTCAACCAGAGCCGCAACAGCTCTGGCGAGGTCAAGGGCGAGCCGGTTGGCATCGAGTATTACCGCCTGCGGGCGCTGGAGCATTATCTCAATGCGCGTGCCGCCGATGACCAGCGGATCCAGCTAAAGCTCATACCGCGAGCCAAGGAGCAGTTGATGGGCGCTCTGGCCCGCGGCGAGGGCGACCTGGCTGCGCCGGGCGAGCTGCTTGACCCCAGCGCGGTGCGCGGCGTGAGTAGCAGTGCGCCGATACTCGACCAGGTGCCGTTGATGCTGGTCGGGCGCAAAGGCGAGCGAAGCTTCAGCAAGGTCGAGCAGTTGTCCGGGCGTACCGTGGCCTTGACCAGCGCCAGTGCTGCCGGGCCGCTGATCCAGCAGGCTAACCAGCAACTGGCACTGCGCAAGCGTCCGCCGATCAAGGTGGAGTGGGTCGACTCGACGCTGGCGGTGGAAGATGTACTGGAGATGGTGCAGGCTGGCATCTACCACCTCACCGTGGTCGAGCAGCCCATTGCCCGGCGCTGGGCGCGGGTCATGCCGCGCCTGCGCCTGGACACCCGGGTGCGCCTGGGGGCGCCGCAAGCCATGCGCTGGTATGTGGGGCGTGATGCGCCGCAATTGTTGGCCACGGTCGATCACTTCCTGCAAGGTTACCGCGCACCAGACAACCAGGATGCAGCCTTCGAGCGTATCTACCGGCGCCAGTACCGGGTGCACAACCCGTTGGCCAGCAAGGACCGCCAGCGCCTGGCCTCGGTGCGGGCGGTGCTGCAGAAGCATGGCCAGGCGCAGCAGATCGACTGGCTCAACCTGGCCGCCCTGGCCTTCAAGGAGTCGACGCTCAACCCGGCTGCACGCGGCACGGGAGGCGCCCATGGTCTGATGCAGATTACCCCTTCGGCCGCCCAGCGCGTGGGAGTGAGCAACACCGCCACGGTGGATGGCAATGTGCAGGCCAGCGCCCGCTACCTGGCGCTGATCCGGCGCAAGTTCTTCGCCAGCGCCAAGATCAACGAGCGTGAGCGCATGGCCTTTACGCTGGCGGCCTACAACCTCGGCCCCGAACGCGTCCAGGCGATGCGCTCAGAAGCCCGGCGGCGCGGCCTCAACGGGGACCAGTGGTTCTTCCAGACCGAACGCATCGCCATGGAGCAGGTGGGCATGGGGCCGGTCAACTTCGTCAACAGTGTCAACAAGTACTTTTTGGCGTTCAACCGCGAGCGGGCTGCGCTGGAGCGTGTGGCAAAGCGCTGATAAATCGATTATGTCGATTGTTGTGTTGGGTTTTTTGCGATTTTCATATCTATCGAATTGATTATGATGGCGCCCATCCCAACACAACTTCTCCGCTTCAAGGACGCTTCGACATGAACAACACTACCCTCAACGCCCTGTTCTCCACCCGCGCCGGCGCCGGTCTCAGCGTTATCCGCATCCTGGTCGGCATCATCTTCATGGCGCACGGCGCGCAAAAACTGTTCGGCCTGTTCGGCGGTTACGGCCTGGAAGGTACCGGCCAGTGGATGGAAAGCATCGGCCTGGCCCCGGGCTACCTGATGGCCCTGTTGTCCGGTAGCGCCGAATTCTTCGGCGGCCTGGCACTGGTGGTTGGCTTGCTGGCTCGCCCGGCGGCCCTGGCGCTGAGCGTAACGCTGGTGGTGGCGATTCTCTCCGTGCACATCGGTAACGGCCTGTTCATGTCGAACAACGGCTACGAGTTCGCCCTGGCGCTGCTGGCCGGCACGGTTGCCGTCATGATCGAAGGCGCTGGCCGCTTTTCGCTGGACCGCCTGATCGCCCGGTAATCAGCTGCAAGCAGTGAGCTGCAAGCCGCAAGCAAGAGCGGGCCAGTACTCGGCCTGCTTTTGCTTGTGGCTTCTAGCTTGCAACTTGTAGCTCATCGCTCTAGCATACCGCCTGCGCCGATTTAAACAGCTACTTGCGGGGCGCGGGAAAGCCCCCCTCCGGGCCATCCGAAATACCGCTAAAGCGCTGGTTCGGTGACGCCTCCCACCGCTGCCCAGCGGGATTCGCGAGGCGGAGAGAAGCTCCATGAGTTGTCCACGTACCAGTGTCTGTTTGAGCCCTTTGCCTGCCAGCCAGGCGGCCCGCACACCGCGCATTCTGCTCGGCGGCCAGCATCAGCCCACCCTTTTGCGTCACCTCGAAGGCCTGTCCCGTCGCAAGGGCCAGGCGCGCGCCTTCCTGATCCAGTTCGTCGATATCGGCTGCCACCTGGCGCAATACGGCAATGACCGCTTCGACCTGGCCGTTATCCAGGCCCCGGCGCCGGACGAGGCCGCCGAAGTCATTGGCCACCTCACCCGCATTGCGCGCCAAGGCCTGATTACCCGCCGCTGAGGAGTGCGCTGTTGAGTACCAACATCATCACCACGGAAGGCCATGAGGCGCTGAAGAAAGAGCTGGACCACCTGTGGCGTGTCTATCGCCCGGAGATCACCCAGAAGGTTGCCTGGGCGGCGTCACTGGGCGACCGCAGCGAAAATGCCGACTACCAGTACAACAAGAAGCTGCTGCGCGAAATCGACCGCCGGGTGCGTTACCTGCGCAAGCGGCTTGAAGATGTGAAGGTGGTGGCCTACTCGCCGCAACAGGAAGGCAAGGTGTTTTTTGGTGCCTGGGTCGAGATCGAGAATGACGATGGCGAGACCATGAAGTTTCGCATTGTCGGCTATGACGAGATCTACGGGCGCAACGATTACATCTCGATCGACTCGCCCATGGCGCGGGCCTTGCTCAAGAAGGAGGAGGGCGATGAGGTGGTGGTGCACACACCTACCGGTGAAGCGACCTGGTATGTGAAGAGCATCACTTACGGCCAATGAATTGATGTTGTCTGCACCGGCCCCTTCGCGGGCACGCCCGCTCCCACAGGAATATCACAGCATTTGAGCATTGTGCCGGACCTGTGGGAGCGGGCGTGCCCGCGAAGGGGCCGGTGCGGGTAACCCTCAACTGTCGCGCAACACCGCCAACGGGCTGGCATTCAACGCTCGCCGGGTCCCCAGAACCCCCGCACCGCCCACCAGCAGCGCCCCCGCCAGCGGCAGCGCCAGCAGCCACGGGTGCGGGCTCCACTGCAAGTCGAAGGCATAGCGGTACAGCGCCAGGGTAATCAGCTCACAGCCCACTGCGGCCAACAACCCGCTGGCCGCCCCCAGCAAGCCGAACTCGATACGCCGTGCCTTGACCAGTAATGGCCGCGCCGCCCCCAGCGCACGCAACAAGGCACCCTGGCGGATGCGTTCGTCCAGCGTTGACTGCAAGCCGGCAAACAACACCGCCAGCCCGGCGGCCAGTACGAAGAGCAGCACATACTCCACCGCCAGGGTCACCTGGGCGAGGATGCTGCGCAGCTGGTCGAGCAAGGCATCCACCTGCAGGATGGTCACCGCCGGGAATGCCCGTGACAGCGCCACCACGTCCAGGTCGTGGCCCGGCGCCAGGTAGAAGCTGGTCAGGTAGGTGGTCGGCAGCCCCTGCAGTGTGCCGGGCTGGAAGATCATGTAGAAGTTTGGCTGGAAGCTGTCCCAGTGCACGCTGCGCAGGCTGCTGACCCGGGCCTGACGTTGCTGGCCGCCGATTTCGAAGGTCAGCAGGTCGCCCATTTTCAGTTTCAGGCTGCTGGCCAGCTCCGCCTCCACCGATACACCGGGGATTTCGTCGCTGGCGGGCAAGGCTTGCCACCAGTTGCCTGCGGTCAGTGCATTGCCTTCGGGCAGTTCGGCGGCCCAGGTCAGGCTGAGGTCGCGCTGCACGGCGCGCTCACCTGCCGAGTCCTTGCTGACGATTTGCTGTACCGGTTGCTCGTTGATTTGCACCAGGCGCCCCGGCGTTACCGGGTACAAAGGCGCTGAAGTGGCGTTGACCTGATGCAGGCGTTGAGCGAACGGCTCACGATCATCCGGCAGGATGTTCAGGGCGAAATGGTTGGGCGCATCCTTGGGTAACTGAGCTTGCCAGGTGTCGAGCAGTTCTGCGCGTAGCAGGGCGACCAACGCCATGGCTAGCAGGATCAGGCCGAAGGCCAAGGCCTGGCCGGCGGCGGCCGTGGGGTGGCGCAGCAACTGGCCCAGCCCCAGGCGCCAGGCCAGTGGCGCGCCGGCCAGCAGCTGGCGGAGGCTGCGCAAGCCGAGCAATAGCAAGCCGCCGAGCAGTAATGCGGCGACCAGGCCGCCCCCGAGCAGGGCGAAGGTGAGCAACAGGTCGAGGCTCAGGCGCCACATGATCAGGCCAAGCGCAAACAGAGCGGCGCCGTACACCAACCAACTGCTGGGCGGTATCGGCAACAGATCACGGCGCAGTACCCGCAGTGGCGGGACCTGGCCCAGGGCGGCAATGGGTGGCAGGGCGAAGCCGGCCAGTGCAACCAACCCGGTGCCGATGCCGGCCAGGGCCGGGATGATGCCGCCTGCCGGCACCACGCTTGGCAGCAGCCCGTGCAGCAGGCGGAACAGGCCCAGTTGTGCCAGCCAGCCGAGCAGGGCGCCGGCAAGGGCGGCAACCAGGCCGAGCATGGCCAGTTGCAGGCAATACAGGCCCAGTGCCTGGCGGCGCGAGAGACCCAGGCAGCGCAGTAGCGCGCTGGCATCCAGACGACGTGCGGCATAACGGCTGGCCGACAAGGCCACGGCGACCCCGGCCAGCAGCACCGCCACCAGGCTGGCCATGTTCAGGTAGCGTTCGGCCTTGCCCAGGGCGCCGCCGATCTGCTGGTTGCCATCGCGGGTGTCGCGCAGGCGCTGGTTGGCGGCCAGGCCTTTTTCCACGCCTTGGCGGTATTGGGCCAGCGCCCCGGCATCGCCGCGCCACAGATCGCGGTAGGTGACCCGGCTGCCCGGCTGGATTACACCGGTGGCCTCCAGGTCGGCCAGGTTCATCATCACCCGCGGGGTAAGGCTGTAGAAGTTGTTGGCGCGGTCCGGTTCGTAGGTCAGCACACGGCTCATGCGCAGGGTTTTCATGCCTACGTCGATGCTGTCGCCAATCGCCAGCCCCAGCGCCGCCAACAGGCGGGGCTCGACCCACGCCTCGCCAGGTGCCGGGCCGCCGCCAGGTGTTTCCTCGGCATAGGGCGCCGGCGCGCTGCGTACTTGCCCGCGCAACGGGTAGGCACTGTCGGCGGCCTTGACGCTGGACAGCTGGATGCCGTTGTCGCCGCCCACCACACTGGTGAACTCGACCACCTGCGCGTGACGCAAGCCAAGTGCGGTGCCGGTATCGATCTGCTGCTCGCGGGCGGGGGTGCTGCCCTGCAGCACCAGGTCGGCACCCAGGAATTCGCTGGCGCGCAGTTGCATGGCGCCGTTCAGGCGGGCGCCGAAATAGCCGATGGCGGTGCTGGCGGCCACTGCCACCAGCAGGGCAAAGAACAGCACGCGCACTTCGCTGGCGCGAATGTCGCGCAGCAACTGGCGCAGGGCAAGGCCGCACAGGCGGGACAACGGCATGTGCTTCATCAAGCCTCCACCGGCGCCACCAGGCGCCCCGCGTCCAGGCGGATCTGGCGGCGACAGCGCCGGGCCAGGCGTTCGTCATGGGTAACCAGCACCAGGGTGGTACCGCGCTCCTTGTTCAAGTCAAACAGCAAGTCGCTGATGCGCTCACCCGTGTGGCTGTCGAGGTTGCCGGTGGGCTCGTCGGCAAACAGCACCGCAGGTTGTGCGGCGAAGGCGCGGGCGATGGCTACCCGCTGCTGTTCGCCGCCCGACAGTTGGCGTGGGGTGTGGCTCAGGCGCTTGCCGAGGCCGACCCGCTCCAGCAGGGAGCGCGCCTGCTCGCGGGCATCGCGGCGGCCGTCCAGCTCCAGTGGCAGCATGACGTTTTCCAGCGCATTGAGGCTGTCGAGCAACTGGAATGACTGGAACACGAAACCCACATGTTCGGCGCGTACCCGGGCGCGCTGGTCTTCATCCAGTGGCCCCAGGTCGTTGCCGGCGAGGATGACCTTGCCGGCACTGGGCAGGTCGAGGCCGGCGAGCAGACCGAGCAGGGTCGACTTGCCTGAGCCCGAGGCGCCGACGATGGCCAGGCTGTCGCCTTTGGCCAGTTCGAGGGAGAGTGCGTGGAGGATCGTCAGGTCACCTTCCGCGCTGGGGACCACTTTGCTAAGGTTCTGCGCAACGAGTATGTTGGGGCCCATGGAGAATCCGATGCGAGTGTGGTGGTTGAGTGCCGGTCTGGCCCTGTATTGCCTGGCCCAGAGCGCGGCGGCGGGAACACTGCTGGTTGTTGGCGATAGTATCAGCGCCGGTTTTGGCCTGGATACCCGCCAGGGCTGGGTCACTCTGTTGCAGACCCGCCTCAAGGACGAAGGTTTCGACGACAAAGTGGTCAATGCCTCGATCAGCGGCGACACCAGCGCAGGTGGCCAGGCGCGGCTGCCGGCGCTGCTTGCAGCGCATAAACCGAGCCTGGTGGTGCTGGAGCTGGGCGGCAACGATGGCCTGCGTGGGCAACCGCCCGCGCAATTGCAACAAAATCTTGCCTCGATGATTGAGGGGGCACGCCAGGCCGGTGCCAAGGTGGTGCTGCTGGGCATGCGCCTGCCGCCCAATTACGGGGTGCGCTACACCACCGCTTTTGCCAAGGTGTATGAACAGCTGGCTGCGGACAAACAGGTGCCGTTGGTGCCGTTTTTCCTCGAAGGGGTAGGGGGCGTGCCTGAGTTGATGCAGGCCGATGGCATCCATCCGGCCCAAGGTGCCCAGCAGCGCCTGCTGGAAAATGCCTGGCCGGCGATAAAACCCTTGCTGTGACGCTTTAAACGGGGCGGGCTTTCGGCTAATGTTGCGCCCCCCGTTTCGAGTGCCCCCGATGCCGCGTCCTGCCTGGTCCCTGTATGCCTACCAACTGATCGAGCCCGATGAGCAGCTCGACCTGTTCGCCTGCCAGGAAATCCGCGTCCACCTGGTGGCCCGCCAGCTTGAGCTGGGCGTGCCGGTCGACCGCACCTTGTGCGGCGGCCTGCTGCCGGCGCAGCCGCGCTGGTCGGGGGTGCCGCGCGCGATCTACCGCGATAGCCGGCTGTGTGACCTCTGCCGAGCCATCCTCGATGCCCAGCGGCGCGGCATGCGCCCGGTCTGGCCAGAGCTGCAGGCGAGCTGAACGGCAAGCACCTTTCATCATCTGAAACGCTTGCATCGCGCCAATGCCTCCCGCTTGCATCGGCGCGGGTGTACAATCGATCCTCTTGACCCACCTTTCGAAGGATTTACCGGATGTTGCCGCGCTTTCCTGCCGTCACCCGTAGCCTGTCCCTGGCCGCCCTGCTGGTAGCTGGCCCCGCTGCTGCGCTGGAGCTGCCACTGCCACCGCCCGGTGAAGACATCGTCGGTCAGGTGCATGTGATCAAGGCAAAGTACGAGGACACGTTCGCCGACATCGGCACTGCCAACGACCTCGGCTACCTGGAAATGATTGCCGCCAACCCGGGCGTCGACCCTTGGCTGCCGGGCGCTGGCACCGAGATCATCCTGCCGACCCGCTACGTGCTGCCGCCTGGCCCGCGCGAAGGCATCGTCATCAACCTGGCCGAGTACCGCCTGTACTACTTCCCGAAAGGGCAGAACGTGGTACATACCTTCCCGCTAGGGATTGGTCGTGAGGGTTGGGGGTCGCCGATCGCCAATACCAAGATCACCGCCAAGACGCCGAACCCGACCTGGACGCCACCTGCTTCCATCCGCAAAGAGCACGCGGCGGACGGTGACATCCTGCCGACCGTAGTGCCGGCTGGCCCGGACAACCCGCTGGGGCCGTTCAAGTTCACCCTGGGCGTGCCGGGCTACCTGATCCACGGTTCGAACAAGAAGTTCGGCATTGGCATGCGTACCAGCCACGGCTGCTTCCGCATGCTCAACAACAACGTGCTGGAACTGTCGAAGATGGTGCCGGTGGGTACGCCGGTGCGCATCATCAACGAGCCTTACAAGTTCGGTATCAGTGGCGGCAAGGTCTATCTGGAAGCGCACACGCCGCTGGACGACCAGGGTAACCCGTCGGTAGTCGATAAACACACCGCCGTTATCAACGCCTTGCTCAAGCGTGAAGACCTGGCCAATAACCTGCGTATGAACTGGGACATGGTGCGTGACGTGGTGGCCGCAGAAGATGGCATGCCGGTAGAAATTGCCGTGCCGGTCGAGAACCAGGGCAGCGCCCCTATGGTGTCGAGCATTCCGCCAGAACTGCAGTAAGGTAACTGCGACACATCACGGCCCGCCTTAGTGCGGGCCTTTTCGTTACTGCCTGCCGCATTTACCTTGCTGGCAGGCAATAAAAAAGCCGACCCACAAGTGGGTCGGCTTCTTAACAATCCGCGAGGATTATTACTTGCGGCTGGCTTTGTCCAGCATACGCAGAGCGCGCTCGTTGGCTTCGTCAGCGGTCTGCTGAGCCTTCTGAGCGGCTGCCAGTGCGTCGTCAGCCTTACGGTAGGCTTCGTCAGCACGAGCTTGAGCGCGAGCTGCTGCGTCTTCAGTCGCAGTCAGACGAGCTTCGGTTTCTTTGGATACGCTGCTGCAACCGGTAGCCAGAACTGCGGCCAGAGCCAGAGCAGAGAATTTCAGAACGTTGTTCATCGTGTTCCCCTTCAAGGACTTTCTATTAAATAGCCATCTCTCAGGAAAGAGAAACTGGCCGGCGTACATAGTACCCATTACTTGTAGTAAGTAAACTGACTGAGCGCAAGAACTGCAAAAAAAATGTGGCTTGGCGCCACGCCGACAAGATTTGCGACGTGCGTGTGAAAAAAACGTGCAGGGTTCGCAAGCGATTGTAGTACCGGAACTTTTTTGTTGAACTAACGGTGACTTTAACTGTCCTTCGACGTCTTAAGCCCTACAACATCCGGCGGCTGTTGAAGGTAGCAGGGAAGAGTCGCTTTCTCAGCATTTTCGCCATTTTTCGCCGCTGCCACCTTGAGCAATCCCATTTGCGGCGCCTACTATCTTGTGAGTGCCAGAGGATCCGAACGATTACAATCGTCCAGAGGTCGAAGGGGCAACAGGTGGCGTAGAGGATTTAGCGCCGGATAAACCACCATCGGTTAAGGTATGGGTCTACCGAGAAGACCTGCGAGGAGTAGTGATGAGCGAAGCGCTGACCATCCACCATGACCAGGCCGGTCATCAGTTCGAGACCACCGTGGACGGTCATCGTGCCTATCTGACGTACATGGATCTGGGCAAGCAGACGCTGGACATCTATCGCACCTTCGTGCCCAACGCCTTGCGGGGCCGCGGGATTGCTGCCGCTTTGACCGAGCGGGCGCTGGAGTACGCTGAACAGATGGGCTATACGGTGATTCCGTCCTGCTCATATGTGGAACGCTACATGGAGCGCCAGCAGCGGCATTCGAGCAAGGCCTGACGCTTTACATAAAAAACGGGGGCCGCTTCGCGCCCCATTCGCGGCACAAGGCCGCTCCTACAGGAGATCGCATATCCCTATAGGAGCGGCCTAGTGCCGCGAATGGGGCGCGAAGCGGCCCCGCTTTTTTACATCAATCAGCCGCGCTTGCGCTGCGGCAGCACATCCTTGAGCTTGGCATGCATGCTGCGCAAGGTTTTCTCGGTCGCGGCCCAGTCGATGCACGAGTCGGTGACCGAGACGCCGTACTGCAATTCGTTCAGGTCTTTCGGAATGGACTGGCAGCCCCAGTTCAGGTGGCTTTCCACCATCAGGCCAATGATCGACTGGTTGCCTTCGAGGATCTGGTTGGCAACGTTCTCCATGACCAGCGGTTGCAGGGCCGGGTCCTTGTTGGAGTTGGCGTGGCTGCAATCGACCATGATGTTGGCCTTGATCTTGGCTTTGGCCAGGTCCTGCTCGCACAGGGCGACGCTGACCGAGTCGTAGTTCGGCTTGCCGTTGCCGCCGCGCAGTACCACGTGGCCGTACGGGTTGCCCTTGGTGGTGACGATGGACACGCCACCTTCCTGGTTGATACCGAGGAAGCGGTGTGGCTTGGACACCGACTGCAGGGCGTTGATGGCAACGGTCAGGCCGCCGTCGGTGCCGTTCTTGAAGCCGACCGCCGAAGACAGGCCCGAGGCCATTTCGCGGTGGGTCTGCGATTCGGTGGTGCGAGCGCCGATCGCCGACCAGCTGATCAGGTCCTGCAGGTATTGCGGGGAAATCGGGTCAAGCGCTTCGGTAGCGGTCGGCAGGCCCATTTCGGCCAGGTCCAGCAGCAGCTGGCGGCCAATGTGCAGGCCATCCTGGATCTTGAACGAGTCATCCAGGTACGGGTCGTTGATCAGGCCTTTCCAGCCGACGGTGGTGCGTGGCTTTTCGAAGTACACACGCATGACCAGGTACAGCGTATCGGACACTTCTGCGGCCAGCACCTTCAGGCGCTCGGCGTATTCGTGGGCGGCCTTGATATCGTGGATGGAGCAAGGGCCGACCACGACGAACAGGCGATGGTCCTTGCCGTCGAGAATATTGCGCACCACTTCACGGCCGGCAGTCACGGTCTGCAGGGCCTTGGCGCTGAGGGGGATTTCCTTCTTGAGCTGATCGGGGGTGATCAGGGTCTCGTTGGAGGCAACGTTCAAGTCATCGATCGGTAAATCAGCCATCGTGTTACTCGTCAGGTCACGGGTGCCGGCCGCCAACTGTCCCCGTGCGGCCCAGCAGCAAGAATAATCGCAGCGGGGAGCCGAACCTTAGCGCGTTACGGGTGGCGCGACAATGGGCTGAAGTCCCGTCAGCATGCTGTTTTCCCTGCCGTTGTGGCGCTTTGGCGTGCATGGGCTAGCTGGCAGGGTGCAAGCTGTGTAAAAAGAAAGCTGGCATTGACCTGGAGATCGGCATGCAGCCGCGCACACCACGCATCGGCATCATTGGCAGCGGAGCTATTGGAGGCTTCTATGGGTTGATGCTGGCCCGGGCCGGTTTCGACGTGCATTTTCTGCTGCGCAGCGAGTACCAGGTCGTACGCGAGCAGGGGTTGGCGGTGGACAGCGCGGTACACGGTACGCTGCAGATGAAGGTGCAGGCCTATGCCTATGCCGCCGACATGCCGCCTTGCGACTGGTTGCTGGTCGGTGCCAAGTCCACCAGCAATGACCAGCTGGCGCCACTGATCGTGCAGGCCGCTGCACCCGGCGCCAAAGTTGTACTGCTGCAAAATGGTCTGGGTGTGGAGGAGCAGTTGCGTCCGGCCTTGCGCCGCGACATGCACCTGCTCGGCGGCCTGTGTTTCATCTGCGTCAACCGCCACGCGCCGGGTGTGATTCGTCACCAGGCCCTGGGGGCGGTCAACCTGGGCTATCACAGTGGGCCGGCCAGTGATGGTGGTGCGGCCGTGCTCAGTGAGGGTGCAGGGTTGTTCCAGGCGGCGGGCATCGATTCGCAGGCCATGCCGAACCTGGACCTGGCGCGCTGGCAGAAGCTGGTATGGAACGTGCCGTACAACGGTCTGTCGGTATTGCTGGGCGAAGGCACCGCCGGGCTGATGGCAAGCAGCCATGGCCGTAAACTGATCCAGGCCCTGATGGCCGAGGTGGTGCAAGGCGCTGCCGCCTGTGGGCATGTGTTACCCGAGGGGTATGCCGAGCACTTGTTCCAGATGACCGAGCGCATGCCTGACTATTGGCCAAGCATGTTTCACGACTATGCCCTCATGCGCCCGCTGGAGCTGCAGGCTATCTATGCAGAGCCGCTGGTGCGTGCGCGTGCGGCAGGCTGCAGCTTGCCGCGCATGGAAACCCTGTACCAGGCACTAAGTTTCCTCGACGCCAGTGATCGGCCCTGCTGACGGCAGCTTTGACCTCAGCGTTGCTTTTTTGCGCGGCCCTGCAGGCCGCGCCGGCAGCGCGCCGGACGGCAAAGCGTGCGTTCGGCGCGCTGCTAAGCTGAAGCTTGCTCTGCCGTTGCGGCAGTCGAGGAGGTCGAATGATCCGCTCCATGCTGTACGCCACCGACCTCGGTGTCTACGCCCCTTTTGTGATGCAGCACGCGCTGGCCTTGGCGCGCACGTTCAATGCCGAGTTGTATGTCATTCACGCCGTGGAGCCAATGGGCCAGTTCGCCGAATCCCTCCTGCAAAGCTACCTCGATGAGCAGACGCTCGACCAGTTGCATAGCCAGGGGGTGAACGCGGTGATGGCCAACATCGAGCAGCGCGTGCTGGAAAACTTCCGCGATGAGCTGGGCGAGGAGGCCGACCTTGCGGTGATCAAGGCGGTGCGGGTACGCCAGGGCGATCCGGCGCAGGTGATTCTTGACCAGGCGCAGCGGCTTAGCGTCGACCTGTTGATTTTCGGCAGCCACAGCGCCGGCGCCGGCGTGGATGTGCCCTTGGGGCGCACGGCAGTGCGACTGCTGCAACTGTCGCCGGTGCCGGTGTACATGGTGCCTTTGGCGCAGCATCTGGGGCGTAGGAAAACATGAAGTGAAGCGTCTGCTTTTTCCGAGGGTACGTAACAAAATAGTTCTAGATTTATTTCCAGAACCACTAATATAGTTATATATCGTCGCTGCCTGCTGCCGCGGACTCATCGCTGAACCGAGGGAAACCTATGAAGCTTCAACAACTGCGCTACATCTGGGAAGTGGCGCACCATGACCTCAACGTCTCCGCGACGGCGCAGAGCCTGTATACCTCCCA